>WHSL01000293.1 GCA_009380095.1 Streptosporangiales bacterium | reverse complement strand
TCCGAACGTGTCGGTCCGCATCGGCGACCTGCGCGACGAGGAGGCCGCGGCGGCCAAGGTGCGCGAGGGGCACTGCGAGGTCGTCTTCAGCTACCTCCCGGTCACCGGCGGCGGCGTGTCCACGGTGGAGCTCGGCACGCACGACTGGTGGCTGGTGTTCCCGCCCGGCACCCCGCTGCCCGCGGCGGACCCGCTGCCGCTCTCCGCGCTGCCCGACATCCCCCTGGTCATCGTGCCCAAGGGCAGCTCACAGCGGGCCCGGGTGGAACGCGCGCTGAGCGCCGCGGGCAAGCGCACCCGTCCCTCGGCCATCGTGCAGCAGCGCGAGGCGGCGCTGTCCCTGGTGTTCGCCGGGCTGGGCGCCACCGTGGCGGAGCGCGGCATGGCGCAGCGGGCGCGGGAGCGCGGCGCGGAGGTGCGGGCGATCAGCCCCGCGCTCACCAGCACCTACGGGGTGGTGTACGCACCGTCCGGGCTCACCCCGGCGGGCGAGGCCTTCCTCCAGGTCGCGTACGAGACGGCGTGCCCGGGGGACTGACATGGCCCGTGACCATCCTCTGCCTGTGGATCTCCGGCACGTGGAGTACTTCCTCGCCGTGATCGACCACGGCGGGGTCACCCGCGCGGCCGAGGCCCTCTACGTGGCGCAGCCCGCGCTGTCCCAGGCCATCCGGCATCTGGAGCGGCAGCTCGGGGTGGAGCTGTTCGACCGTACGGGCCGGGGGTTCATGCCGACCCGTGCGGGCCGCTCGTTCGTGGGACCGGCCCGCCGCATGCTGCGCGACATGGCCCGGGTGGAGTCGGCCGCGCGCGACGTACGGGACCTGCGGCAGGGCCGGCTGGACATCGCGGCCCTCGCCTCGCTCGCCGTCGTGCCGCTGGCGGCGCTCGCGGGCGAGTTCCACCGCCGGCACCCGGGCATCGTGCTCAACGTCACCGACCCCGGCGGCTCCGCCGACCTGGTCACCGAGATCCGCCGCGGCCGTGCCGAGCTCGGCCTCACCGACCTGCCGCTGGCCACCGGGACGCTGCTCACCCACGAGCTGGGGGCGCAGGAGATCGCGCTGGCGATGCCGCCCGAGGTCGCCGCCGGGCTGCTCGACCCGGTGCCGCTGGCGGCGGTGTCGGAGATCCCGCTGGTCCGGCTCACCGAGGAGCCCGGCAACCGTACGCTGCTCAAGGAGGAGCTGCGCGGCATCGGCCTCAACATCGCCGCCGAGGCCACCCACCGCCAGGCCGTCTGGCAACTGGTGGTGCACGGAGTCGGAGCCACCTTCCTCCCCCGCGTCCTCGCCGAGTCCGAGCTCGACCGCGTCGTCGTCCGCTCCACCGACCCACCCGTCCACCGCCGCGTCGGCCTCATCTACCGCCCCGGCCCCCTCTCCCCGGCCGCCGCCGCCCTCCTCCACCTCGCCACCCAAGATCAACAAATTGGGGGAAGGAATTTGTAGGAGAACCCGCAGGCCCGCCCTGCAAAATCCTTCCCCCAACTTGTTGATCTAGCGGGGAGTGGTGACGGGGTGGCCCGGGAGGTCCGCTGCGCGTCGAGGTCGCGGCGGTCGTAGTCGAGCGACGGGGCGTGGAACACCATCATCGTGCCGGCGTTCCGCGGGTGGCGCGGGCTCGAGCCCACGCTCGCCATCCGGCCGGGCTCGGTGTACACCACGGACTCGCCGGGCGTCGTGAGGTGACCCGGCGCGTCCCAGCCGGCGATGCGGTAACCGGACCCGGTGACGTACGCCGACTCCGGCCCGAACGCCAGCCGCCGTACCACCGAGTGCATCCCGTCCGCGCCGATCACCAGGTCGAAGGTGCGCGGGGCGGCGCGCTCGAAGGTCACGTCGACCCCGCCGGGCGTCTCGGTCAGTGAGGCGATGGAGTCACCGAAGATGTACTCGGTGTGGTCGCGGCCGCGCTCGTACAGGGTGCGCGAGAGGTCCGAGCGCCGCACCTCGAGCTCGCCGCCCGCGAAGTCACGGGGTTTATTTCTGTGTACACTAGACACAGTTTCGTGGAGATCGCAACCTGGCGGATCGCGGTCTGACGAGAGGAGCGCGGGTGACGGACCGGGCCGGCGACCTGGCCGGTATGGCGCAGGTGTTGTGGGGCGAGCCGCCCGGCCCGAGGCGCGGGCCGAAGCCCGCGCTCAGCCGGGAGGGCATCGCCCGGGCGGCGATCGAGGTGGCCGACGCCGAAGGGCTGGCGGCGGTCTCGATGCAGCGGGTCGCCGCGGCGCTCGGCTTCACCAAGATGTCGCTGTACCGCTACGTCCCCGGCAAGACCGAGCTCGTCGCCCTCATGGCCGAGTCGGCCATCGGCGTCCCCCCGGACCTCGAAGCCGAGAGCGGCCGCGGATGGCGGGTGCGGCTGGATGCGTGGGCGCGGGCCCTGATGGAGCCGATGATCCGGCATCCGTGGACGCTCGAGGCGACCGTCGGCCCGCGGGTTCCGGGTCCCAACGAGCTCGCCTGGGTGGAGGCGGCGCTCACCGCGCTGGAGGGCACCGGCCTGGACGGGCCGGAGCGCCTCGACGCGGTCGTCACGCTCACCGGCCACGTACGCGGCATCGTGCAGCAGGCCGCGAGCGTGCCCGGTGGCGCTCCGGAGGCGCAGCTCGGCGCGGTCATCCGGGAACTGATGCGCGAGCACGGAGCCCGTTACCCGGCGCTGGCGGCCGCCGTCGACCCGGCCGCAACCGGCGCCCGCGACGAAGCCTTCGACTTCGGCCTCGCCCGCATCCTCGACGGCCTCGCCGCCCTCATCACCGCGCGTTCCGGCTGACGGCCGGATCTTGGGGGTTAGAGGGCGCGGTGGTACTGGACGGGCCAGGCGTCTTGGGGGCGGGCGTCGCCGGTGGTGCCGCGGAGGGGGAGGTACGGGTCGCGGAGCAGGGGGCGGCCGAGGAAGACCGCGTCCACGCCGGACTCCAGCACCTTCTCCGCGTTCGACACCGTGTCGATCATCCCGACCGCCGCCACCGGGACGCCCAAGGTGAACCGCGGCTGCCTGCGGTTCCGTACGCTCACCGAGCCCGCCGTGCTGGGCTACGCGGTGGAGCTCATGCTCTGGCTGCAGGTCGACCCCAAGGAGCTGGACCGTACGGGCCGCCGGCTCGCCGCGCACCCCGGCACCAAGTACCTCTCCGCCACCACCGGCCGGTTCAACCTCGCCGGCCAGATCGTGCTCGGCCACTACGGGGAGCTCTGCCGCTACACCACCGACGTCGTGGGATCGTTGCCGGGCGTCCGTACGGCCGACTTCACGCTGCAGCTCTCCACGCTCAAGCGCGCCTGGGTGCCCACCCCGGCCGCCCGCGGCACCATGCCCCGCTCGGAAGACAAGGAAGGCGATTCATGACCGACCCAGAACTCCAGCCCTGGCAGTGGGACGAGGCCACGTGGCGCGGCCATGTGAACCGGGTCCGGGCCGGGCGCTCCCTGGCCCCCGAGTCCTGGCCCGGCGGGGCCAAGGTCGCGGTGGCCCTGTCCTTCGACTCCGACCACGAGACGATTCCGTTGCGCGACGGCGAGACCCGGCCCGGCAAGCTGGCCCAGGGCGAGTACGGTTCCCGGGTCGCCGCCCCGCGCATCCTCCGCATGCTGGAGACGTACGGCGTCCCCGCCTCCTTCTACATGCCGGCCGTGTCCGCGCTGCTGCACCCCGAGGAGGTGAGTTCCTACGCCGACGCCGGTCACGAGGTGGCGGTGCACGGCTGGATCCACGAGCGCAACATGACGCTCGAACCCGCCGACGAGCGTGAGCTGATGCTCCGCTCGATCGACACGCTGGAGTGGCTCACCGGCACCCGGCCGGTCGGCATGCGCACGCCGTCCTGGGACTTCTCCGACAACACGCTCGCCATCACCCGCGAGGCCGGGCTGATCTACGACTCCTCGCTGATGGCCGACGACGAGCCGTACGAGCTGCTGGCCGACGGGGAGCCGACCGGCCTGGTGGAGATCCCGGTGGAGTGGATCAGGGACGACGCGCCGTACTTCATGATGGAGCGCTACGGCTCGCTGCGCCCGTACACCCCGCCCCGGCAGGTGCTGTCCATCTGGCGTGACGAGTTCGACGGCGCGTACGCCGAGGGCGGCCTGTTCCAGCTCACCCTGCACCCGCACATCAGCGGGCACCGGTCGCGCATGGTGATCCTCACCGAGCTGCTCGACCACATCGCGTCGCACCAGGACGTCTGGTACGCGACGCACGCACAGATCGCCGAATACGTCGCCGACGCGGCCGGCCTGAACGAAGGGGACGGCCGATGAGCGCCGTGACGACGACCATGGGCACGGGGACGCGCATGTCCCGGGCCCAGCGCAAGGCGGTCACCGCCGGCGCGATCGGCAACACCGTGGAGTGGGTGGACTGGGCGGTCTACACCACGTTCGCGCCGCTGTTCGCGGAGAAGTTCTTCCCGCCCGGCAACCCGACCGCGGACCTGCTTTCCACGCTGGCGGTGTTCGCGGTGGGCTTCCTGATGCGCCCGATCGGCGGCGCGGTGCTCGGCGCGTACGCGGACCGGCACGGCCGTAAGAAGGGCCTGATGCTCACGATCTCGCTGATGGCGGGTGCCGCGTTCGTCATCGCGATCAGCCCCACGTACGAGCAGATCGGCCTGTTCGCGCCGCTCATCCTGCTGCTCGCCCGGCTCGTGCAGGGCTTCTCCGCGGGCGGCGAGTTCGGCTCCTCCTCGGCGTTCCTGGTCGAGTCGGCCGCGCCGCGGCGGCGTGCCTTCGCGGGCTCCTGGCAGCAGGTGTCGGTCGGCGGCGGCGTGCTCATCGCGTCGGTGATGGGCACGATCATCACCTCCACGCTCAGCGAGGCGGACCAGGCCAGCTGGGGCTGGCGGATCGCGTTCGCCATCGGCGGGCTGCTCGGCCTGGTCGGGCTCTGGCTTCGGGTGTCGGTCGCGGAGACCGAGTCCTTCACCCGGGTGGAGAGCTCGGGCCGTAAGCAGGCCAACCCGCTGGTGTCGATGTTCCGCGACCACCCGAAGGCGGCGCTGCTGGTCGTCGGCATCACCATCGCCGGCACGCTGATCTACTACATCTGGGTCAGCTACATGTCGGCCTTCGCGCACGTGCACACCGGAATCCCGCTGAACCAGGCGCTGCTGGCCAACACGATCGCGATGTGCGTGTTCCTGGTGCTGCTGCCGTTCGGCGGGATCCTGTCCGACAAGGTCGGCCGCAAGCCCACCATGCTGGCCTTCGCGATCGGCTTCCTGCTCATCGCGTTCCCCACGTTCGCGCTGATGACCGCGGACTTCTGGTCGATCCTGGCGATCGAGCTGGTCAGCGTGATCCTCATCGTCGGGTACTCGGCGAACTGTGCGGTGATCATGGCCGAGCAGGGAGACTATCGTGCCCCGACTTGCTGGCTTCGTCGCCAGGAGACGGAGGGAACCGCGGCGAGACGCCGGAGCCCGGCGGGCGGTGCGGCCCGCCGGAACGGCGACGTCAGCCGGCGTGCTCGCGCATGAACTCGGCGAACTCCTCCAGGGTGATCAGGCTGTCGCCGTCTTCGTCCATCTGCGCGACGACCTTGCCCGCCTGCTCCTCGTCGACCTCGTCGCCGAGCAGCGCCATGAGCGCCATCAGCTCCACCGCCGAGATCCGGCCGTCGTCGTCGCTGTCGACGATGTCGAAGGTCGCCGAGTATTCCG
>WHSL01000397.1 GCA_009380095.1 Streptosporangiales bacterium | reverse complement strand
CGCCGCCCTGCTCGCCTACCCCCTGCTGATCGAACCCACCCTCGACCTCAACGCCCAAAGCCGCTGGTGGGGAATCATCTACGTCGCCTTCGCCGTAGCACTCACCACCTGCGCCCTCATGGCCCGCTTCTGGCGACGCGCACCCGAGCCGGCCGAGGTGACCGACACCGAGGCGGACTCCGAGCAGCCCGCCGCCGCACCCGAATCCGGCAGTGCGGCCGAGACCCCTGCCGAAACGGGGTCCGACTCCTCGACCACGGTGGAGGCGCGCGCCGAGAGCCGGGCGCCGGACGGGATCGACTGGCGGCGCCGCCTCGTCTGGATCGCTCTGGCGGCGCTGCCGTCCTCGCTGAACCTCGGCGTCACCACCCACATCACCACCGACATCGCCCCCGTACCGCTGCTCTGGGTCATCCCGCTCTCGCTCTACCTCATCACCTACATCGCCGCCTTCGCCTCCACCCGCCGCACCGCCCCCGCCTGGGCCATCGACCTCGCCGCGGCGCTCGCCATCCCCACGCTGATCGTCGACGCGCTGGGCATCGGCGGAGAGCTGCCGCGGATGATGCTGGTGCTGTTCTTCCTCACCCTGACGGCGTACGCGGCGCATTCGCTGCTCGCGGCGGACCGGCCCCCGGCGCGCCGGCTCACCGAGTTCTTCCTGCTCACCTCCGCCGGCGGCGCGCTCGGCGCGCTCCTCAACGGCCTCATCGCCCCCGCCCTGTTCAACAGCGTGGCGGAGTACCCGCTGGCGGTCGCGCTGGTGGCGCTGCTCCCTCTGGCCGCGGGCGACAGGTCGCGGCTGGCCCGGTTGGTCGGCAGCACGCTCTGGCTCCGGCTGCTCCTGTTCGGCCTGGCCGGGGTCGGCGTGCTGCTCGTCGCGGCCGGCGACACCGACGACGACCGGGTGCTGCTGCTCGCGATGATCCTCGTCTGCCTGCCGGTCATCGCGCTGATGCGGCGGCCGTGGCCGTTCGCCGCCATCGCGATGGTCATCGGGCTGTTCGTGGGCGTGGTCCGGCCGGGGCTCGGGGCCGAGCTGCAGGAGCGTACGTTCTTCGGGTCGTACAACATCGTCGACCGGGACGGCCGCCGCACGCTGTCGCACGGCACCACCCGGCACGGCTCACAGCTGCAGGATCCGGCCCAGCGCCGCAGGCCGCTCGACTACTACGACCCCGCGGGGCCAGCCGGCGACATCTTCAACGTCGTCGGTGGCGCGCCGCGGCTCGCGGTCGTGGGGCTCGGCACCGGCGCGCTCGCCGGCTACGGGCGCGAGGGCCAGCGGATGGACTTCTACGAGATCGACCCGGAGATCATCGAAATCGCGCGGGACCCGAAGTGGTTCAGCTACCTCAGCGACTGCCCGTGTCAGATCGGCACCCGCGCCGGTGACGGGCGGCTGGCGCTGGAGCGCGCTCCGGACGGCGGGTACGGGCTGATCCTGCTGGACGCGTTCTCCTCCGACGCCATCCCCACCCACCTGATGACCCGCGAGGCCATCCGGACGTACGCGCGCAAGCTCGCGCCCGGCGGCGTGATCGCCTTCCACGTGAGCAACCGGGTGTTCGACCTGGACCCGATGGTGGCCGCCACCGCGAAGGCGAGCGGGCTGCACGCGATGAGCGCGGAGATCGGCAGCCGGCCGTCGCCGCAGGGCCTGCCGTCCTCGTGGGTGGTGGTGGCGCGCGATCCGGCCGTCCTCGAGCGCCTGAAGAAGGGCAAGCACGCGTGGAGCCCGCCCGCGCAGGGCGGCCCGGTCTGGACCGACGCGTACTCGCCGCTGTGGGGGGTCGTCCGCCCCGGCGTCTTCAGCGACCTCGGCTGAGGGGAGGCTCGCACGAGCCATGACTTCGCTGCGAAGCTTCCAGCGCGCCGGGAGCCCATCCCCTGAGGTGCGGAGCGCTCCTCCGGTGGCGTTGCTGCCGGTGCTGGTGTTCACCGTGACCACGCTGATGAGCGCGGCCCTGCTGTTCGCGGTCGAGCCCATGGTGGCGAAGCTCCTGCTCCCGCCGTACGGCGGATCACCCATGGTG
>WHSL01000021.1 GCA_009380095.1 Streptosporangiales bacterium | reverse complement strand
CGGCTTCGTGAACCCGCGTGACATCGAGCAGCTCTGGCGGGACCAGTTCGACTGGGTCTACCGCGAGCTCGACTACGCCGTGTACGGCATGACCCTGCACCCGGACGTCTCCGGCCGCCCGCAGGTCCTGCTCATGCTGGAGCGCATCCTCGGCTACTTCGCCGAGCACTCCGGGGTGAGCTTCGTGACCATGGAGGAGGCCACCGACGACTTCCGCCGCCGCTTCCCCTTCGAGAGCACCGAGCGCCCCGCCGACTACTGAGGCCCGTCCTGGGTATGAAGGTCTGCCGACTGCAGGCCTCCACCCGGTAAGGAAGGCGCGACGATGGCCAAGGTGGCGTTCCTCGTCGACGAGATCTTCGAGGATTCCGAGTTCCAGGTGCCGTACGACGACGTACGCAAGGCGGGCCATGAGGCGGTCATCGTCGGCATGGCCAAGGGCAAGCAGGTCACCGGCAAGAAGGGTGCGAAGGTCACGGTCGAACAGGGCTCGAGTGACGTCCGGGCGGACGAGTTCGACGCCGTTGTCGTGCCGGGCGGCTATTCGCCGGACAAGGTACGCACGGACAAGAAGCTCGTCGCGCTCACCCGCGCGGCATTCGACAGTGGCAAGCCGGTGGCGGCCATCTGCCACGCCGGCTGGGTGCTGGCCGAGGCCGACGTCGTCCGTGGCAAGACGGTGACCTCGTTCCACTCGATCCGTACCGACCTGGAGAACGCCGGGGCCACCTGGGTGGACAAGGAGGTCGTCGAGGACGGCAACCTCATCACCTCCCGGACGCCCGCCGACCTGCCGGCGTTCTGCGCCGCCCTCCTCCGCCAACTCGGCTAGCCCCAGAAGACATTGATCAGGGTGTGACCACCACCTTGATGGGGTCGCCGTCGCGTTCCCGGACGATCCGGAACGCCTCGGCGACCTCGTCCAAGGGGATCCGGTGCGTCACCAGCTCGGCGCCGCGCAGCCGCCCGGCCGCCGCCATCGCCACGGCGCGCTTCACGTTGTTGCCGCCCTCGCCCCGGGACGTGTAGATGCTGATGTCCTTGCGGACCACCGCCGACAGGTCGAAGGTGACCCGGTCCGCGTAGTACGCGACCACCACGATCCGGCCCGCCCGCTTGGTGACCTCCGCGCACTGCTGGGGTGCGTCCGCGCCGCCGGACGCCTCGATCGACACGTCGGCGCCGTGCCCGTCGGTGAGCTCGAGGATCTCCTTGACCGGATCGGTCTCCCGCGCGTTGACGATGTGCGTGGCGCCGAGCCGGCGCCCGGCCTCCAGCCGGGAGGCCCGGGTCCCGACGAGGATCACCCGGTTGGCGGCCAGCGCGGTGCACAGCTGCACGGTCATCAGGCCGACCGGCCCGGGCCCGAACACCACGACGTCCTGCCCGGCGATGTAGCCACCGGCCACGTCCAGCCCGTAGAGCCCGGTGCCCGCGGTGGTGATGAGCACGGCGTCCTCGAACGACACCGAGGCGGGCATCCGGTAGAGCGCGTTCGAGTTGTGTAGCGCGTACTCGGCGAAGCCGCCGTCGGCGGTCATGCCGCTGGCGCGGTGCCCCTTCGCCGCGTTCGCGTAGTTCAGGCAGGCGGTGTAGCGGCCGGTGAGGCAGTTGTCGCAGCGCCCGCAGCCGCTGTGCGCCTCGATGCAGACGCGGTCCCCGGGGCTGAACTCGTCAACCGTCGCGCCGCAGGCCATCACGGTCCCGGCCCACTCGTGGCCGGGCACGAAGTCCCCGTACGGCGGCGTCTGCGGGAAGTGCCCGTCGAGGATCTTCAGGTCGGTGCCGCAGGTCCCGCACATCGCGACCCGGACCAGCACCTCACCCGGCCCCGGCTCGGGCACCGCACGCTCCACGACCCGGATGTCGCCGGGGCCGTACAGCACGGCGGCACGCATGGTGGCAGGCGGCGTCAGTGCCATCGGGGATCTCCCGTCATCGGGCCGAGCTGCTTGACCGCCGCGCCGATCGGGCCGCGGTCGACGAACGCGTTCAGGTCGGGCGCCGGGCCCTCGAGGATCTTGTACTGCCGCATCTGCTCGACGGTCTTGCCCAGCCGGGTGGGGTCGAGCCCGTCGTTGACCGGGAAGACGCCCTGCTTGACGAGCAGTTGCTCGTACGCCTCGTCGATCACGGCCGGCTCGAACTCGGTGGCGGCCGCGATGATCTTCACGCTCTCCGCGCGGTTGGCGTACATGAACCGGTGCGCCTTGGTGATCGCGGTGACGAAGCGCGTCGCCAGCTCGCGGTTCTCCTGCAGCCACGGCTTGGACACGAAGTACGCGCCGTAGAAGTAGTCGGGGTTGAGCGCGTTCAGGTCGGCGAGCCGGTGCAGCCCGGGGTTCTTCCGCTGGGCGGCGACCGCCTGCTCGGTCTGCAGGATGGCCGATGAGATCCGGCCCTGGTCGAGCGCGCCGACGTAGGCCTGCGCGTCCACCGGGACGTACTCCACGTCGTCGCGGGTGAGGCCCGCGTCCTGCAGCACCATCCGGGTCATGACCTCGCGGAACGCCCCGATCTCCTGCACCCCGAGGCGCTTCCCGCGCAGGCCGGCGGGCTGGGCGATGCTCTTCGGCGTCACCATCGAGACGGTCAGCCGGTCCGCGTACGCGCCGATGACGGCGAGCCCGCCTCCGCGCGCCGACGCGTTGACCACCGGCTCGATGCTGGCGCCGCCGACGTCCAGCGACCCGCCGACGACGCCCTGCACCACGGACACGCCGGACCTGAAGTTCTTCCACCGCACCGTGATGCCCGCCTCGCGGAAGAAGCCGCGCTTGTCGGCCACGACGACGTCCGAGTTGGCGAAGCTGATCACGCCGGTGGGCAGGCCGAGCTCGATCGTGTCGCCGGCGGCCTTGGCGTCGCCGCCACCTCCGCAGGCGCCGACGGCTAAGACGGCCGTCAGGGCGAGGGCGGTCACGGTCATCCGGGGATATCGGCGGGGAGGGCATCGGTTCATGGGGTCTCATCCATCCTTCGCCAGCGGAACAGCCGCCGTTCGAGCCATTCCAGGAGGGCGGTGGTCGCGACCCCGAGAACGGCGATGATCACGATGGGCACGAACATCCGGGCGGTCCGGAAGTTGTTCGCGTTCGTGACGATGAGGTTGCCGAGGCCGGCGAACGCGGTGAAGAACTCCGCCACGATCACGCCGATCAGACCGCGGCCGATGGCCAGCCGGAGGCCGGTCACGATGTACGGGAGCGCGGACGGCAGCACGAGGTCGCCCCACATCCGGCGCTCCGGCGAGCAGAACGAGCGGGCCACCTCGATCAGGTCGCGCGGCACCTCCTGGACCCCCCGCATCGTGTTGATCAGCACGGGGAACAGCACGAACAGCGTGACGACCACGATCTTCGCGGTCACCCCGAAACCGAACCACACGACGATCACCGGGATGAGCGCCACCGCCGGGGTCGCGTACAGCGCGTTCAGCGGCCAGTCCAGCAGCGCCGCCAGGGCGCGGCGGCGGCCGGCGAGGACCCCGATGACGACGCCCGCGACGCAGCCGATGAGGAATCCTGTGCCGAGCACGACGAGGCTCTCCCGCAGCGCCTTCGGCAGCGAGCCGTCGATGACCATGTCCAGCGAGGACTCGATGATCGCGCTGGGGTACGAGAGCAGGATCGGGTTGATCGACCGGCCGTAGACCTCCCAGGCGAGCAGGATCACCACCACGGAGAGCCACCGGAGGATCATGCCGCCCCCTCCAGCCCGGCCCGGACCGCCTCCCAGAGCCGCGCCCGCAGCTCTGGGTAGTCCTCGTGGGAGCGCAGCGCGTACGGGCTGCGCGGCCGGGGTATCGGCACCGGCACCTCCAGGGTGATCCGGCCCGGCGGCCCGGACAGCACCACCACCCGGTCCGCCATCAGGATCGCCTCGTCGATGTCGTGCGTGACGAGCACGGCGCTGCGCGCCGCGTCCCGCTCCCAGAGCGCGAGCACCTCGGCCTGCAGCTGCTCCCGGGTGATCGCGTCGACGGCGCTGAACGGTTCGTCCAGCAGCAGCACCTCCGGATCCACGGCGAGCGCGCGGGCGATCCCCACCCGCTGCCGCATCCCGCCGGAGAGCTGGTGCGGAAAGTGGTCCGCGACCTCCGTGAGGCGCATGACGCCGAGCAGCCGGTCCACGGCTCCGGCGTCGTCGCGCCGGCCCTGGACGCGCAGCCCGTACGCCACGTTGGCCCGCACGCTCTTCCACGGGAACAGGCTGAAGTGCTGGAAGACCATGGCCAGCCGCGGGTTCGGGCCGGGCAGCGGGGCGCCGTCCAGCAGCACCGCGCCGGACTCCGCGGGGATCAGCCCGCCGACCGTACGGAGCAATGTGGTCTTGCCCCCGCCGGACGCGCCGATGACGCAGACGAACTCGTGTTCGCCGACCTCTAGGGAGATGTCCCGCAGGATCAGCTTGGATCCGAGGACGACGGAGACGTCCTCCAGGGCGAGCTTGGGGGTTCCCACCGATTCGGCCCCTCTCGGCGCTGGGCCACGCCGGGCAACGGTCCGTCACAGTGGATTAAGAACGCAGATCGCCGGTCCGTCAAGGTATTGATGTGCACGGCTTGTGGAACCGTGCGGAGGGCTCGGGCGTTCAGGATGATGACGGGTACCTGGAGTACCCATGGGCGGAAAGTTGGCGGAGATGTCGACACGGACGAAGTACGTACTCGCGAGCATCGTCGCGGCGATCCTGGTGTTCTGGATCCTGCCCAGTCCGATCGACTGGCTGCTGGTGCTCGCGCTCATCGCGGTGCCGGTGGTGGGCTACATGATGCTCGACCCGTCCCAGCGCACACGCCTCAAGCGTGTAGGACGCAAGCGCCTGGGAAGCTGAACTCGTACGTGGCGGGCACCTCGGGGGGATGCCCGCCACGTATGCGTCTTCGCTACGTCTTCCGCCCGATACCGCCCATCATCAGCCGCTGGCTGTCGCTGAGCGCGCCGCTGAGCGGCGCGTCCGGGCGCCACTCCGGCAGCGCGACGAGCCCCGGCGGCAGCATCTCCAGGCCGGAGAAGTACGCGGCGATCTCCTCCTCGGTACGGAACCGTCCGGTGCCGAGCGTGGCCAGCATGGTCTTCTCCAGCTCCAGCGCGTCGGGGTACGACGCGCAGAAGTGGGTGAGGAAGAACAGGCTGCCGGGCACGAGGGCCTCCCGGTAGGCGGTGGTGATGCCGTCCGGGTCCTCGTGGTCCCGCAGGTGGTGGATCACCCCGAGCATCATGAGCCCGACCGGCTCGGAGAAGTCGATCAGGGACCGTACCTCCGGGTGGGCGAGGATCTCCTCGGGCCGGCGCATGTCGCCGGAGACCAGCGTGGTGTGCGCTGTGTCTCCATGCAGCGAGTCGCCGAGCAGGGCCAGCGCGTGCTCCCTGACCAGCGGGTCGATGTCCACGTAGACCACCCGGGCGTCCGGCGCGACGCGCTGCACGACCTGGTGGGTGTTCTGCTCGGTGGGCAGCCCGGAGCCGAGGTCGAGGAACTGCCGGATGCCGGCCTCGGCCATGTGCCGGACGCCGCGGATGAGGATCGCCCGGTTGTCCCGGGCGACGTCGCGGAGTTGCGGAACGACCTGCAGCGTCTTGGCGGCGATCTCCCGGTCGATGGGAAAGTTCTGGGTGCCGCCGAGCAGGTAGTCGTACAGCCGGGCGATGCTCGGCCTGCTCGTGTCGATGCCTTCGATGCCTGCGGGAATTGCGCTCTCGTCGGCCATGCTTCGAGGCAACCAGAGTCGGCGGGCCCGTCAAAGACTTGATAATGCCGTATCACGATCCGTCCGCCCGGCGTACGGAACGTCAGCGCCGGGACGGGCGCGTGGGGGTCGTGTCGCCGAGCTCGATCGGCGGCCTGGGCTCGTCCGGCAGCCCGTGCCGCAGGTAGCGGCGCAGGATCCGTTCGACGATCTGGGTCAGCGACTTCCCCTCGTGGGTGGCCTTGTGCCGGGCCGCGGTGCGTAACCCGCGGTCGATCTTGACGGTGAAGTGCTGGCGGCGCGCGCCCGGCGCGGCGGGCCGGCGGCGCGGGTACGGGGGCGGCGGCACGTACGCCGGCACCCGCCGCCGCACCTCGTCCGGCACCGGGCGGCGGATCCGCGCCTGGGCGGCCTGCCGGCTGATGCCGAGCGCCTCGGCGAGCGGGCGCAGCGGCCAGCCCTTCTCGTGCAGGGCCGCCAGCGAGGCGGACAGCAGCTCGCTCTCCCCCGACTCCCTGAGGTCCTTCAGCAACGCCACGATCTGCGGCGGGAGGACGAGATCGGCGGGGCTGGCGACGGCCGTGACCGGCCCGGCGGCACGCCGCGCGGAGGCCCCGCCCATCGGGCGCGGGTCGACGTGGCCCACGTACTCCCGGAGGCCGCGGTTGATCACTTCGGAGAGCGTGCGGCCCTCCGTGCCCAGCCGCCGATCCAGCTGGCGTCGTAGCTCGCCGTCGAGCCTGAAGGTCAGGAGCGGCCGCTTGCCGCGGCCGCGATCGTCATGCTGCATGTCGACCCTTCCGGCCCTGGGTGCCGGCTCTCAACGGTCCGCCGAAACACCCCACATGCCATCGAGGGGGCCCTTCTCCGCCCCCGGTCACCTGCACTTCTTCCGGTGCACCGGTCAGGCGGCACCGAGAGGTCCGGGCGCCACGGCGTCCTCATCGAGCGCCCGCAACGCGGCGGCCTCGGCCTCGACGGCCGCGATGTAGCGCGCGGCCTCGTCCTCGGCCTGGGCGGTGTCCCAGCCGAGCGGCCCGGCCATCAGGCCGGCCACCTCCCGCGCGGCGGCGGCGCCGCGCGAGCTCGACTCCATGTACAGCCGCGTCCGGCGGGCCAGCACGTCCTCGACGTGCAGCGCGCCCTCGTGCGTCACGGCGTACACCGCCTCGGCCCGCAGGTACGGGTGCCCGTCCAGCAGCGGACGGCCGAGGCCCGGGTCCGAGTCGATCAGATCGAACAGCTCGAGCGCCAGCGTGCCGTACCGCTCGATGAGATGCTCCACCACCGGCACGGTCAGCCCGTGGTCCTCGGCGAGCCGCCGGGCCTCCGCCTGAACCCCGGCGAGCCCCTCGGCTCCCGCCAGCGGCAGCCGGTCGGTGACGGAGGCCGGCACCCACCGGTCGTAGTCGGCCAGCACCGCGTCCACCTCGTCCCGCGCCATCAGCCGATACGTGGTCGGCTTGCCGCCGGCGATCGTCGCGAGCCCGGGAACGGGTACGTCCACCACGTGTTCGCGGGAGAGCCGGGTGGTGGGCGAGGCGTCGTCGGCCGCCACCAGCGGGCGCAGCCCGGCGTACACGCCGACCACGTCGGTGCGGGTGAGCGGCCGTTCCAGCGCCGTGTTGGCCTGGGCCAGCAGGTAGTCCACGTCGGCCTCGGTGGCGGTGGGCTCGGCCCGGTCGTCGCCGTCGAAGTCGGTGTCGGTGTCGGTGGTGCCGACGATCCAGTGCCGTCCCCACGGGATGATGAACAGCACGCTGCGCTCCGTACGGAGGATCATGCCGGTGTCGGCGTCGATGGCCCCGTACGGCACGACCGCGCGGGCGGCCACCTCGAACTCGGCGCCGGACTCCTCGTCCCGCACCCGCACCCCGCTGACCCGGCCGAACGCCCCGTCCTCGCGGCGCAGCTCGAGCGCGCTGACCCGGGTGGCGATGAGCGCGCCGTGCGCCCGCGCGGTCCGCGCCACGGTGAGCGTGTGCCGCGCGTCGTCGACCTGGGCGTCGTAGTAGAGCATGCCGCCGACGAGGCCGTCCCGCTTGAGCGCGGGCGCGAGGCTGCGCGCGCGGGTGGCCGAGAGATGGCGGTGGTACGGGACCGGCCGTCTCAGCCCTTCGAGCGCGTTGTACAGCACCAGGCCGGCGCCCACGTACGGGCGCTCGAACATGCGGCGGCGCGATGGATACAGAAACGAGATCGGCTTGACCAGATGCGGGGCGATGCGGCTGACCAGCAGGTCACGCTCCTTCAGCGCCTCGCGCACCAGCTTCAGGTCGAGCCGTTCCAGGTAGCGGAGCCCGCCGTGCACGAGCTTGCTGGACCGGCTGGACGTCCCCGAGGCCAGATCCCTGGCCTCGACGAGCGCCACCCGGAGACCGCGGGCGGCGGCGTCGAGCGCGGCGCCCGCCCCGGTCACACCGCCCCCGATCACCAGTACGTCGAACCGCTCCGTGCTCAGACGGTGCAGCAGATCCCGCCGCCGGCCGGAGTCCAAGCGCCCGGTCATACCCACGTGAATCTCCCCTTCCGCAGGGGCGATGGCTTGTGACCTTGCCCACATCACGATCGAAGGTGTATGTACATCGTCAAGGCTCGTATGTGCGTCGTCAATCCACAGGTTTCAGTCCGCAATGACGCGGCACCGCCGGCCGGCCCTCCGGCCGGAGGCCGCGGGAGAGCGAGGACGCGTGGCTGAGCGGTTCAAGCGCACCGGCATGCTCGGTGAGCTGAGCGCGGAGTTCGCCGGCACGATGATCCTGATCCTTTTCGGTACAGCCGTGGTCGCCCAGGTCGTGGCGACCGGCGGCGCCCTGGGCGACCACGACAGCATCGCCTGGGGATGGGGCTTCGGCGTCGTCTTCGGCGTCTACGTCGCCGCGCGGATCAGCGGTGCGCACATCAACCCGGCCGTAACACTGTCGATGGCCGTCTTCCGTGACTTCCCGTGGCGCAAGGTGCTGCCGTTCATGGTGGCTCAGCTCGCCGGGGCGTTCGTGGCGGCGATGATCGTCCGGTGGAACTACACGGAGGTGCTGAACGCCTTCGACCCGAACCTCGGGATCAAGTCGCAGGTCGTGTTCGTCACGGCACCCGGCAACTACGATCCCGAGCTCGGTGTCACCCTTTGGGGCGGCTTCCGCGACCAGATCTTCGGCACCGCCATCCTGCTGTTCCTGGTCATGGCCCTGACCGACACCAAGAACGTGCTGCCCAACCTCGGCAACCTGACCCCGTTCATGATCGGCCTCGTCGTCGTCGCCATCGGCATGGCCTGGGGTACCAACGCCGGTTACGCGATCAACCCGGCCCGTGACCTCGGCCCTCGCCTCGTCATCGCACTGACCGGGTACGAGACCGCCTGGCAGGATCAGTACGGCGACCTGTACTTCTGGGTGCCGATCGTCGCCCCCCTGCTCGGCGGGCTGCTCGGTGCCGCGGGTTACAAGTACCTGGTCGAGCGCTACCTGCCCGATGAGGGGACGGTCGAGCCCCCTGCCGCGCAGACCACCGAGGGCAGCGAGGCCAAGGCCTAGGACGAGGGAGGACGCCAGAATGCCCGACTTTGTCGGTGCTGTGGACCAAGGCACGACGAGCACCCGCTTCATGGTCTTCGACCATGGGGGTAACGAGGTCGCCAAGCACCAACTCGAACACGAGCAGATCCTCCCCCGGGCCGGGTGGGTGGAGCACAACCCGGTGGAGATCTGGGAACGCACCAGCGCGGTGCTGCAGACCGCGCTCAACAAGGCCGGCATCACCGCGGCGGACCTCGCCGCGCTCGGCATCACCAACCAACGCGAGACCACGGTGGTGTGGAACCGGCGCACCGGCCGGCCGTACTACAACGCGATCGTGTGGCAGGACACCCGTACCGACCGGATCGCCTCGGCGCTGGAGCGGGACGGGCACGGCGACACGATCCGTACCAAGGCCGGGCTGCCGCCCGCCACGTACTTCTCCGGCGGCAAGATCCAGTGGATCCTGGAGAACGTCGACGGCGTACGGGCCGACGCGGAACGCGGCGACGCGATCTTCGGCAACACGGACACCTGGCTGCTGTGGAACCTCACCGGCGGCGTCAACGGCGGGGTGCACGTCACCGACGTGACGAACGCCAGCCGCACCATGCTGATGAACCTCGAGACGCTGGACTGGGACGACGAGCTGCTCGCCCTGTTCCGCATCCCGCGGGCGATGCTGCCGGAGATCCGGCCGTCCTCGGACCCGGCCGGGTACGGGACGACCACCACCGGCGGGCCGCTCGGCCGGGAGGTGCCGCTCACCGGGGACCTCGGCGACCAGCAGGCCGCCACGGTGGGCCAGGTCTGCTTCGCCCCCGGCGAGGCCAAGAACACGTACGGCACCGGCAACTTCCTGCTGCTCAACACCGGCACCGAGCTGGTCCGCTCGCGCAGCGGCCTGCTCACCACGGTGTGCTACAAGTTCGGCGACCAGCCGGCGGTGTTCGCGCTGGAGGGCTCCATCGCGGTGACCGGGTCCGCCGTGCAGTGGCTGCGCGACCAGCTCGGCATCATCAGCGGTGCGGCCGACAGTGAGAACCTCGCGGCCCAGGTGGAGGACAACGGCGGCATCTACTTCGTGCCGGCGTTCTCCGGGCTGTTCGCGCCGTACTGGCGGTCCGACGCGCGCGGCGCGATCGTCGGGCTGTCCCGGTTCAACACGAACGCGCACCTGGCCCGGGCCACCCTGGAGGCGATCTGTTACCAGAGCCGCGACGTGGTCGAGGCGATGGCGGCGGACTCCGGGGTGCACCTGGACGTGCTCAAGGTGGACGGCGGCGTCACCGCCAACAACCTGTGCATGCAGCTCCAGGCCGACACCCTCGGGGTGCCGGTGAGCCGCCCGGTGGTGGCGGAGACCACGGCGCTCGGCGCGGCGTACGCGGCCGGGCTCGCGGTCGGCTTCTGGAGCAACACCGACGAGCTCCGGGCCAACTGGAACGAGTCCAAGCGCTGGGAGCCCGCCTGGGACAAGGCCCGCCGCGACGACGGCTACGCCGGCTGGAAAAAGGCCGTCGAACGCACCCTCGGCTGGGTCGACGTCGACTGACCCGAACACACATTGGGGGAAGGATTTTTTAGAGGGAACCGCAGGTCGGGCCCGCAAAATCCTTCCCCCAATTCGTTGGGGCCGTCAGAGGTCGCGGAGGCGGCGGTCCAGCAGCGTCATGGTGAACAGGAAGACGCCCAGCGCGACCAGGGCGAGGGCGAGGACGTGCAGGCCGGGGGTGGTGGCGCGGTCGCCGTAGGCGAGGCCGATGAGGCTGGAGCTGGCGATCGCGCCCACGTACTGGAACGTACGGAGCAGCCCGGACGCCGAGCCCACGTGCGTGGTCGGCACCAGCTTGTAGAGCGCGGCCTGGTTGCCGATGCTGTTCAGCCCGTTGGTCACCCCGAACACCCCGGCGACGAGGACGAGCAGCGCGACCGGGCTCGCGGCGTCGAGCAGCAGCAGGCCCAGCGAGCCGATGGGCAGCGCGACGAGCCCGGTGAGCAGCGGGATCCGCATCCGCTTGCGGCGTGACCCGATGGCCGCGGCGGCCACCGCGACGATCGACATGGGCAGCAGGATGAGCCCGGTCTCG
Source organism: Streptosporangiales bacterium (assembly GCA_009380095.1). GTDB lineage: Bacteria > Actinomycetota > Actinomycetes > Streptosporangiales > Streptosporangiaceae > WHSL01. The sequence continues at coordinate 33,309 of WHSL01000021.1, read as the reverse complement.
GCCGGGCTGAGTCCGCGGACCTCCTCCACCCACTGGGTGAGGCCGTAGAGGATCACGTACACCGAGATGAACGTGCCGGCGAACCGTACGTACGTGGCCAGCAGCGCCGGGTTCCCCGCGATCATCCGCACGTCGATGAACGGGGCCGCGCGCCGCATCTCCCACAGGCAGAACACCGTGAAGCCGACGACCGCCACCGCGAGCAGCGCGTACGGCGGGTCCGGCCGTAGCCGCATCAGGAACAGCAGCAGCGACGTCATGCCGACCGCGAAGATCCCCATGCCGATCAGGTCGATGCCGCCGCGCGCGGGCGGCGGCACCCCCTCCGGCCGGTCCCGGGGCAGCCATCGCAGGGCGAGCACGATGGCGAGCAGCGTCCATGGCACGTTCACCGCGAACACGGCCCGCCAGTCGAATACGCCGACGAGCAGGCCTCCGAGCGTGGGCCCGATCGCGGCGGTGGCCTGCCCGCAGATCGCCATCGCGCCGAGCACGCCGGGCGGCGCGGGGATGCCGGTGCGGTACTCGTGGTAGCGGATCATGGTGAGCGCCACCGGGTACGAGGCCGAGCTGCCGATGCCGAGCGCCAGCCGGGAGACGAGCAGCCAGCCGAAGTCCGGCGCGAGCGCCCCGCCGAGCCCGGCGAGGCCGGTGATGACGAGGCCGGCGATGCCGACCCAGAGCGGCCCGTACCGGTCGGCGAGCCGGCCCATCGCGGGCTGCGCGATCGAGGCGCTGAGGTAGAGGATCGCCACCAGCCACGCGGTGTCGGTGGCGTCGACGCGCAGGTCACGGCCGATCGACACCAGGGCGGTGGCGATCATCGTGGAGTTGACCGGGTTGAGCGTGGACGCCAGCAGCAGCGGCGTCATGAAGCGAACCCCGAACGGCCTGACCGGTTCCCCCGTCACCGCGCCGTCACCGCTCCGCGAGCCTGTCGAGCAGCTCGCAGGCGTGCAGTAGCAGGTCGCGCTGCTCGGCGTCGAGTTCGGCGCCGAGCGCGCCGGCCAGCCACAGGTCGCGACTGCGCCGCTCGGAGACGATGGTCTCGCGGCCCCGCTCGGTGATGCTGATCGTGACCCGCCGCCGGTCGTGGTCCGCGCGGCGGCGGGCGATCAGGCCCTGCTGCTCCAGCCGGTCCAGCGAGACGGCGATGGACTGGGGCCGCACGCCCTCGTCGGCGGCGAGCTCGGTGAGCGTGGCCGGCCCCTCCCGGTCGAGCCGGGCGAGCACGGAGGTCTGGGTCGCGGTGAGGCTGCCCGCCGACTCGCGGCGCAACCGGCGGTGCACGCGCGCCACGGCCGTACGGAGCCGGGTGGCGGCGGGCAGCAGGTCGGCGGCGGCGGTCACAAATGCTCAGCCTACCTGTCCTTCAGGTGACCTGAGCATCTGCCGCGGGCGCGGCCTCCTCCTGGGTTTCGGCCGGCTGCCGCAGGCGCTCCGGCGAGGTGCGTACGGCGATCGACATCACCGCCGCGCCGAGGCAGAGCGCGCCGGCCACGTACCACGCCGGGTCGTACGTGCCCAGGTCGGCGCGGATCAGCCCGGCCAGGCCCGCCGCCGCGGCCGCGCCGAGCTGGTGCGAGGCGAAGACCCAGCCGAACACGATCGTGCCGGAGACCCCGAACGCGCGGCGCGCCAGCGCCACCGTGGGCGGCACCGTGGCCACCCAGTCCAGGCCGTAGAACAGGATGAACACCAGCATCCCGGGGTGCACGCCGTCCGCGAACAGCACCGGCAGCACGAACAGCGACAGCCCGCGGAGCGCGTAATACCACCCCAGCAGCCAGCGTGGGTCGACGCGGTCGGTCAGCCAGCCGGAGAAGATCGTGCCCAGCACGTCGAAGATGCCGATCACCGCGAGCAGTCCGGCCGCCGTGGTCTGCGGCATGCCGTGGTCGTGCGCGGCCGGGATGAAGTGCGTGCCGACGAGTCCGTTCGTCGACATGCCGCAGATGAAGAAGCCGCCGGCGAGCAGCCAGAACACCGGCCGGCGGGACGCTTCGGCGAGCGTCCGGAGGGCGACCCGCGCGGCGCCCTTGGGGATTTGCGGAGGGGGGACGTCGGCGGTGGCCCCGTACGGCCGCAGGCCCACGTCCGATGGGTGATTCCGCAGCACGGCGAGGACCAGCGGGACCACGGCGAGGGCGGCGAGCGCGACCACCAGGGAGGCCGTCCGCCAGCCGCCGTCCTCGGCCAGCACCGCCAGCACCGGCAGGAAGATGAGCTGGCCGGTGGCGCCGCCCGCGGTGAGCACGCCCACGACGAGGCCGCGCCGCTGCTCGAACCAGCGCTCCGCGACCGTCGCGGCGAAGACCAGCGCCATCGACCCGGTGCCCAGCCCGACCAGGAACCCCCAGCACAGCACGAGCTGCCAGCTCGCGGTCATGAACACGGTGAGCCCGCTGCCCGCGGACACGAGGACGAGCGCGACCGTGACGACCGGCCGGATGCCGAACCGGTTCATCAGGGCCGCCGCGAACGGCGCGGTCAGGCCGTAGAGGACGAGGTTGACGGCGACCGCCAGCGAGGTCTGGTCCGCGGACCAGCCGAACTCCTCCTGCAGCGGGACCATGAGCACGCCCGGCGTGGCGCGGAAACCCGCGGCCCCGATCAGCGCGACGAACGCGACGGCGGCGACGAGCCAGGCACGGTGCGGCCGGCTCAGCCGGGTGATCCGGGACAAGAGCCCTCCCCCTCGCGGACCGGACCTTCCGGCCGGAGTACAGCTTGCCTGGAGGGTCCGACCGTGGAACAGTGGCCAGAATGACACGCATCATGAGATTTCGGCCATCGCCGCTCTCCTGGCCGGGCGCGTCATGAGGCGGCCGCATCGGGTGGCGGTGCTGGCGGTGCCGCCGGTCGTGGGGCTCGACTTCACGATCCCGTCGCAGGTGCTGGGGCGGCTCGCGTGGGAGGGACGGTGGCCGTACGAGGTCGTGCCGTGCACCGCCGACCCCGGCGTCGTGGACTCGAGCGTGGCGTACGGGTTCGTGATCGAGGAGGGGCTGGACGCGCTGGCCGGCGCGGACACGGTGATCGTGCCGGGCACGAACCGCAAGTACGGGAACGACGAGCGCGTGCTCGCGGCGCTGCGGACCGCCGCCGCGGCCGGGACCCGTACGGTCTCCATCTGCACCGGGGCGTTCGTCCTCGCCGAGGCGGGGATCCTGGACGGGCGCCGCGCCACCACGCACTGGGCCTATACGGCCGAGTTCCGGGCCCGCTTCCCCCGGGTGGAGCTGGACCCGTCGGTGCTGTTCGTGGACGGGGGGACCGTGCTGACCTCGGCCGGGCTCGCCGCCGGCATCGACCTGTGCCTGCACCTGATCCGTACCGACCTCGGCGCGGCCGCCGCCAACGCCGCCGCCCGCTCCACCGTGGTCTCCCCGATCAGAACGGGCGGGCAGGCGCAGTTCATCGCCGCCCCGACCCCGGAGAACGGGGAGCGCTCGCTGGCCGCCACCCGCGCCTGGGCCGGCGACCGGCTCGCCGAACCGCTCGGCCTCGCCGAGCTGGCCGCGCACGCGGGCGTCAGCGTACGGACCCTGAGCCGGCGGTTCCGCGCGGAGACCGGGCTGTCCCCCTTGCAGTGGCTGCTCCAGCAGCGCATCGACCTGGCGCGGGAACTGCTGGAGACGACCGGCCTGCCGATGGACGTGGTGGCCCGGCGCAGTGGGCTGGGCACGGCCGACTCGCTCCGCGCGCACCTGCACCGCCGGGTGGGGGTCACGCCGACCGCGTACCGGACCGCGTTCAGCCGGGCCGGCGCATCCCGGGAGCGGGGGCCGGTTTGACCCCGCACGCGCGGGGAGGTACTCCCGTACGATGGCCACGCCCGATCCGGAGGTGACCCCGATGAGCCCACCGCTGCTCACCCGCGGAGAGCTGGAGGCCGCGCTCAAGGGCCTGCCCGAGTGGCGGGTCGAGGAGGGGGTGCTCCGGCGGGACGTGCAGTGCGTATCGTTCCCGTCGGCGATCGAGCTCGTGACCCGGATCGCCGAGGTCGCCGAGGAGATGAACCACCACCCGGACATCGACATCCGCTGGCGCACGCTGCACCTGTCGGTGGTCACGCACGCCAGCGGCGGGCTCACCCGCTACGACGCCGAGCTCGCCACCCGTATCGACGCCCTCGCCGCGGACTGACCTGTCGGCGGGGGGCCCGTCAGCCGAACGCGGGCGTGATCTCGTCGTGCACCAGCCGGAGCTGGGTGTCCACGTCGGCGGGGGACTGCCTTCCCTGGCCCTAACCGGTCAGCGCGTCCACCCGGGCGACGGTGAGCTCGTCCAGATCGCCGGCCACGTACGCGGCCCCGGCGAGGGCGTCGTCGGCGGGCGGATAGTGCGGCCGGGGCACGGCGACGACCCGCATGCCGGCGGCGGCCGCGGACCGGAGCCCGTTGCTGGAGTCCTCGATCGCCACGGTCCGCGCCGGGTCGGCGCCGAGCCGCTCGGCGACCCAGAGGTAGACGTCCGGAGCGGGCTTCCCGCGCCCGCCCTCCTCGGTCGAGCGGGTCACCTGGAACGCCCCGTCCAGCCCGGCGCCCGCGATCACGGTGTCGATCAGCCGCCGCGGCGAGGAGCTGGCCAGCCCGAGCGGCCACCGCGCACCCAGCCGCCGTACGGCCTCAACGGCACCGGGCAGCAGCGGCAACCGGTCCGCGTACCGCGCCGCCATCCGGTCGATCACCTGCTCGGCGACCTTCCCCGGCGACCCTCCGACCCCCAGATCCTCGGCCAGATACGCCGCCCACTCCTGCGTGCTCATCCCCATCAGCCTGGACTGACTGTCCGGCAGCCACCGCCCGCCCATCTCGCTGACGTACGCCCGCCGAACCTCCTCCCAGACCGGCTCGGAGTCGACGAGCACCCCATCCAGATCAAAGATCACCGCGTTGACCACGGGACAAGTCTTCCCGATCTCCCGCCCTGGCCAATCACGGGGGCGCGGTACGGGTGCGGCTGGGCCACATCAGCCCGGTGCACAGCAGGAGTGCCGCGAACAGCCCGATGGCCCAGCCATAGTCGGCGAGAGGTTTGAGCAGGGGAATCAGGCCGTCCACGGGGAACGGCCCCTGCTTGACGCCTGCTCGCTCACGGTGGAGTAGGAGACTCCCCACCCCACTCCCCAGCCGGCTCCCCGGTCGGCTCTCCGGGCGGCCTTCTCGTCGGCTCTTCGGGGTTACCAGGTGTCGATGTTGGGGCGGGGGTGGGGGGTGGGGGCGAGGGTGGTGTCGAAGGCGGTGGTGATCCAGTGGCGGGTTTCTAGGGGGTCGATGACGTCGTCGATTTCGAAGACGGAGGCGGCGTTGATGGCCTTGCCTCGGGCGTACATCTCGGCGACCTTCTGCTCGTACAGGGCCTGGCGGGCGGCGGGGTCGGCGACGGCCTCGAGTTCCTTGCGGTAGCCGAGGCGGACCGCGCCCTCGAGGCCCATGCCGCCCATCTCGCCGGTCGGCCAGGCGACCGTGGCCACCGGGACCTTGGTGCTGCCGCCCGCCATGGCCATCGCGCCGAGGCCGTACGCCTTACGGGTGATGATCATGCAGATCGGCACGCTGACGTTGGCGCCGACGACGAACATCCGGGACATGTGCCGCACCGCGGCGGTGCGCTCCGCGTCGGGGCCGACCATGAAGCCGGGGGTGTCGCAGAGCGACACGATGGGCAGCCCGAACGCGTCGCAGAGCTGCATGAACCGGGCGGCCTTGTCCGCGCCGTCGCTGTCGATGGCCCCGCCGAGGTGCCGGGGGTCGTTGGCGATCAGCCCCATCGGCCGGCCCTCGATCCGGATCAGCGCGGTGATCATCGTGGGGCCGAAGGCGCGGCGCAGTTCCAGTACGGAGTCGGCGTCCGCCAGGGTCGCGATGGCGGACCGGATGTCGTACACCCGCAGCCGGTCCTCCGGGACCGCGTGCCGCAGCAGCCGCTGGTCGGGCGCCGACCAGGACGCGAGGGGCCCCTGGAAGTACGACAGGTACCGCTTGGCCACGGCGACGGCCTCCGCCTCGTCCGCGACCGGCAGGTCGACGACCCCGTTGGGCACCTGCACGCTCATCGGGCCGACCTCCTCCGGCGCGTACACGCCGAGCCCGCCGCCCTCGATCATGGCCGGCCCGCCCATGCCGATGGTGGAGTCCGCGGTGGCGATCACCACGTCGCAGCTGCCGAGCAGCGCGGCGTTGCCGGCGAAACAGCGGCCTGAGGCGATGCCGACGAGCGGTACGAGCCCGCTCAGCCGCCCGAACCGGTAGAACGACGGCCCGTCGAGCCCGGCCATGGACGAGGTGTCCGTATCCCCGGGCCGCCCGCCACCGCCCTCGGCGAACAGCACCAGCGGCAGCCGCCGCCGCTCGGCGACCTCGAACAGCCGGTCCTTCTTGCGGTGGTTGTGCTTGCCCTGCGTGCCCGCCAGCACCATGTAGTCGTACGAGATGACCACGCAGCGCGCCCGGTCCCGCCCGACCAGCGCGCCGTTGACCTCGGCGACACCGCCGACGAGCCCGTCCGCCGGGGTCCGTTCGATGAGGTCCTGCAGCTCACGGCGGCGCCGCTGGGCCGCGATGGTGAGCGGGCCGTACTCCGCCAGCGTGCCGGGGTCGATCAGGTCGGCGAGGTTCTCGCGGGCCGTACGGTGCCCGGTGCCGTGCCGTTTGGCCACCGCCTCGGGCCGGTTCTCGTCCAGGCCGTACGCGTGCCGGCCGATCGTCTCCGCCAGGTCCGGGCGGATCCGGTCCAGATCGAGCTCCTCCGCCCCGGCCCGCGCGTCCGCGGAGACCTCCGCCTCCGCGAGGAACGCCACCGGCGCGCCCTCGGCGAGCGTGTCGCCCACCCCCACCGGGAAGTCCCGCAGCACCCCGCCGACCGGCGCGGCCACCACGTGGTGCATCTTCATGGACTCCAGCACCAGCAGCGGCGTCCCGGCCGGCACCGTGTCCCCGGGGGACGCCTCGAAGCCGACCACGGTCCCGCTGAGCGGCGCCGGCACCGGCACGGTTCCCTCGGGAGTCTCCGCGGTCGCCGCCACCGGGCCCGCCGGGGACGCCGGGGACGCCGGGGACGCCGGGGACGCCGCCGGATCCTCGACCGGCAACGGGCTCGGCAGGTGAGCCGAAGCCTCCACGAGCTCCGCGGAGATCTCCTCCACCAGCCCGGTGTGCCACTCCCCGGCGAGCACCTCCGGCCGCGCCAGCAGCGCGCGCAGGAACTCCAGGTTGAGCGGCAGCCCACGGACGCCGAACTCGGCGAGCGCCCGGCCCGTACGGCGCAGCGCCGCCGCCGTATCCCCGGAGCGCTCGCGCACGATGACCTTCGCGAGCAGCGAGTCGTACGCCAGGTTGGCGGCGTACCCGGTGTACCCGTGCGTGTCGATCCGCACGCCCGGCCCGGACGGCGGAGTGAACGCGGTGAGCGTCCCCGTGGAGGGCCGCGCCGTGCCGTCCGCCGCCATGGTCTCCGCGTTCACCCGCGCCTGTACGGCGATCCCGGTCGCGGCCGGCGCCGTCAGCAGCCCGAGCGACTCCAGGCTCGCCCCGCCGGCCAGCGCGAGCTGCACCTCGACCAGGTCCAGCCCGTGCACCTCCTCGGTGACGGTGTGCTCGACCTGGAGCCGCGGGTTGGCCTCCAGGAACACGAAACCGTCGGCGCCGGCGAGGAACTCGAACGTGCCGAGCCCGCGATACCGCACCTCCCGCGCCAGCCGTACGGCCGCGTTGTGCAAGCCGGTCCGCAGCGCCTCGGGCAGCCCGGGCGCGGGCGCGATCTCGATGAGCTTCTGGTGCCGCCGCTGCAGCGAGCAGTCGCGGTCCCCGATGGCCACGACGGCGCCGGTGCCGTCCCCGGCGATCTGCACCTCCACGTGCCGGGCCCGCGGGACGAACCGCTCCACGTACAGCCGCCCATCCCCGAAGGCCCGCTCCGCCTCGGCCGCGCAGACCCCGTACGCCTCGGTCAGCTCCTCTGCGGTCGAGGCCACCCGCATCCCACGCCCGCCGCCGCCCGCGACGGCCTTCACCATGACCGGCCCGCCGCCGGCGGCGAGGAACCCGAGCGCCGTGTCGAGATCGGCGGCGCCGGTACCCTCGGGGATCGCGACCCCGAGCCGCCGGGCCAGCTCGCGGGCCGCCGTCTTGTCACCGAACAGCCGCAGCACGTCCGGCCCGGGCCCGGCCACGGCCAGCCCGGCCGCCTCGGCCTTGGCGGCGAAGTCGGCGTTCTCGCTGAGGAACCCGTAGCCGAGGTGGATCACGTCGCAGCCCTGGGCGGCGTCCAGCACGGCCTCGGCGTCCAGGTAGCCGGCCGCGCCCGGCACCGGCAGCGGCCGGGCCTCGTCGGCGAGCCGTACGTGCAGAGCGCCGGCGTCGTCGGGGGTGTGCACGGCGACCGTACGGATCCCGAGACCGGCCACGGTCCGCAGGATCCGTACCGCGATCTCACCGCGATTGGCCACGAGCACGCTGCGCAGAGTCACACCCCCACATTAGAATCCGGTTCGATTCACCGCCACACCGGGGGCGGGGCGGTCAGAACCGGAAGAAGCGGCACAGCAGGTCGCCGGTGACGCGGACCCACGGGTCGACCTGCCCGCGCTGCGCTTCCAGCAGCCGCTGGGTGAGGTCGTCATGGACGGCCCGCCCGTCCTCGTCGTCGCGGTGCGCCCGCCAGCCCTTGACCGCCCCGGTGAGCCGGCCGTACGCGGACGCCGACACCGCCGCGTCGAGCAGCGTCGCGGTCACGGTCTCGCGCAGCTCCGTACGGTCCGCGGCCGCGTCCAGCCAGCTGCGCACCACCGTGTGGAACTCCGGCAGCTTCCACATCAGCACCGCGGTCCAGGCCGACCGTGTGTCGCCGGCCGCGAGGGCGGGGCGGCCGACGAGGAGCAGCGGCAGCCCGTCGCTGTCCACCTTCTTCGCCAGCCACATGAACAGCTGCGCGCCGGTGGCGCGGCGCGCCGCGGTGTCCGAGGAGTCCCCGGTCGGCGCCGTCCAGCCGATCACCTCCGAGGCCACCGCGTACAGCCGGTACGGGCGGTCCGCGAGGCTCTCCACCACCGCCACGACCTCGTCCCGCACCTGCGCGTTGCCGTGCGCGGCGAGGTGCTTGAGCCGGGTCAGCGCGGCGGAGAGGTGCACCTCGCCGAGCTGCCGGCAGGTGTCGGTGATGGCCAGCTTGAGCGCCTGGTCCAGGTCGGGCCGACGCGCCCAGTCCAGCAGCCGGCGCCGTACGTGCCCGCCGATGCGCAGGTCCACACCCCCCTGGCTGAGCGCACGGACCGCGGCCTCCTGCCGCCCGGCCGCCAGCCAGTGCGGCACGATCTCGGTCACCGCGGCGCCGTCCCGGGCGCGCGCGGCGAGCTCCAGGTACGTGTCCACCAGCGTGTTGAGGGTGCCGCGACGCATCGGGACGGACGCCGGCAGGTCCGCCAGCCACCCCGCCAGGTGCTCGCGGACCAGCGGATACTCCTCCCAGACGTGCTCGAGGACGGCGCGCGCGTATCCGGGGCGCGGGAAACGCAGCCCCTCCTCGCCGGTCACCGCGTCCAGCCGGGTGGGCAGCTCGGTCACCGACGGCCAGCCCAGCCGCCCCTCCGTGCCGGGCTCGCCCATCGCCGCCGCGAGCGGCACGGCGCAGGCGAGCGCGGTGTCGCCGGGGATCGGCTGCAGCGCCGCCACGGTGATCAGCAGCACCCGGTCGTGCGGGCCGCGGTGCCCGCCGAACCACCGGGTCAGCTCGGTGGACCAGCCGAGGTACGCGGACTTGACCGCGCGGCGCTGCTCGTCCGGGTCCCCGCCCGCGAGGCCGGCCCGGCGCGCCTCGGCCACCAGCGACGCCAGCCGCGCGGCGTCCCCCGGCCGGGCGCCGGTGAGCAGCCGCAGCCCCTCGGGCCACTCCGGCCAGTCGTCGCCGATCATGCGGTGCGCGAGGTGCCGCCGATACACCTCCTTGGCGTCCGGCTGGGCCACGTTCACCGCGGTGAGCTCCTGGTGCGCCAGCGACAGCCGCCGCCAGGTCACCTCGTCGGTGACCAGCACCAGGTACGCGTCGAGGTCCCGGACCCGCTCGATGAGCCGGCCGAGCTGCGGCGGGTCCTCCTCGCCGTCCAGCTCGAGGATGTAGCCGGCCTCCCGCTCGGCGGCCGGGTGGTCGAGGCCGAAGCCGCCACCCTCGGGCTCGCGCCGCAGCCGGTGCACCGACAGGCGGGGCAGCACCTCGGCGAGCGCGACGAGCCCGGTGGTCGTACGGCCCCGGTGCGCGGCGCCGGTGAGCACGACGACGTTGCGGGCCCGGAGCCCGATGAGGATGCGCTGGTAGCCGAGCACGGGCACGTACGTGGCGCGCTCCGCCTCGATCCGGTCCTCGGGGAAGAGCACCTCGCCGCCGCGCTCCCGCCCGAAGTACCGCAGCAGGTTGACCTCACCGAAGACGTGCGCGTCCCAGAGGATCCGGCCCGCGCCGGCGTCGCCGGTCGTCGAGCCCCACTCCGGTGGGGGCCCGGCCCATTCGGCCGTCATCGCAACTCCCGCTGGTATCACGGCACGCTGAATCACACTCTGCGCCGCTTCGACCTGACCTGGTGTCCGAATTCAGATATTCACGGGGGTTTCTCGGCGGGCGCCACGACCCATTATCACCTCAGCCCCGGGCCGGTGCGGTCCACGATGACCCGGCGCCCATGTCCATCGCGCGTATGCAAGTTGCATCCAAACAGGGCGGATTTGGATCCGTCCAGTACCGTTGGTCCGTGGACAGCAGGCGAGTCACGCGACGTGCCAGGCAGACCGGCACGTCGCGGTCCGGTGGCGGCCGGCGGGAGACCGGGCAGGGGGAGCGTCGCGCGCCGGAGGCGACCCTCCATGGCGACCTGGCGCGGTACATGCGGGATACGCCGTCGCGCGGGGGGACCACCGACGCGGTGACCACCGCCCTCCGCGAGGCGATCCTCGACGGCGCGCTGCCACCGTCCGTCTGGCTCCCCGAGGACGAGCTCGCCAAGACCCTCCAGGTCAGCCGCACCCCGGTGCGCGAGGCGCTGCGGCGACTCGCCGACGAGGGCCTGGTGATCAAGACGGCTCACCACGGCACGGTCGTGGCCGGCCTGTCCCTGGAGGACATCCTGGCGCTGTACGTCGTGCGGGAGAATCTGGAGGGTCTCGCCGGCCGGCTCGCGGCCGTCCGCTCCGACAACCGCCTGCTCTCCGCGCTGGAGACCACGCAGAAGCGGCTGGCGCGGGCCGCCGAGCAAGGCGGCCCCGCGGAGATGGCCAAGGAGAGCCTGGAGTTCCATCGGCTGCTGCGGACCGCGACCGGCAACCCGTACCTGGAGCGGTTCCTCACCCAGGTGGAGCATGCCGTGCGGCGGTTGCCCGCGACGTTCACCCAGCGGGACAGGACCGCGGCGGTGTTCGACGAGCACCAGGCGATCATCGACGCGATCCGCGACGGCGATGGCGACGCGGCGGCGGCCGCGGCGGCCAAGCACATGCACGAGGCGCGCAACGTGCGCCTGGCCATGGTGCTCGGCTCCTGAGCCGCCCGGTCAGTGGCCGAGCAGGGCGGAGAGCCGGATCTCCCGCGCTCTGCGCATGTGCGCCTTGGCCGACCGTTCGGCCTCCTCGCCGTTCCCTGTCCGGATCGCGTCGAGGATCGCCTCGTGCTCCAGGAGCATCCCCTCGGGCCGGCCGGGCTGGGTCAGCGTGCTGCCGGGCAGGCGGCGGACCGCCTGCTCCACCTGGGTGAGAAACCGATCGAGGTAGGGGTTGCCCGCGGCCTCCCGGATGATCCGGTGAAACTCCAGGTTCTGCTGGACGAGGCGCTGGTCGTCGCCGCGCTCGGCATTCCGCCGCATGGCGGACTGGACCGACTCGAGCTTGGTGATCAGGCTGCCGGGCCGGCGGGCCGCCGCCAGCCGGGCCGCGAGCCCTTCGAGGTTCTCCCGGACGATGTAGAGCGCGAGGATGTCCTCCAGGGACAGGCCGGCGACCACGGTGCCGTGGTGAGCCGTCTTGATCATCAGGCCCTCGTCGGCGAGTCGCCGCAGCGCCTCGCGCACAGGTGTCCGGCTGACCTCGAAGATCTCCGCCAGCATGTCCTCGCGCAGCCAGGTCGATGGGGCCAGCACGCCGTCGAGGATCGCCTCGCGCAGCGCCTCCGTGACCGCCTCGGTGGTCCGTCCCCGGGCCTCCGGCGGCACGAAGTACGCGCTCAGGGCGCCGGCTGTCGGCTCGCCTTGGCGGGCGGTCCGGGGTGGGTCCACACCCTCGCCGACCGCGCGTGACACGCCGCTCATGGCCTCACCGTACAGCGAGGCGGAGCCCCGGCCACGTACGTGGGAACGGCACCATGACCTCCGAAGTCGCGCGGGGGGGATCAGAGAACGAGGTCGCCGGGCGGGATGCCCTCCCCCCGGAGGAACGCGCCGGTGTTCGCGACGGCCCGGTCGACCATGTGGCCGAAGTTGTCGAACGTGGCCCCCGCGACGTGCGCGGTCAGCGCCGTGTTGGGCAGGCTCAGCAGCGGGCTGCCGACCGGCGGCTCCTCGCGGAACGTGTCCAGGCCGGCCGCGAGCACCTTCCCCGAGCGCAGCGCCTCGGCGAGCGCGTCCTCGTCGACGAGCCCGCCCCGCGCGCAGTTGACCACCACGGCGCCGTCCTTGAGGTCGCGGATGCGCTCCGCACCGAGCAGGCCGCGCGTCGCCGGCAGCAGGGGAAGGTGCAGGGACACGATGTCGGCCGTGCGCAGCAGGTCATCGAGCTCGAGGTACGTGGCCGCGAGCTCGCGTTCCCGATCCGGTCCCAGGCGGACCGGGTCGTGGTAGACGATCTCCACCTCGAAGCCGGCCAGCCGCCGGGCGACCGCCTGGCCGATGGCGCCCATCCCCACCAGGCCGACCCGGCGGCCCGACAGCTGCCGTTGCAGGACGCGGGCCTCCTCCTTGAACCACTCGCCGGCGCGGCTGCGCGCCTCGATCTCCGGCAGCCGGCGCAGCGCGGCCAGCATCAGCATGATGGTGTGCTCGGCCACCGGCGTGGCGTTGCCGCCCGCGATCCGCGCCAGCCGTACCCCGTGGCTCCGGCAGGCATCGTGGTCGATCTTGTCCACGCCGGCGCCGAGCTTGTGGATCAGCCGCAGCCGCCTCGCGGCCGCCAGGGCCCGGGCGTCCACGCCGTACCAGTTGGCGAAGGCGACGTCGGCATCGCCGAGGACCGCGTGCTGCTGTTCGTCCTCGTAGCCTTCGGCGAAGGCGCACGTCCATTCGGGCGGCAGCCGGCGCCGGATGAGCTCGCGCGTCGGCGCCGGATAGACGTCCAGGACGGCGAGGTGGATCCCACCCGCCCGCCCGTGGGCCTGTGCCATCTGTGTACCGGTCCTCTCCCGCGTAGGGGCCAGGTCCGCCGTCAGGAGCGGTAGCCGAACACCGTGTTCCACTCGGCGATCCACGAGTTCCGCAGGCCCAGCCAGTCCTCGGTCTTCGGCAGCGCGGGCCGGACCGAGTCGAAGGCCGGCAGCTCCTTGCCCTGGACGCGGGGCTTGGCCGCCTGGGGGTGGACGGGGTAGTCGCCGCCCTCGGTCGCCAGCACCGACTGGCCGCGCTTGGACATCGACCAGTTGAGGTAGACCTGCGCGGCGTTCGGGTGCTTGCCCTTGGCCACCCGGCCGATGAAGAAGTTGAACATCGGGGTGCCGTCCTCGGGCCAGACGAAGTCGACCGGAGCGCCCTGCTCCTTCAGCTCGCCGATCTCGGGAGGCCGTCCCGCGATGACCGCGACCTCGCCGCGTCCCAGCTTCTCCGCGAGCGCCCCCACCGACGACTCGAGGCGCGGCTTCGTCGCCGCCAGCCGCTGCCAGTAGTCCTTTCCGAACTTCTTCCGGGTGAACAGCGCCAGCCCCCAGCCACCGGCCCCCTGCGAGGCGTGCACCATGCCGATCTTGTGGCCCGCCGCGCCGGCCTTCGGCAGGTCCGCCCAGGCCTTAGGGGCCTGGTCGGTGGGGATCGCCTTGCTGTTGTACGCGATGACGGTCGGCGAGGAGATCAGCGCGTAGTACAGGCCGTCGGGGGACTTGTACTCCTCGGGAATGGCCTTGTCCGCCGGCACGGCGTGCTTGGTGAACAGATTCTTCTTCACGAGGATCTGGAACAGCGAGTCGTCCGGCATCGTGATGACGTCCGCGGGCAGGGCCCCCGAGCCCGCCTCGCTCTGGATGCGCTCCATCAGACGGCCGGTCGGCGCCCGGATCCCCTCCACCGTCAGCCCGGTGTCCTTCTCGAACGCCTCGGCGACCTTGTCGTTGCTGACCTCGTTCAGCGAGGTGTAGACGTTGACCGCCTTCTCCTCCTGCGCGGCGTTCATGAGCTCGGCCGACGCGATGACCTCGCCGTCCACCGCGAGCTCGCCGCTCTTCTGGACGGCCTCACCGTCTCCGCCTCCGCCGCATGCCGTGGACAACAGGCAGAGGGTCATCGTCGTGGCCGTCAGTGCCGTGAGGCGTCTCGTGCTCCTCATCATCTTCCTCCGGGTCGGGACGAACGGGGATGGGGTGGATGGGGCGAGGTGGGACGGACGGGGCGCTAGACGCCTCGGTTGGTGACGCCGAACCACCGGCGGGATACGAAGGTGAGTACGAACAGGAACGCGATGTAGACAAGGCTCATGGCGGCCACGGGTGGCAGCCGGCCGCCCTCCCAGGCGTTGTAGATCGAGATCGAGAGCACCTGGGTGTCGGAGGTGAACAGGAAGATCGCCACGCTCAGCTCGCGCATCGACAGGATGAAGATCAGGAGCATCGTGGCGATGACCCCGGTACGGACCAGCGGGATCAGGATCTCCCACACGGTGCGGATCTTCCCTGCCCCGCACACCCGCGCGCTCTCCTCGAGGTCCGGGTGCACCTGGATCAGCGATGAGGAGATCCCCTGGAAACCCTGGGGCAGCAGGTGGCCGACGAACGCCAGGACGAGGATCGCCAGCGTCCCGTAGATGATCGGGAACCGGGTCCACGTCCACAGGAAGCCCAGGCCGATGACCAGCGCGGGCACCGCCGCCGGCCACATCGCGACGTAGGACAGGAAGCGCCGGCCCGGCTCCTTGGTCCGGTGCACGTAGTAGGCGAGCGCCAGGTAGAGCAGGCCGCCGGCGAACGCGGCTCCGGCGCCGACGGCGATGCTGTTGAGCAGGCTCTGCTGGAGCTCCTCGGACTCCAGTGTCTCGGCCATCACCTCGGTCTCGAAGGACTCGGGCCGGAACATGGCGGCGATGCCGGTGGTGTACGGGTTGGCGCGGAACGCGCTCTGCACCAGCGCGAACAGGGGCAGCATGACGGCCGCGAGGACGTACAGCATCGCGCAGGCGAAGGCGGGCCAGCGCCACCGGCCGAGCTCGCGCGGCCGGGGCGTGAAGCCCTTGCCCGTCACGGTGACGAACTCGCGCGTGGCCAGCACCCGCCGCTGGACGAACACCATGACCGCGGTGATGACGAGCAGGATGGCTCCCGCGGCGCTGGCCTGGTTGGGCTGGGACGGCGCCGTGGCCATGAGGCGGTAGATCTGCGACGGCAGGGTGTGGATCCCCTCGGGCGATCCCAGGACCTGCGGGATCGGGAAGTTCTCCATGATGAACACCAGCGTCAGCGTCGCCGCGCCCAGCACCGCCGGGGTGACGAGCTTGAACGTGATGCCTCCGAGAACGTGCCGGAAACGCGCCCCGTGGACGTACGCCGCCTCCTCCAGCTCCGGGTTCAGGAGGCTCAGCGAGCTGTAGACGAGCAGGAAGGAGTAGGGGGCGTAGTAGACCCCGGAGACGAAGATGAGGCCCGGGATGGAGTAGACGTTGACGAAGTCGGGCAGGCCGAGATCGCGCAGCACGATGTTCAGGTACCCCTGCTCCGGCGACCCGAGGAGCGACCACGCGAGCGCCCCCACCAGCGAGGACAGGAACAGCGGCATGATGCCGGCCGTCTGCACCAGCGACTTGAACGGCACGTCCGTACGTGCCGCGAGCCACGCCAGGCCGCACCCCAGGACGAGCGCGAACAGGGTCGCGCCCAGCCCGATCACCAGTGTGTTGAGCATGGCCGCGCGGTTGCCCGCCGACAGCAGGGCCGCGTAGTTGTCGACGGTGAAGTCGCCGGGCGGGGAGCCGGGGCGGGGCGGCACGTCGACGAACGAGGCGTAGAGCAGGATGCCCATCGGCACGACGACGAGGACGACGAGGATCGCGGCCAGGGCCGCGAGCGGGAGCCTCTGCAGCACCCTGGCCGCCGGCGCGGACGCGTTCACACGGTTGTCAGTCATCGAGCAGCTGCACCTTGTTCGGCGGGACACGGGTGAAGACCTTCGCGCCCGGGGCCAGCGGATCCTCCGCCCCGGGGGCGACCGCGAACAGGCTCGGCCCATCCTCCACCGCCAGGTGATATCGGGTCCGGTCGCCCAGGAAGCTGGCCGAGACCACCGTCGCCGCCAGCGCGTCCTCGGGACGCCGCGGGCTTGACGGGGTGAGCACGACGTCCTCGGGCCGGATGCAGACGTAGGCCGGCGAGCCCACCTCCTTCACCGCCGCCGCCGTGATGTCGATCGCGGAGCCGTCCAGCCGGGCCACCGACCCGTGTGACCCGTCCGGCCCGCGGTGCCCGGTGACCCGTGCCGCGAAGATGTTGTCCACCCCGAGGAAGTCGGCGACGAACGAGGTCCGCGGGTTCCGGTACATGTCCACCGGCCCCGCGAGCTGCTCGATGACGCCGTCGCGCATGACGGCGATGCGGTCGGCGAGCGCCAGCGCCTCCGACTGGTCGTGGGTGACGTAGATGGCCGTCATGCCGAGGCTCTGCTGCAGCTCCCGCAGCTCGTAGCGGAGCCTCTCGCGCAGCTTGGCGTCGAGGTTGCTGAGCGGTTCGTCGAGCAGCAGCATCCGCGGGCGCATCGCGAGGCTGCGCGCGAGGGCGACCCGCTGCATCTGGCCGCCGCTGAGCCTGCTGGCGCCGCGCGGCCCGAAGTCCTGCAGGCCGACCGAGGCCAGGACCTCCGCCACCCGTTCCCGGATCTCGGCCTTCGGGACCTTCTGCATGCGGAGCGGGAAGGCCACGTTCTGGGCCACGGTCAGGTGGGGCCAGATGGCGTAGGACTGGAAGACCATCCCGATGTTGCGGTCGTTGGCCGGCACGTTGATGCCGCGGCGCGCGTCGAAGACGACCTCGTCGCCGATCGTGATCGTGCCGGCGGCCGGCTTCTGCAGCCCCACGATGCTGCGCATGGTCGTCGTCTTGCCGCAGCCGGACGGCCCCAGCAGCACCAGCATCTCCCCGTCGGCGATGTCGAGGCTGAGGTCGTTCACGGCGACGTGGCCGCCGAACTTGACGGTCAGATTGCGGACCTTGGTCTCCATGCCCACTCCGGGTTGTACGGCGGTTGCGAGGATGCGGCGGCTACATCAGAGGTCGCCCAGCAGGTGGCGGGCGAGGCCGTTGCGCTGGATGTGCGGCGTGCCGCCGCCGAGCGGTCCGTAGCGCGCCCACCGGAGGTAGCGCTCGGCCGGAACATCCTTGATCCAGCCGTGGCCTCCGAAGAGCTGCACGACGTTGTCGGTGACCTTGAGCGCCATCTCGTTGGCGAACGTCTTGGCGATCGAGGAGTGGTAGCGGGAGGGAAAGCCCGCACCGGCCTCGGCCGCGGCCCGGTGGACGAGAAGCCGGGCGGCCTCGATCTGGATCGCGTTGTCCGCGAGGATCCACCGGATCCCCTGATGCGCCCCGAGCAGCTTCCCGCCGGCCACCCGCTCCTTGGCGTACGCGACCGCGGCGTCCTGGGCCCCCTGCGCGATGCCGACGCTGATGGCGGCGTTCAGGCACCGTTGCCCGTTGAACGCGCTGAGCATCTTGCGGAAGCCGTCCTCGCGGACCAGCACGTTGCCCGCGGGGACCGGGCAGTCGTCGAAGACGACGCCGTACAGGCCCTCCCCGCCGAGGGTGTCGAACCGCTCCGTCACGGTCAGGCCCGGCGTGTCCCGTTCCACCAGGACGGCTCCGATGGGCCGGTCTCCCCCGTCGCCGGCGAACCTCGTGTACACCACGAAGAGGCCGGCCACGTCGGCGCGGCTGATCAGCGTCTTGTGACCGTTCAGCACGAAGCCGTCGCCGGACCGGGTCAGGATGGTGCCCATCGCGGCCAGGTCGCCGCCCGAGTCCGGCTCGGTGATGCAGACGGCGCAGATCAGCTCCCCCGCGCTGACCGCGGGAAGGTACGCGCGCCGCTGCTCCTCGGTGCCGTACTTGAGGATGGCCTGGGTCTGCACGCCGACCTCGCCGAGCGCGGCCATCGCGGTCGTGTAACAGCAGCGGCCCACCTCCTCCAGCACCAGCGCCGCGTGCAGCCAGGTGCCCCCACCGCCGCCGTACTCCTCGGGCAGGGCGACGCCGAGCAGGCCGTGTTCCGCGAGGATCTTGATGTTCCGCCAGGGGAACTCCCCCGTGCGCTCCCAGCCCAGCGCACGGTCGCGGAACTCGCGCTCGGAGATCTCCCGGGCGAGCGCACGCAAGTCCGACTGCACCTCATCGAGGGCGAACTGCGCTTCGCGGGCGCCTGCCGCTTTGGATGTGGATTGCATGCGAGCATCCCTATCACGTTCCGCAGTCATCAGAAAGGGATCAGGAGACAATGGCGAGAGCTGCTGGTGGTAGGCGTATAGGCGGGTTGACAACATTGCATGCGAGCTGAATGCTCACGTCAATGAACATCGCGCAGCGCGTCGCCTGGGCCCTGTCCGAACTCGGCGTCACCCGCGCCTACGGGCTGCCGGGCGAGGATCACATGACCTTGCTGGACGCCCTGGAGGACCGCGGCATCGACTATCGCGCGGCGTTCAACGAGTCATCCGCGGTGATCATGGCCGCCACCGACGCCCGGCTCACCGGACGCCCCGGGGTCGCCGTGCTGTCACTGGCGCCCGGCGTGAGCAACGGGATCAACGGGGTCCTGCACGCCTACATGGAAGGGCTGCCGATGGTGGTGCTGTCCGGCCAGTTCGCCGCGGGCCGGCTGCCGTTCGTCGTACGCCAGGGGTTCGACATCGAGAGCCTGCTTCGGCCGTGCACCAAGTGGACGACGCGCGTACCGCCCGGCGCGGACCCCGCGGCGCTGGTGTGCAAGGCGGCCGACATCGCCCTCGCGGGCCGCCCCGGGCCGGTCTACGTGGAGCTCCCCGACGAGGTGGCGATGGCCGAATCGCCGGATCGGGCCGGCGACGCCGCGGTGGCGCTCCTCAAGGAGGAGCTCGCCGGACGGCGGGCCGGGCGCAGGCCGACGCTCACGGCCCCCGGCGCGCTGATGGACGATCTCGCCCGGCGGCTGCGCGAGGCCGAACGGCCCGCCCTCATCGTCGGCGGCCGCGACGACACCCTGTCCAGGGAGACGCTCGCCGCCTTCGCCGAGCAGTGCCGTGCGCCGGTGTTCACCACGACAGGCCAGAAGGGGGCCCTGGACGACCGCAGCCCGTACTTCGCCGGCACCCTGCTCAACGGCAACCTCGAAAAGCGCCTGCTCGGGCAGGCGGATCTGATCATCACCCTGAACTTCGAGTCCTACGACATCTACAACCGGCCCTGGGCGTACGCCTGCCCCACCGTGGCGGTCACCGCCCGGCCGCTTTTGGAGTGGCACCAGCCGTTCGGCCTGCGCGTCGAGGCCGATCCGGAGACCTGCCTGGCGGAGCTGACCGCACGCCTGGGAGGACGGGGCGCGTCGGTGTTCACCGCCGAGGACGTCCAGGAGTACCGGCGCACGCTGCGGGAGACCCTGCTGGACGACCCGCCGGGCGATCCCGACGGCCCGGACGGTGGCCCCGGGATCTCCGTGGCGCGCGCGGTGGCGACCGTCCTTGAGTCCTGCGACCGGGACACGATCGTGCTGGCCGACGCCGGATTCAGCAAGCCGCTCGTCGCCCTCCTCAGCGACACCGCGGAACGCCACCACTTCCTGGCCTCCAACGCGCTGTCCACGATGGGGTTCGCGGCGCCGGCGGGCGTCGCGGCGGCCCGGGCGTCCGGCGGACGGGTCCTTGCCTTCATGGGAGACGGATCCCTGCTCATGCGGGCGACGGAGCTGGCCATCGCCACGACCGCCCCGGTGCCGCCGGTGTTCGTGGCCATCATGGACAGGTCGCTGTCCCAGATCGAGATCAAGCAGACGCGGCGCGAGCTGGGCACCGTCGGCGTGGAACTGCCCGAGATCAGCTGCCGGGCGCTGGGGGAGGCGCTGGGGATCCGGGGCGCCGACGTGCGCACGGCCGACGAGATCCGCAAGGCGCTGGCCGGCGCCTGGGAACCGGGACCGCCGCTGCTCCTCGGCGTCCACGTCGACGCCCGGACGTCCCAGCGGACCTTCGACCTCCTCCGCGGTTGATGAGCGACGGCTACGCCCGCGCCGAGGACGCGGGCGCGTTCGCGCGGCGTCTGCTCGCCGCGTACGACCTGCCCGAGCGCGACGCCGCCACCGTGGCCGCCTGCCTCGTACGGGCCGACCTGCGCGGCGTGGACACGCACGGGCTGGTCCGGCTGCCCGGATACCTGGACCGGCTGCGCCGGCGGCTCGTCAACGCGCGCCCGGCGCTCGCGCCCGAGCGGGTGACCCCGGTCGCGGCGGCGCTGGACGGGCAGGACGGATTCGGTTTCGTCGTCGCCACGCGGGCGATGGACGAGGCGATCGCGATGGCCCGGACCTCCGGCGCCGGCATCGTCTCCGTACGGCGTAGCACGCACTTCGGCATGGCCGCCAACTACGTGCTGCAGGCGATCGACGCGGGCATGATCGCGATGGTGCTCACCAACGCCTCCCCCGCGATGCCGCCCTGGGGCGGGCGCGAGGCACTGCTGGGCACCAGCCCGCTCGCGGTGGGCGCGCCCGGCGGCCGGCGGGCCCACTACGTGCTGGACATGTCGCCCGCCGTGGCCGCCCGCGGTAAGATCCGGCTCGCCGCGCGGCGCGGCGAGGACATTCCGCCCGGATACGCCCTCGACGCCGAGGGCCGTGCCACCACGGATCCACAGGCGGCGCTGGGGGGCGTGGTCCTGCCGATCGGCGGCCCCAAGGGCTCCGGGCTGGCCCTGCTGATGGACATCATGTGCGGCGTGCTGTCCGGAGCGGCCTTCGCCGGCGACGTCGGCGACCAGTACAAGAGCTACGACCGCCCGCAGAACGTCGGGCACTTCTTCCTCGCGCTCAAGCCGGACCTCTTCCTGCCCGCGGACGACTACCGCGCCCGCATGGACATCCTGGTCGACCGCATCCACGCCAACCCGCCCATGGAGGGCGTCGACGAGGTCCTGCTCCCCGGCGAGATCGAGGCGCGGCTCGAAGCGCGGCGAGCAACCACCGGCATCCCGTACGGCGACCGCGAGCTCGCGGCGCTGCGCGAGGAGGCCCGCCGGGCGGGCGTCGCCGAGCTGCCCATCGCCGGTCACCCGCTCCGCCACTGACGACGGCCCCGGCGTCAGTTCGCCTCGGGGAGCCGGAGAACGAAGCGCGCACCCCGGTGACTGTCCTCGACGGTGAGCGTGCCCCCGTGCATGCGCGCCACGTCACGCGCGATCGCCAGGCCCAGCCCGCTGCCCCCGGTGTCGCGGCTCCGCCCCTCGTCGAGCCGGGTGAAGCGCTCGAAGACGCGCTCCCGGTCCTCGCGCGGGATGCCGTGCCCGTCGTCGATCACCTCGAGCCGGGCCTCGCCGTCGTCCCGCGCGAGCAGTATCGTCACCTTGCTCTCCGCGTGCCGCTCCGCGTTGTCCAGCAGGTTGGTGAGCAGCCGGGACAGCCGCAGCCGGTCGCCCTCCACGATGACCTGGGCGCGCAGGTCGACCTCCATCTCCACCGCGCGCCGGTAGCGCAGCTCCTCGGTGACGAGCAGGCCCAGGTCCACCCGCTCGTGTCCGGTGCGCGGATCGGCCTCCAGCCGGGTCAGCTCCAGCAGGTCGCTCACGATCATCGAGAGCCGTTCCACGTTGACCATCGCCTTGTCGACGGTGAGATGCAGGTTCGTGCTGTCCGGATACATCCGCGCCAGCTCCAGCTCGGTGCGGAGCGCGGTGAGCGGGCTGCGCAGCTCGTGCGAGGCGTCGGAGGCGAACGACCGCTGCCGCGCCACCGCGCTCTCCAGCCGGTCCAGGGTCCGGTTGATGGTCGCGGCGAGCCGGCCGATCTCGTCGTCCGGCCGGGCCCGCGGCATGCGGCGGCCGAGGTCGGTCGCGGTGATCTCGGCCAGCTCCTCGCGGATCCCGTCGATCCTGGCCACCGTACGGCGCACGTTCAGCCAGATCACGCCGGTGAGCACGAGGACGACGAGCACGCCGCAGGCGCCGATCACCGTGGCCGCGATGGGCCGGGGGAACAGGCCCGGCTGCGGCGTGGACACGTAGATGTCGTACGTGCCGGACGGGCCGAACGCGCGCAGCGCGGCCACCAGCGAACACCGCTCCGCCGTGCAGAACCGGCCCTCCGTACGGGAGTCCGTGTCGGTGGGCCGGTCGATGTCCGGCCGGGGCAGGGCGCGGGCGCCGGGGGTCGCCGCGCGCAGCCGGCCGGAGGAGTCGTAGACCTTGATGGTGAAGCGGTCGGGCGAGGCGAGCGTGCCGGGGAGGCGGTTCCGGCCGATGTCCAGCGCGAGCTTGCGCGCCGCGGCGTCCTGCCGGGCCCACAGCTCCTCC
The DNA here is from genome assembly GCA_009380095.1 of Streptosporangiales bacterium. Taxonomy (GTDB): domain Bacteria; phylum Actinomycetota; class Actinomycetes; order Streptosporangiales; family Streptosporangiaceae; genus WHSL01. The sequence continues at coordinate 10,626 of WHSL01000021.1, read as the reverse complement.
GCGTACGAGAGCCAGACGCCCACCATCAGCAGGACACAGACGAACCCGGTCAGCACGGCGGAGACCACGGCCGCGGTGACCGTGGACCGCACCAGGATCGATTGAGTCGTCGAACCCACACCCTTACGCCTCCGGGCATAAAGGGGGGCCCGGCGGTGACCCCCGACACCGCCGGGCCCCACACCGGGTCCGCCGCACCCCCGAACGGCGGTCCCTCCGGATGAGCTCCGATGTGCATCTCCGCGGTGCTCCGGATCGACGGCGTGGGGCGCCGGACCCGATTCGCGACTTCGCGGTGGATGCTGCCCACTTTGGTTGTGATCAGCTGTGCAGCACTGATCGTAACCAACCAGCTACCAGGCGAAACATCGATGACGATACCGATTGGGAGGCGGCCGGGGGAAGACGTATCAAGCCCTGGTTGCGAAGGAGATTCGTGACCCGTCCCGGGGACGGCGGTGCCGCGCCTACAGGGGCCCGAGCCGCGCCCAGCCGATCGAGGACGCGCCGACAACGCCGCGGTAGAGGCTCGCCGACGTGGCCGCCACCAGCCGCAGATCCTCCGGCGCGAGCCGGTACGGCGCCGTACGTGGCCACCGCCGGCGGGCCGGACATGGCCCCGCCGACGCATCGTCGGGGCCGACCGCGGCGGTCACCTCGGCGGGTGCCGCCGCTTGGACACGGGCCTGGACCGGGGCGCTACGCGCCGGCACGACACCGCCGAGCATGATCGTGGCAGCCGTGTGGAGGGGCATCTTTACCGATCCGCTAACGCCATGTCACGCCATTCGCCATTTGTGACACAGCGTCACGGTGCTACTGCATCAGGCGCACCGGGTTGACCAGGTCGGCGTAGATCAGCAGACCGCCCATCACCATGATCACCACGGCCATCGCGTACGTCAGCGGCAGCGCGCGCGCCACGTCCACGTACGTGGGGCCGGTCCGTCCGGTCAGCTTGTAGCGCAGCCGGCGCAGCCCCTCCCAGAGCGCGCCCGCGATGTGCCCGCCGTCCAGCGGGAGCAGCGGGACCAGGTTGAAGATGCCGAGCGCCAGGTTCACCGAGGCGAGCATGCCGACGAAGGAGGAGATCCGGTCGGACAGCGGCACCGGCGCGGCGGCGATCTCACCGCCGATGCGGCTCGCGCCGACGATCCCCACCGGGCTGTCCGCCGCCCGCTCGCGTCCGCTGAACGCGGCGTGCCACACGTCCACCATCTTCTCCGGGAAGCGCAGCACCGCGCCGGCCGTACGGACGATCGAGTCGCCGTACGCGGCCATCACCGCGCCGGGCCCCTGCCGCTCGACGGCGTACGTGGGCTCGATGCCGATGAAGCCCACCTTGACCAGCTTCTCCGGGTCGTTGAGGTCGGGCCGCCTGGTGGCGATCACGTCCGTGGACACCGTCATCGTGGACCCGCCGCGCTCCACCACGATGGGCACGGTCCGGCCACCCGCCTCCCGGATCTCCCGGGTCAGCGAGGCCCAGTCGCTCACCTTGACGCCGCCCACCGACACCAGCCTGTCGCCGGGCTTCAGGCCGGCCTTGGCCGCGGGCGCGACCGGGTCCTGGGCGGTGCACTTCGCGCCCTGCTTGGCCGCGGGGATCACGCAGTCCTGCACGCCCTTGACGGTGGTCTGCGGCATGCTCGTACCGAACCCCATGAGCGCCACGGCCAGCAGCACGCCGCCGAGCGCGAGGTTCACCGCCGGGCCGCCCGCCATGATGATGGCCTTCTGCCACCACGGCTTGGCGTAGAAGACGCGGTGCTCCTCGCCGGGCCGGATCTCGTCCATCGCCTGGGCGCGGCTCGCCTCGACGACCCCGTGGAACGGTGAGGTGGAGGCGGCGCGCAGCCGGCCGCCGTCCTCACGGCGCGGCGGCAGCATGCCGATCAGGCGGTTGTAGCCGCCGAGCGGGATGAGCTTGATGCCGTACTCGGTCTCGCCGCGGTGGCGGGACCACAGGGTGGGGCCGAAGCCCACCATCCACTGCGTGACCTTGACGTCGAAGATCTTCGCCGGGATCAGGTGGCCGAACTCGTGCAGTGCCACCGAGACCAGGATTCCGACAACGAAGATGACGATCCCAAGCACCGCGATCAAGCTCACCCGTGCCACTCTCCGTTCCGACGGCGGGACCGCGGGGCCCGCCGGTGCCGGTCCGACCCCGTCTCCGGCACCTTAGGTGGTGACGACCGCCCCCGTGAGCGGGACGAATCAGATTCAGCCTAACCGGACCAGAGACTTCGGGTGGTTATCGGACGAGCCACGGGCGGGCTGGATGCGGTCAGATCGTGGTCGGCTTTTCGGGTACGGCGGTGGCGAACCCGGTCCAGATGACGTCCATCACGTACTCCGCGGCCTGCTCGGCGGTGACGTCGGGGTGCCGGCGCCGCCAGAGCGTGAGCCGCTCACAGGCCCCGACGAGGATCGCCGCGTACGCGTCAAGCCGCTCCGGCTCGGCCTGCGGGGCGTTGGCGGCGAGCGCGACGGCGATGAAGTCCGACTGCTGCATGCGGGTGGCCTCGGCCTCGGTGGACAGCTCGCGCAGCGCGGCGCCCTCGCTGACCAGCATCTCCCAGGCCTTGGCGTGCCTCTCGCTGAACGCGAAGTAGGCGACGAGGCCGCGGCGCAGCCCGTCCTCCGGGCCGTCCGCCTTCTCCACCGCGGTGCGGGTGGCGTCCAGCAGCTCCGACTTGAGCCGGTCGGTGCAGGCGCGCATCAGCCCGTCCTTGGAGCCGAAGTACTCGTACAGCATCGGCTTGGAGACGCCGACCCGCTCGGCGATCTCGTCCATCGAGGCGGCGTGGTAGCCGCGCTCGGCGAAGACCTCCTCGGCGACGGCCAGCATCTGGCGTTCGCGCTCGGCGCGTGACATCCGCTGCCGTGCCACCGCACACCTCCCTCGTCTCCGCGGACCAGCCTAGCGGCGAACCCTACCGCTGGTAACTTACTGATGGTAGGTTACCGCGAGTAGATCGCATCGCAACGCCGGGAGACTCCATGAGCACTGTGTCCACAAGTGCGGGGCCGACGGTCACCGAGACCCCCGCCATCACGATCATCGGCTCCGGCTTCGCCGGCCTGTGCATGGCCATCAGGCTGAAGCAGTCGGGCTTCGACGACTTCGTGATCCTGGAGAAGAACGACGCCCTCGGCGGCACCTGGCGGGACAACACCTACCCCGGCTGCGCGTGCGACGTCCCCTCGCACATGTACTCCTACTCCTTCGAGCTCAACCCCGACTGGTCCCGGATGTTCGCGCCCCAGCAGGAGATCTGGGACTACCTCGAGCGCTGCGCCGGCAAGTACGGCGTACGCGGCCACCTCCGCTTCGGCCGGCAGGTGGACTCCCTGGAGTACGACGACGACACCGCCCGCTGGCACATCGGCACCGGCGACGGCGAGCACTTCGTCACCCGCGCCGTGGTGTCCGGCATCGGCGCCCTGCACGTCCCCTCCTTCCCGGACATCCCGGGCGGCGAGCGCTTCCATGGCACGGCCTTCCACTCCGCCGAGTGGGACCACTCCTACGACCTGACCGGCAAGCGGGTCGCCGTGATCGGCACCGGCGCCAGCGCGATCCAGTTCATCCCGCAGATCGCCAAGACGGCCGGCCGGGTCACGGTCTTCCAGCGCACCCCGCCGTGGATCCACCCCAAGCCGGACGTGGAGATCCCGGAACGGGTGCGGACCGGCTTCCGCAAGGTGCCCGGCGCCGCGCGCGGCTTCCGCGACTCCATCTACTGGCTGCTGGAGAGCCGGGCGCTCGGCTTCACCATCGACCCCAAGCTGATGAAGCCGCACGAGATCCTCGCCCGGCGGCACCTCGAACGGCAGATCCCGGATGAGGAGCTGCGCCGCAAGGTCACCCCCGACTACACCATCGGGTGCAAGCGGATCCTCATCTCCAGCGACTACTATCCCGCGCTGACCAAGGACAACGTCGACCTCGTCACGGACGGCATCCGGGAGATCCGGGAACACTCGGTGGTCACCGCCGACGGCACCGAGCACGAGGTCGACGCGATCATCTACGGCACCGGCTTCAAGGTCACCGACGCGCTGCACGAGCAGCACATCGTGGGCCGCCAGGGCCTGAAGATCCAGGACGCCTGGCGGGACGGCATCGAGGCCTACCTCGGCATCACGATCTCCGGCTTCCCGAACTTCTTCATGCTGCTCGGCCCGAACACCGGGCTCGGCCACAACTCGGTCGTCTTCATGATCGAGTCGCAGGTGGAGTACGTGCTCAAGTGCCTCCGCCTGCTGCAGCGGGCCGGCGCCGACACGCTGGACGTACGGCCCGAGGCCCAGCGCGACTTCATCGACCGGCTGCAGCGGCGGCTGGGGAAGCTGGTGTGGAACGAGGGCGGCTGCACGAGCTGGTATCTCGATGAGAAGGGGGTGAACCGGACCATCTGGCCCGGTTTCACCTGGGAGTACTGGCTGCGGACGCGGCGTCCGCGACTCGCCGACTATCGGCTGAGCTGACCCGCGCGGGCCGCCGCTTCCGGATCGGACCCCACGGCTTGTACACGGAGATGATCGTGGCCAGCGTGAGCACCACGGTTGCCGCGATCGACGGGGGCAGCACGTCGTGCCCGAGCCGGCCGAGGTCCCCGCCGGCGGTGACGACCGCGACGGCCTCCCGCACGCTCGGCATGCGGGCGAAGAACGGCACCACCAGCAGCACCACGGCGGCCACCAGCTTGGCCGTGACCCAGTAGTACCGGAACAGGCCATACCGGGTGCCCAGCCCCAGCACCACGCCGGTGATCAGCGCCACCAGCCCGAGCGGGATCAGCGCCAGGGGGTCGAGCACGCCCATCACGAGGTAGGCGGCGTCGCGCAGCCGCACGTCGGCGGTGACGAGTGCGGTGACGACGAGCATCAGGTTCACGTACGCGGCGCCGAGCCAGCCGACCGAGCCCACCACGTGTGCCGTGAGCATCACCCGGCGGGCGTACCGGGGCATCCGGCGCCCTGAGGTTCTCGCTGTCGCTTCCATGTCACGAGAATCGCCGTCCGCGCGTACCCGGGAATCCGCCGAGCTGCGACACCTGCCGTACGTCAGCGGGCGCATGCCGGGATACGCGTCTCGCCGGATGCCCGCCGGTGAACGCCCGGCCTAGGGTTCAGGCGTGAACAACTCTCGCCGGTCACCGCGCCGCACGCTGCTGATGGACGCGCTGTTCGCGCTGTTCGTGACGCCGCTCGTGCTGTTCGGCTCGTTCGCCGCGCAGTACTCGCCCGGCCCCGGGCAGGGCCAGGAGTGGGAGGGCCACGGCCCCGGCGGGCCCGGCGGCCCGTGGGGCCCCGGCTCGTGGACGGACGCGATCGCCCCCGGCGTCACGCCGCTCGACGGGATCGGCGTAGTGCTGCTGCTCACGACGGTCATCGCGCTGGCGCTCCGGCGCACCCGCCCGCTGGCCACGCTGCTGGTGACCGGCGGCGCCACCGCGATCTACCTGGCGCTCGGCTACGCGTACGGGCCCATTCTGTTCACCGTCGCCGTGGCCACGTACACCGCGCACAGCACGCTGCCGGTGCGCCGTGCCGGCGGGGCCACGATCGGGGTGTTCGTGCTACTCGTCGTCGCCGGGGTGACGCGCTCCGACGCCGGCGGAGTGCTCGCCCAACTCAGCGGCGCGGCCGGGCTGGGGATCTCGCTGGTGGCCTGCGGCGCGGTCGGCATGCTGGTCCGTACCCGCCGCTGGTCGGTCCGGGAGCGGTACGAGGACGAGCAGCGGCGGCGCGCGTACGAGGAGCGCCTCACCGTGGCCCGCGAGGTGCACGACGTGGTCGGGCACGGGCTCGCCGTGATCAACATGCAGGCCGGGGTGGCGCTGCACGTGCTCGACCGCCGCCCCGAGCAGGCCCGGGTCGCGCTCGAGGCGATCAAGGCGGCCAGCAAGGACTCGCTGGAGGAGCTCCGCGGCACGCTGGCGGTGTTCCGCTCCCAGGACGGGGAGGGCGGCTCCGAGGAGGCGCCCCGCCGGCCGCCGCCCGGACTGCACCGGCTGGACGCGCTCGGCGAGGCCATGGCCGCCAGTGGCCTGCAGGTGTCGATCACCGTGGTCGGCGACCGGCCCGAGGTGCCCGCGGCGGTGGACCTGGCCGCGTACCGGATCGTGCAGGAGTCGCTGACCAACGTGCTCAAGCACGCCGGACCGGCCACGGCGGGCGTACGGGTCACGTACGAGCCGGGCGCGGTGGCGGTCGAGGTCACCGACGACGGGCAGGCGCGGCTGGGCGACACGATCAGCGGCGGCGGACACGGCCTGACCGGAATGCGCGAGCGTGCGGCCGCGGTGGGGGGCACACTGGAGGCGGGCCCGCGCCCCGCCGGTGGGTTCGCCGTCCGTGCCCGCCTGCCGTTCGGGGAGGCGCAGTCCTTCAAGGAGACGCCGTGATCCGCGTGCTCGTCGCCGACGACCAAGCGCTCGTCCGCTACGGTCTAAAGGTCCTCCTGGAAACGGAGGACGACCTGGAGCTGGTCGGCGAGGCCGCCGACGGACGCGAGGCACTACGCGAGATCCGCCGCACCCGCCCCGACGTGGCGCTGATGGACATCCGAATGCCGGAGATGGACGGCATCGAGGCCCTCCGCGAGCTCACCAAGGACGAGGCCCTCTCCGGCACCAAGGTCATCGTGCTCACCACGTTCGAGCTGGACGAGTACGTCTTCGACGCACTCGGCGCCGGCGCCAGCGGCTTCCTGATCAAGGACACCGAACCCGTCGAGCTGCTGAGGGCGATCCGCGTCGTGGCCGACGGCGAGTCCCTCCTCTCACCCACCGTCACCCGCCGCGTGATCCAACGTTTCGCCGGCCGCCCCCAGCGCTCCACCGCCCCACACCCCGGCCTCGCCTCCCTCACCGAACGCGAACGCGAGGTCGTGGGCCTGGTCGCCGAAGGCCTCACCAACGAGGAGATCGCCGGCCGTCTGGTGGTCAGCCCCGCCACAGCCCGCACCCACGTCAGCCGCGCCATGGTCAAACTCCACGCCCGCGACCGCGCCCAACTGGTCGTCTTCGCCTTCCAACACGGCCTAGCCAAGAACTAACCCCCACGCATCGGCAACCACCGGCGCAGCGCCCCCCGGCCGCGACACGGAAACTCGGGCACCTACGCCCCACGGGGGAGCCCCTACGCGACAGGACGTAGACAGGGATGCGCCCGTGGACGGACGACTTCGTCCGCGACGCCCGGGAAGCTGGAACGCATGACGACGACCACGGTCAAGACCACCACCGCCGTGCGGGCCGTGGCGGTGCACAAGGTGTTCGGCGATGACGCCGCCACACGCGTGGAGGCCCTGGCCGGGGTGGACCTCGATGTCCCCCGCGGCACCTTCCTCGCCATCATGGGCCCATCCGGATCCGGCAAATCCACCCTGATGCACTGCCTCGCCGGCCTCGACCGGATCACCGCCGGCGAGGTCTGGATCGGCGACCTCCGCGTCGACCGGCTCGACGACAGGGGCCTCACCCGACTCCGCCGGGACCGGGTGGGATTCGTGTTCCAGCAGTTCAACCTCGTCCCCACGCTCAACGCGCTGGAGAACATCACGCTCCCCGCGGCGATCGCGGGCCGCAAGCCGGACAAGGCCTGGCTGGACGAGGTGATCGAGTCGGTGGGGCTCGGCGACCGGCTGAAGCACCGCCCCTCGGAGCTCTCCGGCGGTCAGCAGCAGCGCGTCGCCTGCGCACGGGCGCTCGCCGCCCGGCCCGACGTGATCTTCGCCGACGAACCCACCGGCAACCTCGACTCCCGCTCCGGCGCCGAGGTGCTCGGCCTGCTCCGCGACGCCGCCGACCGCTTCGGCCAGACCGTGGTGATGGTCACCCACGATCCCGGCGCGGCCGGCCACGCCGACCACGTGGTGTTCCTCGCGGACGGCCGGGTGGTGGCGGAGCTGCCCTCGCCCACGGCCGAGTCCGTACTCGAGCGCATGAAGCACCTGGAGGCGTGATGTTCCGCGCCACGATTCGCGGCCTGCTCGCGCGCCGGCTCCGCCTGGTGCTCTCCGGCCTCGCGGTGGTCTTCGGCGTGATGGCGGCCTCCGGCGCGCTGGTGCTCACCGAGACCGTGAGCCGCTCCTTCGACCTGCTGTTCGCGAACTCGGCGACGCACCTCGACGTGCGCGTCTCCGGGCCGTACACGGTGCGGCAGGGCCAGGGCGACGACGACGGCGGTACGGGAGGCGAGCCGGTGGCCCGCCCGGTGCCCGCCGACGTCGCCGAGCGGGCGGCGGACGTCCCGGGGGTGGCGTCCGCCGACCCGGTCGTCATCCAGGAGGGCGCCCGGGCGGTCGGGCCGGACGGCAAGGTCATCATCCCGCTCGGACCGCCGCCGTTCGGCTCCGCGTGGAGCGACGACGAGCTGCGCGAGCTGCGTACGGGGCACGGGCCGCGTACCGACCACGAGGTGGCGATCAACGCCTCGCTGGCCGAGTCCGGAGACTTCCAGGTCGGCGACCGGATCGAGGTGCTCACCCGGGAGCCCAAGCGGACCTTCACGGTCGCCGGGATCTTCGGCGTCACCGGCGGCCGCGACTCGGTCGGTGGCGAGACCGAGGTCGCGTTCACCGAGCCGATGGCGCAGCGGCTGATGCTCGGCGAGAAGGACGCCTACAGCGCCGTGGAGCTGGTCGCCGCTCCCGGCGTGACGCCGGTGCAACTGCGCGACGCCGTACGGGCCGAGCTCGGCGGCGACTGGGTCGTGCAGACCGGGGACGAGTTCGCCAAGGCCCAGGCCGCTCCGCTGACCGACCTCATGGGCACCCTCGGCGACATCCTGCTCGGCTTCGCCGGCATCACGCTGTTCGTCGGGGCCTTCCTGATCTTCAACACGTTCTCCATCCTCACCGCGCAGCGCACCCAGGAGCTCGCGCTGCTGCGCGCCCTCGGCGCGGGCCGCCGGCAGCTGATCGGTTCGGTGCTCGCCGAGTCCGTGGTCATCGGGGCGGTCGCCGCCACCCTCGGCCTCGGCGCGGGCATCGGCGTGGGCTGGCTGCTCAAGCAGGCCATGGCGAGCTTCTCCGGGATGGACATGCCCGTCGCGGGCGTCGTCGTGCCGGGGACCGCGGTGTGGGTCGCGTACGCCGTCGGCATCGGGCTGTCCGCGCTCGCCGCGCTGCTGCCCGCGCTCCGCGCCTCGCGGATCCCGCCGGTGGCGGCCATGCGCCAGACGTCCGCGCCCGAGCGGCCGCTGGGCCGCATCACGTATGCGGGCGTGCTGCTCACGCTGACCGGCGGGGTGGGGGTGCTGGGCGGGGTGACCGAGGCGATCCCCTCCCGGCTCACGTTCCTGTTCGCCGGGACTCTGGTGGCGCTCGTCGGGGTGGCGCTGCTGGCCCCGCGGCTGGCGCGGCCCGCCGTCGCGCTGATCGGCGCCGGATTCGCCCGGACCGTCCCCGGCCGCCTCGGCAAGCGCAACGCGGCGCGCAGCCCGCGCCGTACGGCGGTCACCGCCGCGGCGTTGATGATCGGCACGGCGTTGATCACCGGCGTCAGCGTGCTGGCCGCCTCGGTCCGGGACGCCACGGAGGAACGGCTCAGTGAGGGGCTCAACGCCGAGCTGGTGATCTCCGGCGGCGTCGGGCGGATGCCCGGCACGTTCGACCCGGAGGTGATCGAGGAGGCGCGGCGGCTGCCCGGCGTGGCCCGGGCCACCGCCCTGCACATGGACGCGGTTCAGGCCGGCGAGTCCGCCACGCCGGCGGCGGCCGGGGAGCTGCGCGACCTCTCCTCCGTCCTGGAGCTGACCGCCGTACGGGGCCGGCTCGGCGCACTGCAGCCGGGCGAGGTCGTGGTCTCCGAGCCGTACGCCATCGAACGCGACCTGGGGCCCGGATCGGCGCTGCGGGTGACCACCCAGCGCGGCAAGGCCCGCGACTACCGGGTGGTCGGCGTGTACGGCGAATCGCCCGCGCTGCCGGTCTCGATGATCCTTCCGAGCAAGGCCGCCGAGGGGTTCCGCACCCCGCGCGCGACCTTCGGGTACCTGCAGCTCGCCTCCGGCGCCGACGCCACCGGCGTCCGGGACCGGGTGGCGACGCTGCTGAAGGATGAGCCCGAGGTGTCGGTGGTGGACCAGTCCGCGTACGTGGACCAGCAGGCCGGGCTGATCAACCAGGTGGTGACGCTGCTGTACGTGCTGCTCGGCCTCGCCGTGGTGGTGGGCGTGCTCGGCATCGTGAACACGCTGGCGCTGTCCATCCTGGAACGGACCCGGGAGCTGGGGCTGGTCCGCGCGGTGGGCATGCGGCGCGGGCAGGTGGTGCACATGGTGACGGTGGAGTCGGTGATCATCGCCGTGCTCGGGGCGCTGCTCGGCGTGGCGTGCGGGGCGGCGCTCGGCGCGGCCGCGGTGGTCGCCTTCCACGAGGACGGGCTGGAGCCCACGCTGCCGTGGAACTCGCTGGCCATCTTCCTGGCGCTGGCGCTGGTCGCGGGCCTGCTCGCGGCGATCGGGCCCGCCGTACGCGCCGCCCGCGTCGACGTGCTGCGCGCCATCGCCTACGAGTGAGGGTCCGTTCGCCGGGCGCCGTGCCATCGCCCGCGAAGGCGGGCCCGTCCGCCGGGCGCCGTGCCAGAATCCACCCCATGCGGGCGG
>WHSL01000137.1 GCA_009380095.1 Streptosporangiales bacterium | reverse complement strand
GTGGCGGCGGCCCGATGAAGCGCCGCCACCGTACCCATCGCCCCCGGTACGGCCACCGCCAGCGGCCCGTCGACCGGCAGCGCCCGCAGCCCGCGCTCCCGGTAGAACCCCGGCTCGCCACCGTCCGGGCCGTACCCGCCCTCGCCGAACGCGGTGATCGTGCCGTCCGGCCCGTGCAGCAGGGCGAACGTGTCGCCGCCCACCCCGGACTGGCCGGGCAGCGTCAGCCAGGCCATCGGCGCCATGGCCAGCGCCGCGTCGACGGCGTTGCCGCCGGATTCGAGCACCCGCAGCCCGGCCAGCGCGACGGCGGGATGGGCCGCGGCCACCAGGCCCGACCGGGCCACCGTGGGGCCGCGCGGGGGACGGCCGAAGGATTCCGTGTCAGGAGCGGTCACGTGCCCAGTCTCCGTAGCGGGGCGTACGGCGCCAAGAGGCGGGCTGCCGGAGATCTGGCGGAAAACTTGGGCACCGTGCACAATCGCCCTGCCCGGCGGGCATCCGGCACGCTGCACAATCGGCCATTCCCGTAATGTGCAGTTTCCTCATTGAACGACCGCCACCCGACGGTTCAGATTCTTCGCAACCCACAGGGGTCGCTTCGGTAATCATCAGCCGTGGTACGCGATTCCGCGTACCGGCAGGGAGGTGGCATGGCGCTGGGTGCCGCTCACTGGGTCTATTTGGCGGGAATGGCCCTCATCATCGGGGTGATGGTCGCGCGCAAGAACGTCGTGATACCTGCGATCGCGGCCACCTTCCTCACCGCTTGGGTGTTCACCGGAAGTTTCATCACCGGCCTGCAGTCGATCTTCAACGCAGGGCTCACGGCGGCGCAGGAACTGTTCAACATCTTCCTCATCATCGCGTTCGTCACCGCGTTGCTCGGCGCGCTGCGCTCGCTCGGCGCGGACCGCCGCATGGTGGAGCCGTTCCGGCCGGTCATGCGCAACGGGCACGTCTCGTTCTGGGTGGTGGCGCTGGTCACGTACGTGATCAGCCTGTTCTTCTGGCCCACCCCCGCGGTGCCGCTGATCGGGGCGATCCTGCTGCCGGCGGCGATCAGGTCCGGGCTGTCGCCCATCGCGGCCGGGCTCTCGGTCGCCGTGGCCGGTCAGGGCATGGCCCTGTCCAGCGACTACGTCATCCAGGTGGCGCCGGGGCTGTCCGCCAAGGCGGCGGGTGTCTCGGCCTCGGCGGTGGCGGATGACGCCATGATCCTCTCGCTCATCACCGGCGGCGTGGCGCTGGTGCTCTGTTACCTGATGACCCGGAACACGATCACCGCGCCGAGCGCCGCGAACCTCCGCGCCTGGCTGTCCACGTCCTCCTCGGCGGACGTCAGGGCGGTCGAGGCGGAGACCGAGGCCGGGGCGCCGGCGAAGGCGGAGGCCACCTCGGCGGCGGTGACGGTGGCGGATGGTTCCTCCGCGGCGGGGGCGGGCACGGGCGTGGCCGGCACGGGCGTGGCCGGCGCCGGGGCGGCGTCGGAGGGCGCGGCCGTGGCGGGCGCGCGAGCGGCGTCCGCCGGCGGATCCGAGCAGACAACGACGGCGGTGCTCGACGCCGGTGACGACCCACCGGGCGACACCGGCGCAGAGCTCATGGAGGCCGACGGCGACCCGCCCCCGGCCGACTGCGTACGGCGCTCCAAGGCGTTCGCCGTGATCGTGCCGCTGGCCTTCCTCGGGCTCGTCGTCTACATGCTGCTCGGCAAGTTCACCGGCCTGCTCCCGGAGACCGTCGGCAGCGAGGCGGCGGCCCTGGTCGGCGGCGTGGCGGCCGTACTCCTGCTGGCCGCGAGCATCACCCGCGACGGCCGGAACAGCCTGCAGACCTGCACCGACCACGTGATCGACGGGCTGGTGTTCGCGTTCAAGGCGATGGGGGCGGTCGTGCCCATCGCCGGGTTCTTCTTCATCGGCAACGCGGACTTCTCCGGCCAGATCCTCGGCCTCGCCGAGGACGCCAAGGGCCCGGGCTTCCTGTTCGACCTGGTGAGCGCGGGCCAGCAGCTCATCCCCGGCAACGCCTTCGTGGTCGCGCTGGGCATGCTGATCATCGGCATGATCACCGGGCTGGACGGATCGGGCTTCTCCGGGCTGCCGCTGACCGGCTCGCTGGCCGGTTCGCTCGGGCCGGCGGTGGGCGCCGATCCCGCGATGCTCGCCGCGGTCGGCCAGATGGGCGCGATCTGGGCGGGCGGCGGCGTGCTGATCGCCTGGTCCTCGCTGCTCGCGGTGGCGGGCTTCGCCCGGGTGCCCGCGATGGAGCTGGCCCGGCGCGCGTTCATCCCCGTCACGGCGGGGCTGCTGGTCTCCACGGTCGTCGCGGTCATGATCCTCTGACCCGCGCGCCCGCACACCGGGGAGGGTCGTCCGACGGTACGGACGGCCCTCCCCGTGAACGTGCCACACCCCGAGGTGTTGACATCGTCGCGCGCTGAGCGTGAGATGGGGAGCACTAGAAGCTCATTCTAGAGTTCAAATCTAGAACCTGTGCCGCGGGAAAGGCAGCCGCGTACGCCCGGGCGCGGGCGAGGAGGTGGCGCGTGGAACTCGATCTCGGCCCCGAACTGACAGCCTTCCGCCAGGAGATGCGCGACTGGATCGCCGAGAACGCCCCGGCGGGCCTCGCCGACCTCGTCGACTGGAACACCCCGAGCATCGGCGGCTCCAACCGCGACCCGCTGTTCGAGGCGATGGCCCACCCGCTGTACCAGGAGTGGGACCGCAAGCTCACCGACGCCAAGCTGACCTGTGCGCACTGGCCGGAGAACGTCGGCGGCCGGGGCTGGGACGCCGTACGGTCCGCGATCTTCAACGAGGAGCTGCACCGCGCCCGGCTGCCCCGCAACGACCGCGGCATGGGCGAGTGGCTGGTCGGCCCGTCGGTGATCGCGCACGGCAGCGAGGAGCAGAAGAAGAAGTACCTGCCGCCCATCATCAGCGGCGAGCACAAGTACTGCCAGGGCTTCTCCGAGCCCAACCACGGCTCCGACCTGGGCGCGGTGGAGACCCGCGGCGTCGTCGACGGCGACGAGATCGTCATCACCGGCCAGAAGGTGTGGACGTCCGGCGCCATGCGTGCCAACCGGATCTTCATCCTGTGCCGTACGGACACCGAGGCGCCCAAGCACCGCGGCCTGTCGTTCGTGCTCTGCGACTTCGTGGACAACAACATCGAAGCGCGCCCGCTGAAGCAGATGTCCGGCGCGGCCGAGTTCTGCGAGGACTTCATCGACGGCGCCCGCGCCCCGCTGGACGGCGTCATCGGCGGCCTCAACAACGGCTGGCGGGTGGCCATGACCACGCTCGGGTACGAGCGCGGCGGCCGCGCCAGCACCCAGTACCTGGGGTACGAGCGCGAGTTCTGGGAGCTGGTGGAGACGGCTCGCAAGTACGGCAAGGACTCCGACCCGCTGGTCCGGCAGAAGCTGGCGTGGGCGTACAGCCACGTACAGATCATGCGGTTCCAGGGTCTGCGCGTGCTGAGCCAGGCCGCCCGCGGCAAGCAGCCCGGGCCCGAGGCCTCGGCGTCCAAGCTGTTCTGGAGCGAGTACCACAAGAGGCTCGGGGAGCTGGCCGTCGCCATCGAGGGCGCCGACGCCCTGGTGCGCCCCGATGGCGACGGCTACGCGACGAGCCCGTGGCAGGGCATCTTCCTGGCCAGCCGGGCCGGGACGATCTACTCGGGCACCAGCGAGATCCAGCGCAACATCATCGCCGAGCGGGCCCTCGGCCTTCCGAAGTGACGACCGCGGCCTCCGGCCGCCCGGCAGAAAACGGAGAATCTGCACGGCACGACTGAGACCAGGTGAGGCAAGTGACCCAGGCAGTGCCCGGTCAAGTCACCCAAGGCGACATCGCGGAGATCGAGCGCAGCAAGGGCCCGCTGCCGCCCCCCGGACCTCACCCGCAACCCCGTGGTGACCTCGGAGAAGGTGCCGGTCAGGGAGCGCTTCGGCAGCGCGTACGGCAAGCGCACGGTGCTGCTCATGGTGGTGACGATCGTGGCCGCGCTGGTCCGGGTCGCCATGTTCTACGGCATCTCGTTCACCGGCGGGCGGGTGGAGCGCAAGCACCTACTGCTGATCGCCCCGATGTTCACGCTGACCGCCGGAGCCGGGCACTGGGGCTGGCCTGGTGTGGGTGGCCGTCCCCGGCGCGCTGCTCCCCGCGTTCCTGATCGGCAGGTACGGCATTTCCCAGAAGGGTCGCACGCTCGAAGAGACCGCGACCTGATCAATTTCCGACAGATAGAAGAGGTGGTTGTTCGATGGGTTCCCTGGACGGACGGGTCGCCGTCGTCACCGGCGCCGGCCGCGGTATCGGCGCTTCCGTGGCGAGGCTGCTCGCGTCGGAGGGCGCGTCCGTGGTCGTCAACGACCTCGGCGTCGAGGTCGACGGCTCGGGCAAGGACGTGGGCCCGGCCCAGGACACGGTGAAGCAGATCGAGGCGGCGGGTGGCAAGGCCATCGCCAACGGCGCCGACATCACGGACTCCGCCCAGGCCGAGGCGCTCGTGCACTCGGCCGTGGAGACGTTCGGGAAGCTGGACGTGCTGGTGAACGTGGCCGGCATCCTGCGCGACCGGATGATCTTCAACATGACGGACGAGGAGTGGGACGCGGTCGTCCGCGTGCACATGCGCGGCACGTTCCTGACCAGCCGTACGGCCTCGCAGTACTGGCGCAACCAGCGCAATCCCGACGCGCAGAACCGGATCGTCAACTTCACCTCGGTGTCCGGCCTGCACGGCGCCCCCGGCCAGCCCAACTACGCCGCGGCGAAGATGGGCATCTACGGCCTCACGCTGTCGTGCGCGAACGCGCTCGGCCGGTACGGGGTCACCGCCAACGCCATCTCCCCGGGCGCGCAGACCCGGATGACGGCGTCGATCCCCACCGACCGCGTACGGGAGGGCAGCTCGGCGAACAACCCGGAGGCCTCCCCGGACAACGTGGCGCCGATCGTGGCGTACCTGGCCAGCGAGGCGTCCGGCTGGTGCACCGGCCGGGTGCTGCACTCCCGCGGCTACGAGGTCTCGCTCTATAACATCCCCAAGCCGGAGAAGACCATCGTCTCCGACGGCCCGTGGGACCTGGCCAAGCTCGGCGAGCTCGTCGAGAAGACCTTCCGCAAGACCGTAGAGGCGGACGGCGACGGCCGCCCGTGATACTGGCGAGGGGATGAGCAGACGGTGAGCACCTCCGGCTCACTCACCCCCGGCGACACCAGGGACAGCAACACCAAGGACCTGGTGTCGCCGGGGAGGCTGGCGCGCTTCTTCGCTCCGCGCAGCATCGCGCTGGTCGGCGCGTCGGACAACTCAGGGTGGGCGTTCCACGTCGTCAACAGCCTCAAGCGACTCGAGTTCGAAGGGCCGGTCGTGCCGGTGCACCCCCGGCACGCCAGCGCGTTCGGCATGCCGGCCGTGCCGAGCCTGCGAGATCTCGACGAGCCGGTGGACCTGGCCTTCGTGCTCGCCCCCACGCACGCCGTGCCGGACGTGATCGAGGACGCGGCGGCGGCCGGGGTGCCCGGCCTGATCATCCTGGCCTCCGGGTTCGCCGAGGCCGGCGACGAGGGGCGGGCGTCCGAGCGGGAGCTGGTCCGGCAGGCGGCCGGCCACGGCATCACCCTGCTCGGCCCGAACGGGCTCGGCTTCCTGAACGCCACCGCCGGCGCGGCCCCGTACGGGCTGCCGCTGGTGAGCCGGCCGCGTTCCGGCCCGGTCGGGGTGGTGCTGCAGAGCGGCGCGCTGGCCGCGGCGGTGCTGCGGTTCGCCGGATCGCACGGCATCGGCGTGAGCCTGCTGGTGTCCATGGGCAACGAGGCCATGATCACCACGGCGGACGTCATCGACCACCTCATCGAGGACGACGCCACCAAGGTGATCGCGCTGTTCCTGGAGTCGATCCGGCAGCCGGACCGGTTCGTCGCGCAGGCCCGGCGGGCGCTGGAGGTGGGCAAGCCGATCGTCGCGCTCAAGGTGGGGCGCAGCGAGGCCGGGCAGAAGGCGGCGCTCGCGCACACCGGCTCCATCGCCGGCGACGACACCGTGACCGACGCGGTGCTCCGCCAGCTCGGCGTGGTCCGCGTCGACTCGCTGGAGGAGCTGCTGGTCACGGCCGGCCTGCTCGGGTACTGCGAGCTTCCCCAGGGCCGCCGCCTCGGCATCGTCACCCCGTCCGGCGGGGCCTGCGACATCATCGCGGACCGCGCCTCGGACGAGGGCTTCGAGCTGACCCCCTTCGCGCCGGAGACCTCGGCGGCGCTGACGGAGGTCATCCCGCCCTTCGCCCAGCCCACCAACCCGCTGGACGTCACCGGGTACGGCCTCGCCAACGCGCGGGCGATGGCCTCGCACCCGATCGACCGGGGTGCTGGTCTCGCCGATGCGCACCGGCGGGCTCGAGCTGCTGGCCGCGGTCACCGTCGACCCGACGTTCGGCCCGGTGCTGGTGGTCGGGCTCGGCGGCGTCTGGGTGGAGGTGCTCTCCGACACCAGCCTGCGGATGCTGCCGGTGGACCGGGACGAGGTGCGGCGCATGCTCGCCGAGCTGCGCGGTGCGCCGCTGCTGAACGGGGCGCGCGGCGCGGCGCCCGCCGACCTCGACGCCGTGGCCGATGCCGTCGTCGCGCTCACCGAGTGCGCGCAGCGGCTCGGCCCGTCGCTGGAGGCCCTGGAGATCAACCCGTTGTGGATCGACGGCGCGCAGGTCGAGGCGCTGGACGTTCTGGTCGCTATGCGTGAGGAGACACCGTGAAGTTCTTTGTCAGTGAGGAACAGGCCGAACTGCGCGGGTCCGTCCGCCGCTTCATGGAGGACAAGTCGGCCCTCGCCGAGGTGCGCCGGCTGATGGACACCGACACCGGGTACGACCCGGCGGTCTGGTCGCAGATGTCCGACCAGCTCGGCCTGCAGGGCCTGCACATCCCAGAGGAGTACGGCGGCGCGGGCTTCTCCTTCCAGGAGCTCGCGGTCGTGATGGAGGAGATGGGGCGGGCGCTGTACTGCGGGCCGTACCTGTCCAGCGCGGTGCTCGCCACCAGCGCACTGCTCACCTCGGGTGACGAGGCGGCCAAGAAGACGCACCTGCCGCGGATCGCCTCCGGCACCATCGCGACGCTCGCCTTCACCGAGGAGAACGGCCGCTGGGACGCGGACTCCATCGCGCTCGCCGCCCGCCCGGACGGGGACGCCTCGCACGTAAATGCATGGGTGCTCGACGGGGTCAAGGCGTTCGTACCGGACGGGCACATCGCCGAGCTCATCCTCGTCGCGGGCCGTACGGCCTCCGGGATCTCGCTCTTCGCCGTGGAGTCCCGCGCCGACGGGCTCACCGCCACCGCGCTGCCCACCATGGACCAGACCCGCAAGTTGGCCCGGCTCGACCTGCGCGGCGTGACCGGCAGGCTGATCGGCCAGGAGGGCGGGGCCATGGACGGACTGACCGGCGCGTTCGACCTCGCCGCCGTGGCGCTGGCCGCCGAGCAGGTGGGCGCGGCGCAGCGCTGCCTGGACATGAGCGTGGAGTACGCCAAGGTCCGCGAGCAGTTCGACAAGCCCATCGGCAGCTTCCAGGCGATCAAGCACAAGTGCGCCGACCTGCTGATGGAGATCGAGTCGGCGCGCTCGGCCGCCTACTACGGCGCGTGGGCCGCCGCCGAGGGCTCCGAGGAGCTGCCCGCCGTGGCCAGCCTGGCGAAGGCGTACTGCTCCGAGGCGGGCTTCCACGCCGCCGCCGAGACCATCCAGATCCACGGCGGCATCGGCTTCACCTGGGAACACGACGCACATCTCTTCTTCAAGCGGGCGTCCGCGAACCAGCTCTTCCTCGGCACCCCCGAGGAGCACCGCGAACGCCTCGCCCAGCGGATCGGGGTCTGACGCATGTCACTGATCGGCAAGTGAGCCTGCGGAGGCGCAGCCGCGGCGGCGATCGTGGTCCGGACGTGAACCGTCCGGACCACGCGCAGCCGTGCGTCCGGCGAAAATCGGGGCCGCGACCACCGGTCGCGGCCTCCGGCACGAGCGGGCCTCTCGCCGTCCGGCCTGACACTCCGGACGGTACGGGCCATCCGGAACGGCAGGCCGTGGCGGAACCACCCGAACCCCCGCGCCCCGTCGATCTCCCCGAACCGGACGAGGAGTACATCGAGCGCCCCGGCGACGCGCGCTACGCCTGGCGCGTGCTGTCGGTCGTCGGCCTGGCCAGCATCGTCATGGCGCTCAACCTGTCCACGCTGAACGTGGCGCTGCCGCACGTCGTACGGCACTTCGACGCGGGCGCGGTGGCGGCCAACTGGGTGCTGCTCTCGTTCATGCTGGCGAACACCGTGTTGATCGTGGTGTTCGGGCGGCTCGCCGACATGTACGGCCGGCGCGGCATGTACCTGACCGGCCTCGCCGTCTTCACCGCGTCCAGCCTGCTGCTCGGCTTCTCGCCCACGGTCGAGGTGCTGATCGCGCTGCGCGTGGTGCAGGCCGTCGGTGCGGCGATGCTGCTGGCCAACAGCGCGGCGATCATCACCACCGTGTTCCCGCGGCGGCTGCTCGGGCACGGCCTCGGCGTCTACACGGCCTCGTTCTCCGTGGCGCAGCTGCTCGGCCCCTCCGTGGGCGGCCTGCTCGCCGACGTCGCCGGGTGGCAGTGGGTGTTCTGGTTCAATGTCCCGCTCGGCGTGCTCTGCCTGATCTGGGGCGCGTTCAGCCTGCGCAGCCTGCCCGGGCACGGCGAGCGTCAGCCGCTCGACATGCCCGGCAACCTGCTGCTGCTGGTCTCACTGTCCGGCCTGCTCATCGCGCTGTCGCTGGCCGGGGACGGCGGCTGGGGCTCACCCGGGGCGATCGCCGGGCTGGCGGTGTTCGTGCTGCTCGCCCCGCTCTTCGTCTGGGTGGAGCACCGCAGCGGGCACCCCGTCGTGGACCTCATGCTGTTCCGGCACCTGCCGTTCGCGATGGCGTACCTCGGCGCGTTCGTGAACACCGCGGCGCGGTTCTCCGTCACGCTGCTGGCCGCGCTGTACTTCCAGTCCATCGGGGGCGACGGCGCGTTCGAGGCGGGCATGAAGATCATGCCGCTGCCGCTGGCGACGATCGTGGCGTCCTCGATGCTCGGGCCGATGACCCGGTGGGCCAGCGCGCGCACCATCGCCTCCGCGAGCAACGTGCTGACCATCGCCGGGCTCGGCGTGATCCTCGCGGGTATGACGGCCCGGCCCTCGTACACGCTGCTCGCCGTGGGCTTCACGCTCGTCGGCGCGGGCTCGGGGGTGTTCTTCTCCGCGAACACCACCGACCTGATGACCGACATGCCGCACAACCGGGTGGGCATCGCGAACGCCGTACGGCTGATGCTGCAGAACGTCGGGGTGGTGCTCGGCACGGCGCTGTCGCTGACCATCCTGACGGCGCCGCTGGAGCAGGACGACCGGCGCGAGGTGTTCGCCGGGACGATCTCGGACGTGTCCAGCGGGGCGGTAGGCGACCTGCTGTACGGATACCACTGGGCGCTGATCATGCTGCTGGTCCTGCAGGGCATCGGGATGGCCGCGGCGCTGGCCGGATGGGTCGTGCGGCGGCGGCCGGGTCCGGCCGCGAGCACCACCGTTACCGGGCAAGCCGGGTCAGGTAGGTGATTTCTCACCATAACGCTACGCAACCTCCGGCTCCTCTAACGCGTCTCCCCTGGTGTGCACCCGATCTCCCGTCCTCTCGTGGATCCGATGCATGCCGATCTCATCGTCCCGGTTCTCATCCGGGCCGACGGGGTGGACCCATCGGCCAAACAGGGGCAGCGCCACATCACAGAGCCGTTCGCGCGCGACCTGCTGATCAGCTATGCCATCGACCTGGAAACAGGGATGGTCCCGCTGACGGAGGCGTACCTGCAGCGGCTCGGACTCACCGTGGGCTCGCTGTGGGCACTCGGCAGGTTCAACCTGACCCGGCGGCGACCCCGCGTCATCGCCCATTGGTCGGAGGACCTGGCCACCGTCGACGTGGAGCTCGAGGGCGGGCTCGCGTCCTCGCTGATGCTCGACCCGGGCCGGATGGCGCGGTTCTCCGAGCAGCTGGGCGGCCCGCTGATCGCCGCGATCCCGCACCGGGACAGGCTGCTGCTTGCCTCGGCCGAGCGGCCGCGCGGCGTACGGCGAGTGCGCCGTACCGCCGAGGAGGCGGGCCCGAGCGGCCTCAGCGACGAACCCCTCCGCTACCAGGGCGGGGGCCGCTGGCGCCGCGTCGAGACAGGAGGCAAGAAGCGCAAGTCCCGCCGCCGGCCGGCCGCCTGAGCGATCAGCCGCTGCGAGGCCCGTCCCAGCGGAGGAGGTTGGCGGCGAGCTCGGCCTGCTCGATAGCGTCGTCGAGGGCGTTGTGGGTGTGCGGCCGGCCGGACATCAGCTCGTGCGGCATGCGCCGCTTGATGGAGTCGCTGAACGGCACCCGGGCGCGGGCCGCGTAGAAGGTCTTCAGGTCCAGGCAGCGGGAGTGCCCGAACGGTGAGCCCTGCGTGCCGAAGCGCAGAAAGTACCAGTACAGCCACATCCAGTCGTAGTGCGCGGGATACCCCGCGAACACCGCCGTGCCGCCGCGCGAGACCCGTTTGACCCAGGCCGCTGCGGCGTCCATCGCCTCCGCGGGCTCCGTCCCCTCGCGGACGAGCCGGTCCCGGTCCAGACCGCTGACCACCAGCGCCTTGTGGTCGTAGCTGTCGCTGATCGGCCTGAGCTCGGCGTAGAAGGTCTGCTCGGTGGGGTCGGCCGCGCTGAACCCGGCGGCCCCGTGGCTGCCGACCACGGTCATGCCGAGGCTGAGCATCGAATAGGGCCCGGGGATCGGGCCGTCGGCCTCGATGTCACCCGAGATGTAGACATCTGGTCGACCGCTCAACTTCACTCCCGTGGTTCCTTCGTCCTCGGTGCTCGCTGCCCGGGGACGTACAAGGTTCGCACACCGGAGGCGACGCCACGACGGATGGGCGGGTTGACGCGCGTTGGCGCGGAGGGCGGGGGCATGGCGGGGCGGAGTGCCGAGCGGGACCTGGTAGGGCTGACCGTGCTGGCCCTGCCGCGCAGTCTCTACCACGCGGTCGACCGGCTGGCGCGGGACGAGCTGATCGTCCCCGTGGAGACCACCCGGGAGGGGCGGCGCCCGGAGCGCACGCGGTACGAGCTGACCGGCGAGGGCCGCGCGGAGCTGACCTCCCGGCTGCGCCGGCTGCTCGGCACGCCGATGAACGACAGCACGCCGTTCATGGCGGCGCTCTCCTTCATCGGCGTGCTGAGCCGGCCGGAGGCGATCGCGGCCCTGCGGTCCCGGGTCGCCGCGCTGGAGGCCCAGGTCGCGGCGGCCGACGCGACCCTCGCCGGGCTCGGCGCGATGCTCCCGGAGCTGCTGCTCGTGGAGCTGGAGTACCGGCGCGCGGTCATGGAGCTGGCCGGCGGGCTGACCACCGCCTGGAACGCCGGCGATGGGGCGGCGGACGGCCCGGCCGACCCTGGGCACGACTCGCTGGTCAGCCTGGTGGCCGTACGGACCGCCGAAGGCTGGCGCCTCGCCGCCTTCCAGAACACCCGCCGCCACCCCAGCCCTGACGGGGCGGGGGCCCAAGATCAACAAATTGAGGGCGGCTCCCCGGGGGTGGGGAGCCGCCCTCATGGTGGAGCGGGTGCGTGGACTTAGAAGTCCATGCCGCCCATGTCCGGTGCGCCGCCGGCGGGGGCGCCGCCGGGCTTCTCCGGCTTGTCCGCGATGACCGCCTCGGTGGTGAGGAACAGGCCCGCGATGGACGCGGCGTTCTGCAGCGCCGAGCGGGTCACCTTGGCCGGGTCGATGACGCCGGCCTCGAAGAGGTTGGCGTACTCACCGGTGGCGGCGTTGAGGCCGACACCCGCCTCGAGACCCTTCACCTTCTCGACCACGACGCCGCCCTCGAGGCCGGCGTTGACCGCGATCTGCTTCAGCGGCTCCTCGACGGCGCGCTTGACGATCGCCGCACCAGTCGCCTCGTCGCCCTCGAGCTCGAGCTTGTCGAACGCGCCAATGGCGGCCTGCAGCAGGGCCACGCCGCCACCGGCGACGACACCCTCCTCCACGGCGGCCTTGGCGTTGCGCACCGCGTCCTCGATGCGGTGCTTGCGCTCCTTCAGCTCGACCTCGGTGGCCGCGCCGGCCTTGATGACGGCCACGCCGCCGGCCAGCTTGGCGAGCCGCTCCTGCAGCTTCTCGCGGTCGTAGTCGGAGTCGGTGCGGTCGATCTCGGCGCGGATCTCGCTGACCCGGCCGGCGATCTGCTCGGCGTCACCGGCGCCGTCCACGATCGTGGTCTCGTCCTTGGTGACGACGACCTTGCGCGCCTTGCCGAGCAGCTCGAGGTCGGCGTTCTCCAGGGTGAGGCCGACCTCCTCGCTGATGACCTGGCCACCCGCGAGGATGGCGATGTCGGCCAGCATGGCCTTGCGGCGGTCGCCGAAGCCCGGGGCCTTCACCGCGACGGACTTGAACAGGCCGCGGATCTTGTTGACCACCAGGGTGGCCAGGGCCTCGCCCTCGATGTCCTCCGCGATGATCAGCAGCGGCTTGCCGGACTGCACGACCTTGTCGAGCAGCGGCAGCAGGTCCTTGTTGGCCGAGACCTTGCTGTTGACGATCAGGATGTAGGGCTCCTCGAGCACGGCCTCCATGCGCTCGGGGTCGGTCGCGAAGTAGTGCGAGATGTAGCCCTTGTCGAAGCGCATGCCCTCGGTGAGCTCGAGCTCGAGGCCGAAGGTCTGGCTCTCCTCGACGGTGATGACGCCTTCCTTGCCGACCTTGTCCATCGCCTCGGCGATCATCTCGCCGATCTGCGGGTCGCCGGCGGAGATGGAGGCGGTGGAGGCGATCTGCTCCTTGGTCTCCACGTCCTTGGCGAGCTTGGCCAGCTCCTCGCTGACCCGCTCGACGGCGGACTCGATGCCCTTCTTCAGGGACATCGGGTTGGCGCCGGCGGCCACGTTGCGCAGGCCCTCGCGGACGAGCGCCTGGGCCAGCACGGTGGCGGTGGTGGTGCCGTCACCCGCGACGTCGTCGGTCTTCTTCGCCACTTCCTTGACGAGCTCGGCCCCGATCTTCTCCCACGGGTCCTCGAGCTCGATCTCCTTGGCGATGGAGACACCGTCGTTGGTGATGGTGGGCGCGCCCCACTTCTTCTCCAGCACCACGTTGCGGCCCTTGGGGCCAAGGGTCACCTTGACCGCGTCCGCAAGCTGGTTCATGCCGCGCTCGAGGCCGCGCCGGGCGTCCTCGTCGTACGCGATCATCTTGGCTGCCATATGGCTTGATCCTCCCGATGCGGGGGTTAGCTCACTGGACCGAGCCGACGCCCGCGACGGACGACCACCGGCCCCGTGACAACCCTGCTGCCACCGGGCCGAGGCCTCGTCGCCTCGATCCCGCCATTGTCACTCTCGCAGGGAGAGTGCCAACGCACTTTTTAGCACTCTACCCATGCGAGTGCAAGCAAGCGAACCATGCCCCGCAGGTCTCCTAGATCGGGCCGGGAAACTGAAGGAGCCCCAGGTGGGGTGCCTGGGGCTCCTTGCCGGTCTATGGCTTCCTCAGATCGAGCGCACGCCCTCCGCCTGGGGGCCCCGGTCGCTCTGGGTGATCTCGAACTCGACCCGCTGGCCCTCGTCCAGCGAGCGGTAGCCGTCCATCATGATCGCGGAGTAGTGGACGAAGACGTCCTTACCACCGTCGACCGCGATGAAGCCGTAGCCCTTGTCGGCGTTGAACCATTTGACGGTGCCCTGAGCCATCGCTCTACAACTCCCTGTTGCTCTCGGGCCTTAGGCTCCGCCCCGTTCATGCGGAACCCATGATCGTTCCGCAGGTGTGCTACGGCGACCGCCGTCGACCATACTCGCGTGCGGCCCGCCGTGGTACCTCAAAACCCGCAAAGGTGCGGGGCCGTCCTGGGGCGCGGAAACCCTTGACGCTACGGGCTTTTCGCGTTCGATTCCGGACCCTCCGGGGGGTCGCCCGAAGATCGGTCGCGGACCCACGCGGGCCATAGCCGTTCCGCCACCGGACGTGGCAGTCGGCCACCGACATGCATGGAGCGCCACACGCCCCGATACCCGGGGAGCAGCCCGGCCGCGACGAGCACGTGCCCGGCCACCATCGGGATGAGCGCGTACGTCGCCCACTTGTGCACCAGCACCGCGACCGCGAAGGCCGGCCCGCCGTGCAGGCCCGCCATCACCGCGCCGCTGACGGCCAGCGCCAGCAGGCAGACCACGAACCCCAGGTTGAGCAGCCGCTGCCCCGGGTCGAACCGGCCTGCGTGCCAGCCGAACCGCCCGCTCAGCAAGGCGCCCGGCCAGGCCCGCAGCCACCCCAGGTCCGCTCGCCGGAACCGCAGCGACTCCGCGAAGAACCGCCGTACGGTCCGCGGGCCGAACACGATCAGCGGGACCAGCGCGAGCGCGGCGTACGCCCAGCCGACCCAGGTGTGGAGGACCGTGTCCGGCGCCCGGACCAGCCGGGCCAGCGGGCTCGGCACGCCCTCCAGACCGGCCAGCAGCCACAGGCCGGTGCCGAGCAGGACCAGCACCGTGACATAGACGACCGCGTGGAACCAGCGGGCCCCGCGCCCGTAGCGCCGTACCACCCCCTCGGCGGTACGGGCACGGGCCGCCGGCCGGGTCTCCGGATCAGTAGCCACCGCCGCCGGAGTCCTCGGTGGGCTGGCCGCCACCGCCGCCGGTCACGTTGACGGTGATCTTCGCCGCCGCACCGGCCGGCGAGTGGTCGGCGTGCTGCAACGTCACGTCGATCGTGTGCTTGCCCGGGGAGAGACCGCTGATCTGGTGCTGGTTGCCCTCCACCACCGTGTAGTCCTCCGACTTGCCGTCCACCACGACGTGCACGTGGTGCTTGCCGGTGTCGGTGGTACCGATCTCCTCCGAGGCCGTGAACTGGACCGCGAACGGCTGCGTGACGTTGGCGTTGTTGGCGGGCGCCTTGACGGTCAGCGTCGGCGCTTCCCCGCCGCCTCCGCCCGAGCCG
>WHSL01000405.1 GCA_009380095.1 Streptosporangiales bacterium | reverse complement strand
GGACGCGTTCGGGGCCGAGGGGATCGACCCCCGGCTACGGGACGCGTCGTGGGCGGCGGAGGCCTTGCTGGACGCGACTCCGCCTGGCGGGTGGCCGCCGCTGGCCGGCGGCTGGCTGTCCCGCCGGACCGCGCTGTCGCTGCTGGCCATGCGGCGGCTGCGCCTCGGCCGCTTCGGCGCCGAGCGGGAGGGCAATGGCGAACGGACGCATGACACCACGGGCATCGATACGCATCGCCTCCTGAAGTGGTCGCTGAGCCCGGGAGGGCCGGAGGCGCTGCTCGCACTGCGGGCACCCGAACGGGCGGGGCTCGCGGGCTTCCTCGGCGAGCAGGAACAGGCCGGCCTCGCGGGACAGGCCGTGATGCGGCTGGTGGAGGCCGGGCACGGGGCGGACGCCGTCCCCTTCGGGATCATTTGCGCCGCGCTGTGGTCGCATGCCGAAGGGGGAGAGGCGACGTTCCGCGCGCGGGGCCGCGCGGAACGCTGGTTCGGGGCCCAGCCGCCATTGACCGGGGACGAGCTGGACGCCATGGTCGCCGCCTACGGGACGGCATGCGAGGAGTACGTCTCCGCCCTCCTGGTCGCGGGCCGGGAAGCGGGCGGCGCGGAATCCGGTGACGCGGGGCGCGAGGCCCGGCGGGTGACCTGGGCCGTGCTGGATCGCGCGGCCTTCCTCACACGCGAACTCAACGCTGAGGAAGCGGTGACCGGGAGCCGGATACTGCAAGCGGGCCTGAACGCGCGGTTCACGGCGGCTGGGCGCGCCCTGGCGGCCCGCTCGCCGGAGTCGATCGTAGAGGCCGTACGGGCCCTGGACGACCACCGGCTGTCCGCCGACCCCGATGCCCGGGTGCGCATCGAACGGGCCAGGATGGGCCGGAGGCTGGCCCAGTGGCTCGCCACTGAGCCCTCCGCGGAGTCGCAGACCGTGGCCGCCGCCATACAGCGCCATGTTGCCGAGACCGGCTGGGTGGACCAGGCCCTCGAACACATCGAGGCCGGCGGCGACCACAACCCCGTACTGGCCGAGGCCTATGACGCGCGCGCGGGTCCGTGAGCACCGGCGGGCGATGGACCGCTCCTTCGCCGCGACGCTCGCGGTGTGGACCGCCGCGGGCACCGACCCTGGAACCATGCTGACCGTGGAGTCGTTCCTGGCGCGCGTGGTCAAGCCGGTGGTCGCGGGCAAGAACGCCCGGCGGGTCCTGCTGTTGCTGCTGGACGGCATGAGCGCGGCCATCGCGACCGAGCTCGCCGAGGAGCTGCGCCGCGACTGGGCCGAGTACGACCCCGTGCCGGAACAGGGGGACCGCCCGCCGCGGCGCCGGGCCATGGCGGCGGCGTTGCCGACGCTGACCACGATCTCCCGGACCTCGCTGTTCGCCGGCCGCCTGATGGCCGGTGGCGCGGCGGATGAGGAACGGCTCTTCCGCGCGCACCGGTTCTGGGGCCGCGCCACGGCCGCCGTCTTCCACAAGGACGATCTGCGTGGCGAGAGCGCCGGGGTGCCGTTCGGGCCGGAGCTGACGGAGGCGCTGGCCGACGACCGTACGCACGTCGCGGTGGTGCTGAACACCATCGATGACAGGCTCGCCAAGGAGCAGCGGCGGGGCCACGCCACCTGGGAGCTGAAGGAGATCGTCGGCCTCCGCGAGCTGCTGCGGGAGGCGGCCGGGCGCGGCATGGCGGTGATCATCACCAGTGACCATGGGCACGTCGTCGACCGGCACGGGAGGAAGGTGGCGGCGGCCGAGGACGTCGGCTCCGCCCGGCACCGTACGGCCGGCGGCGCGCTCGCCGAGGCCGAGATCGAGCTGTCCGGGCCGCGGGTGGTCTGG
>WHSL01000007.1 GCA_009380095.1 Streptosporangiales bacterium | reverse complement strand
CACATGCGGTCAAGGCCGCGTGGTCGAATCCGCACCTCAAGGCCCCCTTGAGCGCATGAACACACCATGACACGCCGAACGGGACCGGGGGCGGTGGCATCCGTTGGAGGAGCATTTGAGGGGGACGGCTTGCGCTCGCATAGGGGTTCGCGGATCGCTCCGGGGCGGGGGGAGGGCCGGCAAGGTTGGGATGGATCACAAGCTGACGGCGGTGTTGCTGGCGCGTGAGCCGGGGTTGGGGAAGTTCGTGCTGGAGGGTTGATGGTTTTCAGGGGGATGGGAAGCCCGGCAGAGTTGGCTGAGCGGCTGAGGGGATGTCGCCGGACTTGGAGCGGACCTCCCTTGATGGGGTAGATCGAGGTGACGACGTGACCGGCCATGGAAGCTGCGAACTGGGGGACGACAAGGGTGCGCCTCGGCGGTCCGATGCGGCGACGGCGACCGATACGAGGGGGCGAGCCGGCTTCCGGCTCCGCAGACCTCTCGAGCCACTGATTGCGCTCGAGGCCCGGCTCGCCCCATCCTGTTTATCGCCGGCCGTTGAGGGTGTTGAGGAAACGTTCTTCGAAGGCTGCTCCATCGGCGGCGACGCCATAGCTGATCGACCGCCCCGTCGCGGAGAGGAAGGTGCGTCCGGCCGCGGGGCCGTCGGTTACGACATCGACACGTCCCTTGGTGAATTCGACGCTCTCGGGGTGGACGACGCTCATCGTGGCCAGTGGATCCCACCAGAACAACAGGCCGTCTGCGATCAGCGGCTGGATGTCCGGGTGTGTGAAGGCCTCGAATACGATGTCGGCCGCCGGTGTCCGGTGATCTGCTCGGAGCCGGTCGATGAACTCAGGGGTAATGGGTACGTCGTTGGTGGCGTTGAGCGGTACCAGATGCACCGGCCGGGGGTTGTGCCGGATGACGGCGCGGGAAGCGGCGGGGTCGATCCAGTAGTTGAATTCCTGCGTGCCGTCGAACTGCGGCGGTGTCCCGCAGCAGAGATTTCCTGGTACGTCGATGGCACCGCCCATCGACGTGACCCGCCCCGCTGCTTCGGGCAGCGCGGCCGCCACATTGCTCAACGGCCCGGTGGCGATGATGCGAGCGGTGGGCTCCTGTCTCAGCACGCGCCGGATCAGTTGCGGAGCGCGTATCCGCGAGGGTGTCTCCGCCGCGTCGCACCCAGGCGTCACAGACGTGACCACCTTGTCGACGGTCTGCAGGATCTCGTCAGGAAACGCGTTGGGGGCGGTCTCCGAGCCGTCGGCCACCTGTACGCCGCGCAGCCCGAGCCGTTCGACCAAGCAGCGGGCGTTGCGGATCGCCCGTCCCGGCAGTCCGCCACCGTTGTTGACGACCGTCACCGCTCGTAACTCGATCCTGCCCAGCCGGTCTTCCTCGGCGAGGTAGGCCAGCGCGGCCGCGTCGTCGTAGTCCATGTCGGTATCGAAGATGATCACGGGCGGCGTCCGGTCCTGCGCGTGCGCGGTCACAGGGACCAGCAGCGGCAATGCAAGGAGCGCGGCGCTCAGCACTCTCTTCATGAATCCCCTTCGCCATCGCGTGGCTCACTGTATAGAGCTCGGCCGGTGGGTCGTTGGCGCGGCCCTCTCCTCCTCAGCGAGTCGTGCCGTACGGCTGCCGCGTCCCGGGTACGGCCGGGCCGGCGGGTGCACCGGATGTGGCCGGGCTCCCGTCGGGACCGGAGAACGTGGTCGCGGCGCCCCGGGGCGGCCAGGGGCGGATCCCATCGTTGGCCGGCGCGGACCGCGCCAGCCGCGGCGGCTTACGGATGTGGGTGGCCTGCTCGAAGGCGTATGCCAACGCGAACAACTCGGGTTCCGAGGCCTTCGGGCCGATGAGCGAGACACCGACCGGAAGCCCGAACGCCGTCCCGGCCGGGACCGTGATGCTCGGATAACCCGACACGGCCGCCGGCGTCGAGGTGCCGAGCACGAAGTGGTCACCATTGATCACATCGGTCGGCCAGGCGGGGCTGCCGGTCGGCGCGATGATCGCGTCGAGATCGTGCTGCGCCAGCGTACGGTCGATCGCCTGGCGGGCCAGCGAAGTGGCGGTCCGCCGGGGATCCGCGCATGCGGGATCGGACAGATCGCCGCTGGTCGCCTGGGCGGCCTCGAAGAGTTCTTGGCCGAAGAAGGGCATCTCACGAGCCGCGTTGGCCTCGTTGAAGGCGATCAGCTCGGCCAGCGTGCGCGGGTGGTCGCCCGGGGTCGCGGCCAGGTAGGCGTTGAGATCGTGTTTGAACTCGCACAGCAACGCGTCGAACTCAGGGCCGCCGACGTCCTCGATCCCCTCCAGGTCGGCGGGGTCCGCCACGGTCGCGCCGCGCTCGCGGAGCGTGTCGACCGTACGGTCGACGATCGCGTCGGTCTCGTTGCTGAGTCCGGTGTTGCCGGCCCGCCACACTCCGATGCGGGCGCCGCGCAGCGCTCCAGCGTCCAGGAAGCGGGTGTAGTCGGGCGGGTTGTCCAGGCCCTGGGTGGGCGGATCCGCCGGGTCGGCGCCCTGGACGGCCGCGAGCGACACCGCGGCGTCGGTGACGTTGCGGGTCATCGGCCCGGCCGTGTCCTGCGCCGCCGAGATCGGCACGATGCCCGTACGGCTGACCCGGCCCAGGGTCGGCTTTACGCCCACGATCCCGTTGGCCCCGCTCGGGCAGACGATCGAGCCGTCGGTCTCGGTGCCGATCGCCACCGTCGCCAGGTCGGCGGCGACACCCGCACCCGAGCCGGAACTGGAGCCGCACGGATTGTGGTCGAGCGCGTACGGGTTGCCGGTCTGCCCGCCGACGGCGCTCCAGCCGCTGGAGGACTGGGTGGACCGGAAGTTGGCCCACTCCGACAGGTTGGCCTTCCCGATGAGGACCGCGCCGCCGCTGTTCAGCTTGCCGACGATGAAGGCGTCCTCAGGCGTGGCCTTGGCGAGCGCGAGTGAACCGGCCGTGGTCGGCAGCCCACCACCGGTGTTGATGTTGTCCTTGAGCAGGACCGGGATCCCGTCCAGCGGGCCGCGCAGCGATCCCTTCGCGCGACGTGCGTCGCTGGCCCGTGCCTGGCCCAGCGCGTCGGGGTTGGTCGCGAGGACCGCGTGCAGGAGTCGGCGGTCCACGTCGCGGATGCGGTCCAGGTAGAACCGGGTCAGCGCGACCGAGGTCAGCTTCCCTCTGTCCATCGCGTCCTGCAGCTGCGGGATGGTGGCGGCATCCACATCCACGCCACCCGGCCCGAGCGTGGCGGCCACCCCGGTCGGCGCCGGGGACACCACCAGCCCCGCCACCAGCAGCAACCCAGCGCCCGCAGCCGCCCATCTAGGTGCCCGCCGAGGTGTCCAGCGGATGCCGTACCGTCGCCGCATGGCCCTCACCGCCCTAGGGGTCGCCTGAGTCCGACCGAGTCTCAGCGTTCACTCGGGACAATCGCACGGGAGCCGCTGGGCGAATAGAAATAGGTTCATCACAGTTCGGCGACTATGCCGCCGCCTGTGGGCGAATTCGGCGCGGGTGACTGTTGGTGGCCGGTGTTCGCCGGGGCCGGCCGGAATATCGGCCCGGGGCAACCAGGCGCGAGGGTGCTCGGTGATCTAGGAACCTCCAGTAGGCCCTCGACACGCCATAGGTTGTGGGCGCAACTGGGTTCGAACCAGTGACCCCTCGCTTGTAAGGCGACCCAGTCTCAACGCTGTACTGACCTGCGAAAAAACTGCTTACGCCGGAGCGAAAACGCTCTAGGCGAGTTGTCTTCGTCCAGCCTCAGGCTATCGCCCGCTGTGCGCCAGCCGAGTGATAGTTCCGTTAGCCGAGCGTTAGGGCTATCGCTCGGGCGGCGGGGCTTTGCCCGCCTGGCTGGCGCGCCAGGACGGACGGCCGGCCCACTCTCCAACCACACCGACCAACCACACCGAGTGAACTTGGACTGAGATCACCCGACGACTCGCCCAGCACCGCCCCTCCGAGGCCAGTGAGGATCGCAACGCCGGGCGCCCCGGCTGCTCGCCCGCGGGGGCGCGTGAGGAGCCGGGCGTGGCGGAGACTGCGCCTGCTGGAGAACCGTCAGACCATTTCGTGATTTGGATTTGTACGGGTTCCGCGTAGTCATGGCCGATCGCTCTATGATTCTGGGACCGCTCCCGGTTGCGCGCCGGCGTACTGCGGATGGGGTAATGTCTTATTGGTTAGACCATTTCGGGGATCGTCAGACGAGAAACGACCCCAGATCGGGGAGGATGCCGGTATGGGAGCAGGACCGCCAAGGGAGGCGACCGGCGACAAGAGCACCGCGGACCTGTTCAGGCCGGTCAGCGTCGGCCGCATCTCCGAGGTGATCGTCGAGCAGATGCGGGCGCTGATCAGGGAGGGCAAGCTCGTCCCCGGCGACCGGCTGCCCAGCGAGCGCAGCCTGTGCGAGCGGTTCGGGGTCAGCCGGGTGACGGTCCGCGAGGCGCTGCGCGTCCTGGAGGCCGGTGGTCTGGTGGAGATCCGCGTCGGCGCCCGCGGCGGCGCCTTCGTCACCAAGCCCTCCAGCGGGCGGGTGGGGGAAGGGCTCGCCGAGCTCATGACACTGGCGCCGATGACCGGCGGCGACGTCACCGAGGCCCGTATGATCTTCGAGCTGGGCATCCTGCCGCTGGTGGTCGAGCGCTCCACCGAAGAGGACATCGCGGAGCTCCGCGCCCTGGTCGAGCAGGGCCTGGATGCGCTGGAGGGCGGCTCGTACAGCATGGCCATGTCCGCGCAGTTCCACGTGCGGGTCGCTTCGTCCACGCATAACCCGGCGATCGAGATGCTGGTGCAGAGCTTCCACGGCCCTCTGCTGATGTCGCTCCATCAGGCGCAGGTCGCCGCCCCCCTGATGGGCGCGCGCGGCGCGCACGAGCATTACGAGCTGGTCGAGGCGATCGAGGGCCGAGACCTCGAGCGGGCCCGCGCCATCATGACCCGCCATCTACAGCGCACCGCCGACCGGCTCACGGAGCAAGCGGACGTGGAGAAGACGGGGGAGCCCACTTAGAGGCTCCGCCAAATGAGGGGCGCTACTGCGCGGCGCCCAGGCGGCGCCCTGGCGGACCCGCCGCAGCTCAACAGCACAACCAGGCTGCCCTCGCTTCGGCGACGCCGCCATGGCACCACCTGGACGCCGCTCGCTACGCGCCCCTCATTTGGCGGAGCCTCTTAGGACGGGTCACGCGCCGAAGATGAGCGACTTGATCGTGACCGGTACCGTCCCGGACGGGTACCGGACACGGCCGATGTCGACGTATTCGAAGTCCCGCAGGCTGAGGCCGTCGATGACCAGGAGCTCGGCGCCGACGACGAGCTCCTCGCGGAGCAGCCCGCCGAGCGTCATGGCGACGTCCCCGTCAAGGATGACGTAGACCGGCCGGCCACGGGCGATCCGGCGGGCCAGGCCGTCCCGGATGCCGAGTGCGAAAGGGAGGAGCCGGTCGTAGCTGGGCGGCCCCTCCCACGACATGGCCAGGACGATGTCCCCGCCGGACAGATCGGCGTCGAGCGCGACGAGGCGATCGCGGATCGCGGTGGCGACCTGCGCCGCCTCCACCTTCTCGCCGGGCCGGTGGTCCGGCCGTACGACCTGCAGATTGCGACGGGGCAGCAGCGCGTCGGGGTCGGTGATGCAGCCGGTGTTCCCGCTGAGCTGGACGCTGTACTCGGATGCGCCGAGCGCGGTGGCGCGGATGCACTCGCCCGGCGGCAGCAGCGGGAACGGCAGCGCCC
Organism: Streptosporangiales bacterium; assembly: GCA_009380095.1. GTDB lineage: Bacteria > Actinomycetota > Actinomycetes > Streptosporangiales > Streptosporangiaceae > WHSL01. Next base: position 54,225 of record WHSL01000007.1, on the reverse strand, counting down.
CGGAGTCGGCCCGTCGGCGCAGCGCCCGCCCGAGCCCACGGCCGAGGTCGCCGAATCCCCGTTCCTCCCTGCCGTAGACGTACTCGGCGACCCCGCCCGAGAACATGACGCCCTCGATCGGGCCCGTCTCCGCCAGCGGCTCGGTGAGGTAGAGCTCGGCCAGGTCGCGGGGGAGTGGGCGGGCGGTGAGAGCTGCCACGAGCGCGTCCGCCATCGTCTCGGTGACCTTGGCCAGCTCCGCGGGGCGGACGAGGTCGCCGGGCTCCCACCCGTACCCGGCGCGGGCCGCGTGCCGGCGCCCCGCCGGATCGAGGCGGACCAGCGTGTCGTCATCCACGACCAGCAGCCGGCCGCCGATGTCGAGCGCGGAGGTCGTTACGGGCCTGCCGTGCTCCACCACCGCCAGCTTGGTGGTCCCGCCACCGATGTCGATGTTGAGGATGCGCCGCCCCGTGTCGTACGAGGACTGCGCCGCCCCCGAACCGTAGGCGGCGAGCATCGCCTCCATGTTGTGGCCCGCCGTCGCGGTCACCAGGTCGCCCCCGCGCTCGGCGAGAACGGTCGCGATGGCCTCGGCGTTGCGGCGGCGCAGCGCCTCACCGGTGAGGATCACCACCCCGGTGTCGATCTCGGACGGGCGGACGGCGGCAGCGCCGTAGGCCCGGTCGACGATCGTGCCCAGCGCCTCCGCGTCGATGTACCCGGCGCTCGCGTACGGGGTGAGCGCGACCGGCGAGCGGTACCGGGTCTCGCGGTGGACGACGATGTAACGGGTGGTCAGGCTCTCGCCGATGCGGCGCAGGCGGAGGCGGGAGAAGATCACCTGCGTGCCGGACGATCCGATGTCGATGCCGACGCTGTCCAGCGTGACGTTGTCCTGCCGCCAGATCGGGTTGTCCTCGATCGGGCCCACCGGCTCGGTGTCGTGATCGTGCTCGTGGTCGGGGACGTACGCCGAGTGGACGACGCGCTCGTGGACGTCATGCTCGTGTCCGTGGGCCGGGCCGGATGGCGTCACGACTGGGGCGGCAGCGTCTCGAGCTCGGCGGCGTACGCCTCGTCCATCCGAGGTTCGAGGCCGTGGTCGGCCAGGGCTTTGCGGAAGGTGTCACGGACGAATGCCGACTCGTCGGCGTAGTCGATCTGGTCGCCGCCGATGCGCCTGCTGATCCACGCCTTAGGTACGCCCTGCGCGTTGCGGACCGCCACCCCCTCGTGCTTGAACGCCAGGTAGCGGGCGGGCTCGGGACCGGTGTTGAAGTGCTGGTGGAACCACATGTTCGGCGGGACGATCAACGTGCCGGGACCCCATTCGTAGTGCCGCGGCTCCTCACCCTCGGGCCACATCAGGCTGTAGCCGGTGCCCGTCAGGATGATGACGTGGGCGCCCGGGCCGTGCCGGTGCCCCTTCTTGTACGTGGCCACGGGGAACTGGGAGATGTGGCTGTTCATCGAGCCCTTGGCCATCGAGAAGCGGATGTGCCCGCCGCCGGCGCCGCGCTCCTTCGCCGAGACCAGCGGCAGGTTGGCCGCGTCCGCGACGAAGTTGGTGTCCAGGAGCAGCCCCTTCTGCTCGCCCTTGGGCGAGAAGTAGTCGGGCTCGCCGTCGAACCGGCCCGGGAAGTCCCGGGGGGTGTCGAACACGAAGTCCGCGTCGTCGTAGAGGTTGAGGACAAGCGGCAGGTTGGTGGAGGCGACGAAGCGGGCCGCGTTGCGCCCCGATCCGTTGAAGTGCTGGTGGTGGGTGTTGAGCGGGATGGCGAAGATGGAGCCGGCCTGCCACTCGAAGGAGACCGCTGCCCCGGCGTCGTTCCAGACCCGGGTGGAGCCCCGCCCGTCCAGGACCAGGATCATCTCCTCGAACAGCTGCCGTTGCGGCGCCAGGCTGCCGCCCGGCGGGATCTCGCAGACATAGCAGTCGTTGGAGGTACGGGTGGCCTCGTGGTTGATGAACACGCCGCGCCCGCCGCGCCGCTCCCACGGCTTGAGCTCGACCGTGCGCAGGTCCGGGACGTAGTGGGCGGCGATGATGTCCAGACCCTCCGCGGCCACCCAGCGGGTGTAGGGGGAGTCCTTCTCGGTGCTGAACTTCGCGGCCAGTTCGTCCTTGACGAGCGCTGTGCGGTCGGCCATGAACACTCCTCCAGGGTCAGGCTATTGGTATGACCATAATGCCGCTATCTGGGGCGCGTCAACGCATCAGATGACCGCCGACTCCAGCGACTCGGGGGCGAAGAGCTCCTCGGGCGTCCACAGCCGTGCGGACAGGCCCTGCTCGTGGTGGTAGCGGAGGAAGGTGGCAAGCGTCGTGCGATTGCGATCGAGCCCGTACGACCAGTAGTCGTCACCCATGAGTTCCCGCGCCTCCTCGAGCTGCGGGATCAGCCAGGGGAGCATGAACCGCAGCGCGGAGGTGTCGTAGACGCGGGCGTACGCCTCGTCCTTCGCCGCCAGCAGTGCTTTGTAGAGCGACTGGGCGACCCACGGATGGCGGTCGTAGACGTCGCGCCGGACCACGACGACGTGCATGATCGGGAAGATGCCGGTCGCCGCGTAGTACTCCTTCTCGGCGGCGACCACATCGGGGAACACCCGCCGTACGCGGGGGTCGCCCGCGACGAAGGGGCCGGGGACGCGCGGCGTGCACAGGGCGTCGATCTCGCCCTCGGCCAGCATGGACGCGAGCGTCCTGCCGTCGGGAATGGGGCTGATCCGTACCGACTCCGGCAGCTCGACGCCCGCCTTCTCGATGCGGCCGGGCGTCTCCTGCCCGCCCGTGCGGTACTCGACGGAGTCGAACGGTACGCCGTGCCGGTCACCGAGGATGCCGCGCACCCACACGCACGCCGTGAGCTGGTACTCCGGGCTGCCGACCACCTTGCCGCGCAGGTCCTCAGGCGCGGAGATGCCCGCGTCGCGGTGGCAGTAGAGCGACCCGTGCCGGAACATGCGGGACGGGAACACCGGCAGCGCCACGAACGGCGACCCTCCCTGGACGGCTCTGTCCAGTGACAGGACGTAGGACGAGAGCGACAGCTCCGCCACCTCGAACTCCTGGTGGCGCATCATGCGGAAGAAGGTCTCCTCCACCGGCAGCCGGAGATAGGTCAGATCGATGCCGTCGGGGCGGATCGTCCCCTCGCTCAGCGCGCGCGTCCGGTCGTAGTCGCCGCACGCGAAGGTGAGATGGAGCGGGGCCATGGTCAGTGTCCTTCCGAGGTCAGTCGCGCGTCCAGGAGGGGGTAGACGCGCCGGGTGTTGCCCTCGAAGATCTTGTGGCGGTCCTCGTCGGAGAGCCCGGCGGCGTCCAGATAGGCCTTGGTGTCGTCCCAGCCGCGGCCGGTCTCGGGGTTGTCGCCGCGCACCGCGCCCAGCATCTCCGACGCGAACAGCAGACCGTCGCTCCCCATGACCTGGCAGAGCAGGTCGATGCCGGGCTGGTGGTAGACGCAGGTGTCGAAGAAGACGTTGCTCCCCAGCAGCGCCGTCGGATCCGGTCGTCCCATCCGGTTGGCGAGGCCCCGGTAGCGCCCCCAGTGGAAGGGAACCGCACCGCCGCCGTGCGGGATGACGAATCGCAGGGCCGGGAACCGGTCGAACAGGTCGTCCTGGACGAACTGCATGAACACCGAGGTGTCGGCGTTGAGGTAGTGCGCTCCGAGGGTGTGGAAGCTGGAGTTGCATGACGTCGAGACGTGGATCATCGCCGGGACGTCCAGCTCCACCATCGTCTCGTACAGCGGGAACCAGTACGGGTCGGTGAGCGGCGGCGACGTCCAGTGGCCGCCGGAGGGGTCGGGGTTGAGGTTGCACCCGACGAAGCCCAGCTCACGTACGCACCGGCGGAGCTCGGCCACCGAGTCGTCGAGGGAGCCGCCGGGCGTCTGTGGAAGCTGGCAGACCCCCGCGAACCGCTGCGGGAACAGCTCGATCACCCGGTGGATGAGGTCGTTGTTCACCCGCGCCCACACGCGGGCCGTGGCCGGATCGGGCACGTGGTGCGCCATCGCGGACGCCTGCGGCGAAAAGATCATCAGGTCGCCGCCGCGTTCGCGCAGAACCCTCAGCTGGTTGCTCTCCACGCTCTCGCGGATCGCGTCGTCGGAGATGGCGGGCGGCTCGGGTGCGGAAAGGGAGGGGTCCTCCAGCCGTGCCAGCTGGGCCTGGCGGAAGGTCCCGTGCTGAGGCGGGCTGGTGGTGTAGTGGCCATGGCAATCAATGATCATGTTACCCTCACTCGCCCGGCGTTCGGTCGACATAGGTGAGCCCCTTGCTCGCCAGGCGCTCACGCATGTCGTTGACGTCGAGGCCGAGTTCACCGCCGGCGTACCGTTCGCGCAGCGCCGCCTCCCGCTCTTCGCGCTTCTCCGCCGCGACGGCGATCTCCTGAGCCCGGGTGCGCGGGACGACCACGACCCCGTCGTCATCGGCGATGATCACATCTCCCGGATCGATCCGCTGGCCGGCGCAGACAAGGCCGAGGTTGACGTCGCCGAGGGTCTCCTTCACAGTCCCGAACGCGCAGACGTGCCGCGCCCACACTGGGAACCCCATCCGCTGGAGCTCGGTGATGTCGCGGCAGCCCGCGTCGATGACCGCGCCCCGTACACCGCGCGCGGCCACCGAGGTGGCCAGCAGCTCGCCGAAGTAGCCGGCCTCCGAGGGTGACGTGGGCGCGACCACCAGGACATCGCCCTCCCGGCACTGTTCCACGGCGACATGGATCATCCAGTTGTCGCCCGGCGGAACGCTCACCGTGACCGCGGTGCCCGCGATGTGCGCGCGGGGGTAGACGGGACGCAGGGCGGAGGCGAGTAGTCCCGTACGTCCCTGCGCCTCATGGACGGTGGCCACCCCGTACCGGCCGAGCGCGTCGACCGTCTCCTTGCCGGCGCGGGGCGGGTTGCGTACGACGGTGCCCATCACGCCTCCTGCGCTGTTTCGGACCAGGGCAGCAGCGACACGTGGATGACGTCTTCGGCCCCTTCGCCGCCCACCGTACGGATGGCGCGGTCGGCGTCACTCAGCCCGAACGCGTGCGTGCTCAGCTTCTCCAGCGGGAACCGGCCGGACGCGAGCTGCTCGAGGGCGAGCTCGCAGGAGCGGTAGCTGTGGCCGCGGGCGCTCTTCACGCTGATCGACTTCTCCGTGATCTTCTTCAGCGGGAAGTCGGGGAAGGCTGCGAGCTCACCCTGGACGACCATCGTGCCCTCGCGCCGCTTGAGCGCGTCGACGCCGAGCAGGACCGGGGCGGTGCCGGCGCCAGAGGTGCAGTCGAGGACGACATCGACTCCGCGCCCGCCGGTGATCTCCCGTACGCGTTCGAGGGCGTCCTCGTGCGTGACGTCGATGACGTGATCGGCGCCGAGCTGCCGCGCCAGGGCGAGCCGCGCCGCGTCCCGTGTCGTGCCGGTGACGATGATGAGCGACGCGCCTGCCTGCTTGCACGCGACGACCTGGGACAACCCCTGCTGCCCCGGACCCTGGATGAGGACGGTCGAGGCGTACCCGACCTCGGCGGTGACCAGCGCCCACTCGATGCCGTTGGACAGCGGCGTCACCAGCCCGGCCAGCTCCGCGGAGACGCCGTCGGGGACGTGGTGGGTCACCGAGTTCCACGGCAGGTAGAGGTACTGCGAGAAGCCGCCCCACAGGTGGTACGGCTTGTCCGCGGAGGTGTACCCGTAGCGGCGGGCGTCGGGGTTGGTGCGCCAGTCGGTCAGCTCGCAGTGCCGATATTCGCCGGCGTGGCACCACGCGCAGCGGAAACAGCCGACGTAATGCTCGACGAAGACACGGTCGCCTTCGGCCAGGCCCTTGCGCTCCGTGAAGGCGCGGCCCGCCTTGGCGATGACCCCGACGTTCTCGTGGCCCATGATCACCGGATCGGTGAACGGGGGCTTGGCGTACATCTTGACGTCCGTACCGCAGATCCCGGCGACCTCCACCCTGAGCAGGGCGCCGTCGTCGGGAATGTCCGGCACCGGGAACTCGCGCATCTCGGTCGTGCCCGGTCCGGTCCTGACCGCGGCCAGCACCTGCTCCGCCATACCGTCTCCTCCTCTGTCTCGTGGTCGCGTACGGGCATCCGCCCTATGCCTTGTCCAGGAAGCGCAACACTTCGGCGGGGGCCGTCGACTCGGTCTGCCCGGCCACCGGGACATCCCAGTACTCCGCCTGCGGAAGGCATTCCTGGAGATAGCGGGCGGCCGAGGGCGCGTGCGAGTCGTCCTCACCCGGGACGATGAGCGCGGGGATGTCCAGCCGCAGGAGATCTTCGGGTTCCGCACCCGGGACGGTGTCGCGGTCGTACAGCAACCGCGCGATACCGTCGACCAGGATGCGGTAGCGGCCGGCGTCCGTCCCGGCGTACGCCTCGGCGAACGCGGCGTCATTGCGGAGCACCGGAGCCCACGGACCGACCCGCGGATCCTTGGAGAAGCCCTGGTCTGAGCCTTGCGCCAGCGCCACCGCCCCGTCCAGGCCGTGCTCGTCCACGTAGGCAAGGTGCCGGGCGAAGCGGTCGTGCTGCTTCATGCGGTATTTCACGCCGCCGGCCGGCGAGAACAGCACCATGCTCAGCGCCCGTTCGGGACGGGCCACCGCGAACGCCGCCACGGTGGAGCAGCCCGCGCACCCGCCCATCAGATGCGCCCGCTCGAAGCCCAGATGATCGAGGAGCCCGGCCCCCTGCGCCGCGTACCCGTCCCAGGAGAGCCGCTCCAGCCGCCCGCCGGACTCGCCCGCCTCCCGCCGATCGAAGGTGATGCAGGTGTAGGACTCGCTGAGGTGGTCGAGTAGCCGCAGGCGCCGGTAGATCCCCAGCTCCCGCCAGTTCTCCTGGACGGAGTCGAATCCCCCGGGGGAGAACAGCAACAGCGGTGGGCCTGAGCCGATCACCTCGTACCGGGTCGGAATCCCGTCGGCATGGGCGATGGGCATGTCGCTCTCCTTGGCTTCTGGTCGGGCCGGCGGTCAGTTTTCCGGCGGTACGGGGATGCCCCCCGCGATCTGGCGAGCGGCCCGTACGTCCTCGGCGTACGAGCTCAGCGCGTCCAGCGCCACCCGCGCGACATTGGCGTAGGTGTCGGGGGGATCGTCGATGGCCGACGCGGCGTAGCCGATCGCCGCGTGCGCCATCCGCATCCGGCCGTCCAGCCACGGGCCGCCGCCGAAGCCCCCGACGACCGGGATGGACACCGCCTCCGCGACGGCCGCGCCCACGACCGGCCCGGAGTTGGTGAAGTTGAGCAGCGCGGCGCCCGCGCCCTCCAGCCGCTTGGCCTCGTCGACCAGCGCGTCCATCATCTCCACCGGCACCTGGTCGGCGCTGGACGGGACCGCGCGGTACTCGACCCCGTACCGCAGTGCGGTCTGCGGCGTGATCCCGAACTGTGCGAACACCGGGATCCCCGCTCGCGTGATCGCCGTGACGGCGTCGAGGAAGTCCGGGGCCCCGTCGAGCTTGACCATGTCGACCCCGGCCTCCTTGACGAACCGGATGGCCGCCCGTACGGCGCTCCCCGTGCCTTCCTGGAGGGGGCCGAACGGGAAGTCGGCGCTGAGCAGCGCCCGGCTCACTCCGCGCCGCACCGCCCGCGTGACCAGGACCATCTGGTCCATCGTGATCTCGAACGGATTCGGGTCACCCCACAGGTTCACGCCGACGGTGTCGCCGACCGAGACCAGCTCCACGCCCGCCCGGTCGGCGATCCGGGCCATCTGATAGTCCCAGGCCACCACACCGACGATCTTGCGCCCGCCGTTCTTCATCTCCTGGAGCGCGTTGAGCGTCACCTTTCCCGGCATTGCGGGCCCTCCTCTCTCAGACCCGCAGTGCGGTGAGCAGTTCGAACACGTCACTCTCGTCCGCGGACAGCAGCAGCACCCGGGCGTACGGGCGGAGCGCGGCGACGGCGTCATCGGCCTCGAAGCCGTCGCCGAGCACGACCCCGGCCGTCATGATGGCGCGGGCGCCGCAGGCACGGCCGATCGCGGCCGCCTGGGCACGCCCGGTGTCGTCGGTCGCGAGGACGACCACGACGTCGGGATCGGTGGCCAAGAGGCCCGCCAGCGTGCTGGGCACGCCATCGAGCCCGCGCAGCGCGATCTCGTCCCCGTCTCCTGCCGGACCGCTGTTCTCGCAGGTGAAGAACCCGGCCTGCGCCCAGGGGCCGTCCGCGACCCGGCGCGCGACCGACGCGGCCCGCTCGTCCAGCGCGATGACGCGCGCGTTTCGGGCGGAGACGATGGTGCCGTCGATGCGGTAGCGCGCCTCGCCCGCGGAGGCGGCCCAGGCCGACTCGCTGGGGAACGGCGACATGTACGCCATCTCAGATCGACGCCTGCGGAGTGCCGGGTGTCACCGTCACCGCGTCGCGGCTGGAGGCCAGGAACGACTCGGCCTGCGGCAGCACGACCGCCGCCGAACGCACCTTGTGGTGCTCCGGGTCCACACCGGGCGGCGTCACGCCCTCGTCCCGCAGCGCGACCGCGGCCTTGCGCAGCTTCTGCCGGGCCTTGATGATCCCGCTGTCGGCCGGTACGAGCCGTTCCTTGCTGCGGTCCACGATCGGGCCCATGCTCTCCTGCAGCGAGGCGTCCTGCATGGCGATGCCGGCGATCCCGGAGTAGGTCTCACCGCGCCTCTGCGCCCCGCGGTCCATCAGGTAGTCGTTGTCCATGTTCGCGGCGGGACGGTAGGTGCCCGGGATGTTCTTGCTGTGGACGCCGTGCCCGTCGAGCATCGCCTGCCGCTCGGTCTCGGTGAGCGCGCGGACCGGGTGGTAGTCGAAGGAGTACGTCCAGCAGTTCTCGTCATCGATCGGCACCCAGAAGTGGCCGTGCACCGGATGGTCACCGCGGGGCGGCACCATCGTGAACGCGGGCATCACCCACGGCGTGATGCGCCAGTAGTACTTGCCCTCCTCGGCGTTGCGGCGGGCGCCCACGAACAGGCCACCCTCGCTGTCCGCGACCTCGAAGAACGGCTTGGTGTCGTTCAGGTTGTACTCGTTGCCCTTCGCGCCCTTGAAAAGCGGGTCGTTCTTCAGCCCGCCGGAGTGCAGGAACGTGACGTGGCTCGAGTCGATCCCGCCCTCGAACGCCTGCAGCCAGTTGCACTGCTGCCACCGCTTGGAGGTGTAGGTCTGCTCCGGCGGGACCTGCAGGAACTCGAACTCGGGCAGGCCGGGCCTGCGGGCCGGGTCGCCCATGTACGTCCAGAGCAGGTCGCCGACCTTGACCAGGGGGTAGGAGGTCAGCTTCACGTTCTCGCAGAAGTTGCTGTTGCCCTCCTCCGACGGCACCTCCAGGCACTGGCCGGTGACGTCGTACTTCCAGCCGTGGTACGAGCAGCGCAGGCCCGACTCCTCGTTCCGCCCGAACCACAGGGACGCGCCGCGGTGCGCACAGAACTCATCGATCAGGCCGTACCGCCCCTGGCTGTCGCGGAAGGCGATCATCCGCTCGGACAGCAGCTTCACCCGCACGGGTGGGCAGTCGTTCTCCGGCAACTCCTCGACGTGTAGCGCCGGGAGCCAGTACTGCCGGAACAGTTCGCCCATCGGCGTCCCGGGACCGGTCTGTGTCAAGAACTCGTTGATGTCCCGCCTCAGCACTGCCTTACCCCTTCCTCCAGGGCCGCTCGGATCATGGCCGTACGCATCATGGCCGTACGCATCACGGCCGTACGCATCACGGCTGCTCCGGTGGGATCTCCACCGTCAGGCCGTCGAGGTCTTCGGTGACGCGGATCTGACAGGAGAGTCGGCTGGTGTCCCGCCGCTCGGAGACCCCCATGTCGAGCAGGTCGTCCTCCATGTCGCCGGGGCCGCCCACCAGCGGGGCGAACTCCCCGGCCACCCAGACGTGGCAGGTCGCGCACGAACAGTTCCCGCCGCACTCGGCGATGATCCCCGGTACGCCGTTCTTGACCGCGGTGGCCATGACCGTCTCGCCGACCGTCGCGTCGACGGTGTACCTACGGCCGGTGCTGTCGATGTAGATCACCTTGGACAAGTGCCGATGTCCCTTCGCGGTGCCTCTACGGCCGGGCGACGTCACCCCGAGGCCGATTTGGTATGTCCATTAGACCAGACTGGATTGACCCGCACAAGGCGAGGCGACTTGTGGAATAATAGTTAGACCATTGATCGATAGGACTTCTCGGAGTGGTCATGGGCGGTCGGACGCTGATCGTGGGCGCCAGTCAGGCGGGTCTGCAGCTGGCGGTGTCGTTGCGCGACCTCGGATACGACGGCGCGGTCACCCTGGCAGGCGAGGAGGAGCATCCGCCGTACCAGCGGCCCCCGCTCTCCAAGACGTTCCTCACCGGCGAGCAGGACACCGAGGGCCTGGCGCTGCGGGCGCCCGGCTTTTACCGGGAGGCCGGCATCGACCTGCTGACCGGCGAGCGGATCACGCGGGTCGCGCTCTCCCCGTCCGGTCCTCCGGGGTCGGGCGTCGCCACCACCGCGGCCGGTCGCACGCTCGCCTTCGACCAGCTGGCCCTCACCGTCGGGGCGAGCCCGGCCCGGCTCCCGGTTCCGCACGACGGCCTTGACGGGGTCGTCTATCTCCGGGATCTCGGTGATGCCGGCCGGCTCCGCGCCCGCCTGGAGGAGGCCCGCGAGGTGGTGATCGTGGGCGGCGGGTTCATCGGCCTGGAGACGGCAGCCGTGGCGCGGGCCATGGGCAAGTCGGTCACCGTCGTCGAGGCGGCCGGCCGGCTGCTCTCCCGGGCGGTGGCGCCCGTGATCTCGGAGTTCTACCGGGCCGCGCACAACAGGCGGGGCAGCACGGTGCTGCTCTCCGCGGAGGTCGCCGGCTTCACCGGGTGCGACGGCCGGGTCGCCGGCGTCGGGCTCAAGGACGGCCGGTCGCTCCCCGCCGACCTGGTCCTCATCGGGATCGGCGCGGTGCCGCGGACCGAGCTGGCCGAGCAGCTCGGCCTGGACTGCGCCGGTGGGATCGTCGTCGACGGTTACGCCCGCACCAGCGAACGGTCGGTGGTCGCCGCCGGCGACTGTACGGTGCAGCCACACCCGCTCGCCGCCAACGGCCGCATCCGCGTCGAGTCCGTGCAGAACGCCATCGCCCAGGCCCGGGTGGCCGCGGCCGGCCTGCTCGGCCGGTACGGCGACACGACCGCGGTGCCGTGGTTCTGGTCCGACCAGGGCGACCTCAAGCTGCAGATCGCCGGCCTGAACGCCGGGTACGAGGAGTGCGTCGTACGCGGCGACCCGGAGACCGAGCGCTTCTCCGTGCTCTACTACCGGGGAGATCGACTGCTGGCCATCGACGCCGTCAACCGCCCGGCCGACTACATGGCGGTCCGCAAGGCGCTGGCCGCCGGCGCCACCATCCGCGCCGGCGCGGCCGGCGACGAGACGGTGCCGTTGAAGTCGCTCATCGTGGACACAGATGTGGTCTGACGTTTTTACCAATGCTACGTTTCGGGCATGTCTCGTGACGCGGACGTTCCGACGTTGAAGACGGTGACCCGGACCCAGGGCGCCAACGCCGCGCTGAAGGAGGGCACCGTCCGGCCGGACGGGTTCGCCTTCGACTTCGAAGAGATCCCGGTGCTGGTGCACGGGTTCCGCCGGATGGTGCGGAACCTGGAGTTCGACATCAGCGAGATGGCGTTCACGACCTACCTCTGCGCCAAGGCGCACGGCGTACGCTTCTCGGCCCTGCCGATCTTCCTCGTCCGCGGTTTCCACCACGGCGCGATCGTGCACAACACCCGGCTGGGCATCCGGCACCCCAAGGACCTGGAGGGGCGCCGGGTCGGGGTCAACCGCGGCTACACCGTGACCACCGGGGTGTGGGCCCGCGGCATTCTCGCCGACGAGTACGGCGTGGACCTCGACTCGATCACCTGGGTGCTCTCCGGCGACGAGCACGTCGCCGACTACCGGCCGCCGCCCAACGTCGTACCGGTGGAGCCGGGGCACACCCTGGAGGACCTGGTCGGCTCCGGTGACCTCGCCGCGGCGATCGGGGTCGGCACCGGCCACCCGGACGTGGCGCCGCTGATCCCGGACGCCGGTGAGACCGCCTTCGCGTCCTTCCAGGCCTCCGGCTTCTACCCGATCAACCACCTCGTCGTGGTCCGGGACGAACTGCTGGAGGCCCGGCCGGAGCTGGCCGGGCAGGTGATGGACGTGTTCGAGCGGGCCAAGGACACCTACGTCGATCGGCTCCGTGCCGGCGCGATCGATGAGCCGGGGCCGGACGACCGGCGCAACCTGAGGGCCATGGAGGCGACCGGCGGGGATCCGCTGCCGTACGGCGTCGAGCCGAACCGGGCGATGGTCGAGAAACTGATGGGGTACGCGGTCCACCAGCGGATCCTCGACGAGCCGATGCCGCTGGACACGGTCTTCCCGTACTCGGGCTGAGGGAGGGGGCATGCGGATCGCGATCGCCGCCGACCACAACGGCCTGGCCATGAAGGCGCATCTGATCGACTGGCTGACCGGCCACGGTCACCAGGCCGACGATCGTGGCGCGACCGACGGTGACGAGGTGGTCGACTACCCGCCCCTGTGCGAGGACGTCTGCCGCCGGGTCGCCGACGGCCGCGCCGACCGCGGGATCGTGGTCGGAGGCTCGGGGATGGGCGAGACCGTGGCCTGTAACAAACTGCCCCTGATCCGGGCGAGCCTCTGCCACGACCTGTTCACCACCGAGATCGCCCGGGGCAACAACGACTCCAACGTGCTCGTCCTCGGCGCCAAGATCATCTCGCTGGACCTCGCCGAACAGATCCTCGCGACGTGGCTGACCACGCCGTTCAAGGGCGGGCGGCACCGGGTACGCGTCGACCAGATCGCGGCCCTCGAACGCGGCGAGACCCTGCTCTAACCAGGGAGTGCATCCTGCGGTCAGATGTGGAAGGTTACCCCGGTGAGCTGTTCCGAGGTGGCCCAAGGCGCTGTTGGAGGGCCACGTTGTAGGACTGCGCGCTGGAGGTGACCGGCTGCGGGTGGCCCCTCGGGCCGGGTCTGTCGGGGCCGTAGTACTGGCCGCCGAGCACGCCGGGGCCGGTGGCGGCCCGCAGGGTGGGGAGTGCGCCCATGGCTGGGGTCTGGGCGATCAAGGGTGCGATGGCGGAGGCGAGCAGGCGGATGGCAGCAGGGGAGTTGCGGATGAGGTCGGTGTCGGCGAGGCCCGGGTGCGCGGCAACGGCGATGGTGGTGCCGCGGGCGGCGAGCCGGCGCTGCAGCTCGTAGGTGAACATCAGATTGGCGAGCTTGGACTGCCCGTAGGCGGCCACCCGGTCGTAGGACCGCTCCCACTGCAGGTCGTCGAAATGGATCCGCGCCCGGATCCGATGGCCATTGCTGCTCACTGTGACTACCCGGGAGCCGGGCACGGGCAGCAGCCGGTCCAGCACCAGCCCGGTGAGGGCGAAATGCCCGAGGTGGTTGGTGCCGAACTGCGGCTCGAATCCCTCTCGGGTCGTCGACGTCCCGCACCGCCAGCACCACCGACGCACCGCGGACCGCGAGGCTCCGGGCAGTCTCGAACCCCAAGCCGCTCAACCCCGGCCAGGTGAGGCAGCAACACCCCAAGATCATGATCTCCGCGCTCCGCCGGCCGGTTCACGTGCCGACGCGCGGGCCTTCGGCCGCGGTGGCGACCGCGCTCACGAGGTCCTCGGCGGTGAGGCGTTCGGGGTCTTCGGCGAGGTCCGGGCGTTGCGCCAGGGCCGAAAGGATCGCCTTGCGCACCTTCCGGCCGTCGAATCCGGCGCACCGGGCGGCGAGCTTGCCGTGCAGACCGGCGTCACCGGCCAGCGGCCGCAGGCCGGGCCACTGGACGGCGAGCTCGGTCAGCGATCCGCGGATGATGCCGGCGATCACGTCCTCGTCCGGCAGCGCCGTCTCCACGACCAGGTCGGCACGGGAGAGGAATGCCTCGTCGAGTGCCGGCATGAAGTTCGTGGTCGTCAGCATCAGCAGGTTGGGGGAGGACACGCGGAGCTCGTCGAGGCCGGAGAGCGCGGCGTCCGTCGCCCGGTGCACATCGACCGGGTTGGTCTCGAACGCCGCCGCGCTCCGGCGTACCGCCAGGGCCTCGATCTCGTCGATCAGGACGATCGTGTGCGGCCTGCGCTGGGCGAGCTCGGGCAGGGTCTCGGTGAACAGCTCCCGTACGGCCCGCTGGCTCTCGCCGAGCATCTCGCTGGGGAACGCGTGCGGGTCGACCTCGACGAACGTCGTCGCGCCGCGTCGCGCCAGGGCCAGGGCCACCACCTGGGCGAGCCCCTGACAGAGCGTGGTCTTCCCCGTGCCCGGGGGGCCGGCGAGCACCACCAGCCCGTGTGGCGCGCCGGACAGCTGCTGCAGCCGCCGGCCGTGGCGCAACAGCAGGGTGGCCTGACCCAGCAGCCGTTCCTTCAGGCCGGGAGGCGTGATGATCGAGTCCCACGGCCCATCGTGGTGGTCGGCCGGCAGCGCGTGCACACCCGTGACCCCCGGCGGGAGGCGTACCGTGCCCGTGGTGCTCACGGCCAGGTCGGCCGGACGACCTCCGGCCAGTCGACCGTGGTCGGGTCGCCGGCCTGAGCGTCGCGGATGTGGTCCGGCGGCTCCTCGAACAGCACCAGTGGGTCGGTCAGCACCCGCATCGTCTCCAGCAGGCTGTCGAACATGTGGATCCGGACCACCTTGGCGGTCTGGTCCGGGTTGTCGTTCAGGTGCTGGTGCCAGAGGAAGTGGTCGACGATGATCAGGTCGCCCTTCTTCCAAGGGTGCTTCTCGCCGCCCTCCGGCTCGGTGCCGAGGTAGCTGTGGCCGCTGCCCTCGACGACGTACAGCCAGGCCTCGCCGGGGTGACGGTGCATCGACTGCGCGCGGCCCGGCGCGATCTCGAACATGGCCATCGTGATGCCCGAGGCCTGGTAGCCGATGGCCCGGTCGAGCAGGAACGTCGTCCGGGTGCCCCGCGGGGTGATGAGCAGCTCGAGATCGTCCCAGCTGGTGTGGAGCCGGCCGCCGCGGCGGGCGCGCTGTTCGCGGCCGAGGCGGCGGATCCGGCGGGCGTACGGGTCGTCGCCGGTCATCGTGTCGGTGTAGGCGGGACGTGCGGGGAGGGTGGAGACGTCGGCGTCACCGGCGTCCTCCAGCACCGACATGCCCATCGTGTCCATCATCGGCTCGCTGGAGAACGTCAGGTACCGCGCCGTGCCCTCGCCGTCGTTGCCGGAGCGGTGCCAGGACCAGGCCGGCAGGTGCATCGAGTCGCCCGGGCCCCAGTCGATCCGCTCGCCGTCGATCTCGGTCCAGCCCCAGCCGCCGACGACGAACACCATCGCGTCCCAGCTGTGCCGATGGAT
Source organism: Streptosporangiales bacterium (assembly GCA_009380095.1). Classification (GTDB taxonomy): domain Bacteria; phylum Actinomycetota; class Actinomycetes; order Streptosporangiales; family Streptosporangiaceae; genus WHSL01. The sequence continues at coordinate 38,876 of WHSL01000007.1, read as the reverse complement.
CGTGGTCGAGGTGCCCGGGTCGAACTCGTGCACCATGGCGTCCATCGTGCGGGTCGGCCGGTCGCCGTCGGTGCCGACGTACGCACCGATCCGGTGGCCGCGCTCGCTGGGGTGGAGCGTGACGTCGTCGGCCGTGACGACCGTACGCCGATTGGCCCGCCAGTTCTCCAGGAACTCCGCGCGCCGCTTCTTCTGCACGTGGTAGTGGGTCACCTTGGTCGTGGTCCGGCTGGCCATCGGCGCCTCCTCGTCGCGTTGGTGCTGTCCGGCGCGTGTTACGCGTCGAACTCGGGTGCGTTCTCCAGGTAGGCGACGGTGTCGTAGCCGAGGTACCGGAACAGCCGGTTCTGGGCGCTCAGCAGCGTGACCTCGGCGCCGTCGTCGGCGACGTGCTGGGCCACGGTGTTCTGCGGGACGTAGATCGTGTCGCCGGCGGTGAACCGGTGCTCGGTCGGCTCCTTGGCGACGCGGGCGTAGTACTGGTCGGCGATCTCCGCCTCGACCTCCCAGTGGTAGCTGGTGCCCGAGCCGGACTGGACGTAGAGCACCTTGTCGGCCATCTGCCAGGACTTGCCCGACCGGCTGCCCGCGGGGATGCGCTGCTGGTAGGCGTCGACACTGAAGCAGCGGACGTCGTCGCGGGCGGGGGAGAGGATGTGCCGGACGATGCCGTCCTGGGTGGTCTCCCAGGTGGTGTCGGAGGGCTTGACGACCTTCTTGCGGTCGAGCACGCCGGGGGTCCAGATCTGCGACCAGTCCCGCCGCGGCCCGAACCGGTGCTCGTCCTTGACCGGGCCACTGCGGCCCTGCTGGATCAGGCCGAAGTACATCCACGTGCTCTTGGCCTTGACCACCAGCGCGGTGGCCGTCTCGTCGCCGTCGTTGAAGTGCCGGTGCACCGAGTCGGTGTGCACCACGACCAGGTCGTCCTTCTCCCAGTCGTAGCGCTTGCCGTCGTGGATCTCATAGCCCTTGCCGCGCAGGATGTAGAAGGCCGCCTCGTTCTGGTGGCCGTGCCCGTGGTTGGACTTGCCGGGCGGGATCTCGACGAAGTGCACCTGCAGGGTCTGGGTCAGGAACGGGTCGTCGCCGGGGCCGATCCGCCACCACGTACGGGAGTCCTCCGAGTCGCCGGAGTGGCCGACCTTGGCGTCGTCGACGACCACCTCGTCGTTGCGCACCCGCGGGGCCTTGAGCTGTGCCTCGCGCAGATCCGAGAGTCCGTACTTCTCCGAGGTGATGCCACGCAGGAACACCCTGCCGCTCTTGGCCATGATTTAAGCTCCCATGAGCGAGGAAAATGTAGTACGGAAAGAATATACTAATGACTGACCATAAGACCATAGAAAGGCGATCGGGGATGGGCGATGCGGGCGACTACCTCAGTCCGGTGAGCTCGGGCCGTGCGAGCCAGCAGATCGTGGATCAGATCGTGGCGCTGCTGCGGTCCGGCCGGCTGGCTCCGCACGACCGGCTGCCGTCGGAGCGGCAGCTCGCCGAGGCCTTCGGGGTCAGCCGGGTCACCGTCAGGGACTCGCTGCGGACCCTCGAGGCGCAGGGCCTGATGTCGGTCAGGGTGGGGGCCGGCGGCGGCGCGTTCGTCACCGCGCCCTCCAACGAGGTGGTGGGGGAGCGGCTCACCGACCTGTTGACGCTGTCGCCGGTCGATCCCGACCAGGTGGCGGAGGCCCGCCTGATGATGGAGTTGGGCATTCTCGACCTGGTCCTCGCGCGGGCGACCGAGGAGGACCTGGAGGGGCTGCGTGACGTGTGCCGGCTGGCCGAGGAGTCGCTGGCCGGTGGGGCGTACGACCGGACCACCGCCGAGGAGTTCCATGCCCGGCTGGCCGAGGCCACGCACAACGGCGCGGTGGCCCGGCTGGCCGGGTCGTTCCGTGGGCCGCTGCGGATGGCGGCGCTGCGGGCCCGCGAGCCCGCGGCCGACGCCCACCAGCGGACCGTCGAGGACCACCAGGAGCTGGTCGAGGCCATCGCACGCCGGGACCGCGATACCGCCCGGGCCGTGATGGGCCGTCATCTCACCAGGGGTACGACGGTGGAACTTCCGGAAGTGTGAATCCATTAAGAGGCTCCGCGGATAGGAGGGCGCTACTGGACGTCGCTCGCTACGCGCCCTCCTATCCGCGGAGCCTCTAACGTCACGCCCGCAGGTTGACCACGACGCTCTTCAACCGGGTGTAGCCGAGCAGTTCCTCGATCGAGCCTTCGGTCCCGAGGCCGCTGTGCTTGTAGCCGCCGAACGGGGTGCCGAGCGGCTTGCGGCCCGCGCCGTTGACCCAGACCGTGCCCGCGTGGAGGCGGCGCGCGGTGCGGTGCGCCCGGTGCAGGTCGTCGGTCCAGACGTTGGCGGTCAGCCCGTAGTCGACGGCGTTGGCCAGCTCGACCATCTCGTCCTCGTCCTGCCAGTCGAGAACGGCCATCACCGGGCCGAAGATCTCCTCGGCGGCGATGGCCATGTCCCCCGTGACGTCGGCGAAGACCGTCGGCTCGAGGTAGTTGCCGCGGCCGAGTCCGGCCGGCCGGTGGCCACCGGTGACCAGCCGGGCGCCCTGCTCAACGCCGAGGGCGACGTACCGCAGCACCCGTTCGTAGTGTTCGCGGAACGCCAGCGGGCCCAGGTCGGTCGCCTCGTCGTGCGGGTCGCCGACCGTCAGCGCGGACACCTGCTCGGTCAGCTCGGCGAGGAACGCGTCCCGGATGGACCGGTGCACCAGGATCCGGGAGTTGGACTGGCAGGACTGGCCCATCGAGCGGCGCAGGTTCATCCCGGCCACCGCGCCGGCGGCGGCCCGCCCCGGGTCGGCGTCGGGGAAGACGATCATCGGGTTCTTGCCGCCGAGCTCCAGGGTCACGTGCTTGATGTGGTCGGCCGCGGCGCGCAGCACCGCCCGCCCCGTCGGCACGCTGCCGGTGAACGCGATCCGCTCCACCCCGGGGTGTTCGACCAGTGCCGAGCCGGTCTGACCCGGGCCGGTGACCACGTTGAGGACGCCGGGCGGCAGCAGGCCTTCGGCCAGCTCGGCGAGGCGCAGTGCGGAGAGCGAGGTGTGCTCGGCCGGTTTGAGGACGACCGCGTTGCCGGCCATCAGCGGTGCCGCACACTTGCCGGCCGCGAACTTGAACGGATGGTTGAACGGCACGATCCGGCCGACGACGCCGTACGGTTCGCGCTGGGTCATGGCGACCTGCGCCGGTGTGGACGGCAGCGTCGCCCCCTTGGCCTCGCCGCCGAGCCCGGCGAAGTACCGGATCTCGCCGGCCGCGCTCCGGATGTCACCGCGACTGCCGTTGATCGGCAGCCCGGCGTCGGTCGTGTCCAGCACGGCGAGTTCCTCGGCGGCGTCGTCGATCCGCCCCGCGAGGGCGCGCAGCGCCGCGGCCCGTTCCGGCCAGGGCAGGTCACCCCAGTCGGGTGCCGCCCCGGCCGCGGCGGCCACCGCCCGGTCCACGTCGGCCCGGGTGGCGACGGGCACCGAGCCGATCGGCTCCTCGGTGGCCGGGTCGAGACTGACCATCGTCGTGCCATCCGCGGCATCGGCCCACTGGCCACCGATGTACATCTGCTGCGGGGAGGCCGGGCGTTCGGTGGCGGTGGTCATCGAGCCCCTTTCCTAGACGGGTCGGACGTCTGCGGCGGACGAGGTCAGCGTCTCCTCGGCCGTGGTGCGGTGTGCACGTCGACCAGTGCCACCTGGCCCTCGTCGATGGCGTGGAGGGCCTTCTCGAGTGCGGCGGGGAGCTCGGCCGGATCGGTCACCGGGCCGGTCGCCCAGGCCCCGTAGGAGCGGGCCATTCCGGCCAGGTCGACCGCCGGCTCATCGATCCGCATGCCGATCCAGGAGTTGTCCACCGGACGGCCGCGGCGCCGGGCGACCGCGTACTGATGTTCCTCGTCGTTGTGGAACGAGCGGTTGTTGTTGACCACGATCAACAGCGGGATCCGGTAGTGGACGGCCGTCCAGAGCGCCCCGGGCGCCATCAGCAGGTCGCCGTCGCCGATGATCGCCACGGGCAGCCGGCCATGGTCGCGGGCGGCGAGCGCGCCCCCCACCATCGCGCCCGGGCCGTAGCCGACACCGCCGCCGCCGCTGTGCCCGAGATAGCTGCCGCCGCCGGGGAACTGCCAGATCCCCTCCGGCCAGCTGCGCGTGTTCCGCAGCGTGAGCAGCCATGGCCGGTCCTTGACGGTCTCCCATACGGCGGCGGCCAGATACGCCGGGGCGATCGGAGTCCGGCTGCGGGTGGACTCGACCGCGGCACGCTGTTCGGCGCGGAGCTCGCGGTGCCGGCGGGTCAGGATCTCGCGGCGCCGCTCGCGATCCCGGCGGCGGGCCGGGGCCTCGGCCTCGATCAGGCCGGCCACCGCGTCGCGGAGCTGCCGGAGGCCGGTCACCGGCTCTGCCAGCAGCGGCACGTCGATCGGCACCGGCGCCTGCCCGGCATGCGACCAGCTGCTCGGCGTCAGCGGATCGAGGGTGATCGCGACCAGACGGCGGCCGGTGGAGGCCGTGCCGGCGGCGCCCGGCTCGCGGGAGGAGGTGACCGGGCGTACCGCGCGCAGGTCGGCGAGGTCCACGGCAAGCACGGCATCCGCGGTCTCCAGCACCGCCGGGTCGCCGCTGAGGTTCTGCGGGTGCGCGGTCGGGAAGCAGACGGTGTTCGGCGCGTCCTGGTACGCCGCGCCGAGCAGCTCGGCGAGCTCGACGAGCGGTGTGGTGGCGCCGGGGCGGAGGCCGACCCGGCCGGCGACGATCAGCGGCGCGTCGGCTGCGACCAGGAGCCGGGCGGCTTCCAATACCTGGTCCGGGTCAGCACCGGGGCCGGGTTGCGGCAGGTACCGCCTGAGGTCCGGCTGGTCGAGTCCGTCCGGCGAGGCGGGCTGCTCCTGCAGATCGGCGTCCAGGGTGACGTACACCGGCCCGGCCGGGGCGGTTCCGGCCAGCTGGTGCCCGCGGGCCACCCCGTCGAGCAGCGCCTGGGCATCGGCGGGTTCGTCGTCCCACTTCACATAGTCGCGGACCAGCTGCGCCTGGACGGACGCCGAGTGCAGCCAGTCGATCGGGCGGCGCGCGGCGGTGGTCAGCGGGCCACCACCGCCGAGCAGCAGCAGCGGCACCCGGTCGCACCAGGCGTCGTACACCGCCATGCTGGCGTGCATCAGGCCGACCAGGTCATGGACGGCGGCGAAGGCCACCCCGCCGGTGGCCTTGGCGTAGCCGTGCGCCAGCGACACGGCGATCTCCTCGTGCAGGCAGAGCAGCAGCTGCGGATCGGCGTTGCCGGCGTGATTCACCAGTGAGTCGTGGAGTCCGCGGAAGCTGGAGCCCGGGTTGAGCGGCAGGTACCGGCAGCCGAGGGAGCGGAGCAGGTCGACGAGATGGTCGGAGACATAGCCGGCCGCCCGGTCCGCGGGCAGCCCGGCCGGTGCCTCGACCGCGCTGCGGTCAGTGCTCAATCGCCCACCTTCTTGCCCTTACGGGCGAGCGCCTCGTACTCCTTGATCGCCTGCTTCTCCTCCGACAGGTACTTCTCGATGTCCATGACCCGTACGTCGGCGGACCCGGTGTTCAGCAGGTCCTTGCGGCTGGGATCGATGTTGCTGTCGACGAAGACCTGCTGGCCCTCGCTGAGCAGCCACTCGGCGAAGAGCTGGGCACCGGCCGGGTTGGCCGCGTTGCGCATGAGCGCGACACCGTTCGGCCGGGCGAAGAGCGGCTGCACCGGCTTCGGGTTCTTCCACGCCACGGGGGCGCCCTCGGCCGCGACCTCGGAGATCCCGTAGCTGTAGTCGCTGGTGATCATGGAGTACTCGCCGGCGACCAGGAGCTGGCGCATCGTCGTGTGGCCGTTGGTGAACGCCGCCCCGGAGGCGACCTTGGTGAAATAGTCCTGGGCCTGGGCGGGGGTCATCTTGCCGTCGGTGGTCAGATGGTTGCGGAGCGCCCAGTACCAGTCGTAGTCCTCGATCTCCATCGCCATCTTCCCGTCCCACTTGGGGTCGGCGAGGTCCGCGTAGGTGGTGGGCTGCTGGCCGGGCTTGACCAGGTCGGTGTTCCAGGCGACCGCGAAGATGTTGAACCGGCTCACGGTCCAGCCGTCTCGCTTGGAGTCATCGACCAGGTTGGCGGTGGCCGGTGCGGTCAGCGGGGCGAAGGCCTTGGCGTCGGCCATCGCGACCATCTCCGGCCCGTTGGTCTCGATGACATCGGCGCCCACGGCGCCTGCCTTGGTCTCCTCGATAACGCGGCGGCGGACGTTCTCGCTGCCCGAGCGGTAGAGCTTGACGCTGAGGCCGGTGTCCTCCGCGTACGCGTCGAGGAGTTTCTCCGCGACGTCCTGGTTGAGCGAGGTGTACCAGGTGGGCTCTTTTTCCTTCTCCGCAAGCTCAATGAGTTTGTCTCGGCGAGCCTGGCCGTCCAGTCCGTTGACCGCCGCGGCGACCTCCGCGTAGCGGTTGCCGGAGGTCTTCCCCTGCCCATCGGTTTCCGCGGTCGGCGATCCGCCGCAGCCGGCGCAGAGCAACAAGGCGATTGCGATCGGCAGAGCACGCATCGGGGCGCTCCTTCGCTAAGGGCTGACTGAACACGGTAGGGACACCACCGAGCCCCGGCCCAGCGAGTCGTCTTGGATAGTGGGCGCGATCGCGAGGCGGCCGGGCCATCCGGGGCGACCATGGGGCCCAGGCTCGAGCCCATCTCGATCAGGAGCGTGGTCCGATGAAGCGGCTGGCAGCGACGGCCCGTCCCATCCGAACCGGTGCCGCCCTGGTGGTGGCGGTCTCCCTGGCGGCATGCGGCGCCTCGCCCACGGAGCGGGGGGCAGGTTCCGGCAGCGACCGGGACCCGTACGCCACCGTGCTCGGTCAGGTGAAGGACCTGGACGGCGAGGCGCGAACGCAGAAGCTGGTGGAGCTGGCCCGCAAGGAGGACAAGCTCAACGTCTACACGTCCAACACGGACCTCGCCGACCAGGCCAAGAAGTTCACCGCGAAGTACGGCATCGAGGTGAGCGTCTACCGGGCCAAGGCCAACCAGGTCCTGCAGCGCCTGCTGCAGGAGACCAAGGCCAACCGGTCGAAGGCGGACCTGTACGACAGCAACGCCGAGGAGCTGGCCGTCGCGAACACCGAGGGCATCCTCCGCGACTACGAGGGCCCGGCCGATGACGATCTGGTCCCTGCCGCCAAGCAGAAGGGCTGGGTCGGCAGCCGGCTGAACGTGTTCACCGTGACCTGGAACACGAAGGTGGTGAAGGAGCCGCCGAGGTCGTTCGAGGATCTCGCGGACAAGCGGTTCGCCGGAGTCTCGATGATGGAGACGCGGGCGTTCGAGTGGTACATGGCGCTGTCCCAGTACTTCACCCGCAAGGGCAAGACCCAGGCGCAGGTCGACGAGATGTTCCGCAAGATCGCCGCCAACTCGGTCGGCATCGAAGGCAACACCACACACGCCCAGTTCCTCACCTCGGGGGAGCACGGCCTCTCGACCAGCGTCTACAACCACCTGGTCGACGAGGAGATCGAGGCCGGCGCGCCGCTGTCCCGTACGCCGGTGGTGGAGCCGCTGGTCGTACGTCCCAACGGGGTGGCCCTGCTCCGCAACGCCAAGAACCCGGCCAGCGCGCTGCTCTTCATGGAGTGGGTGCTCGGTGACGCCCAGCAGCTGATGGTCGCCGAACACCGCATCCCGGCCCGTGCGGACCTGCAGAAGGGTGCGCTCAAGGGCGTCGACACCGTGACCGTCGACATCGGCAAGCTGGTCTCCGAGGGCGATCAGTGGGAATCGCGTTACGAGAAGATCATCAGGGGCACGCGGTCGGCCAACTGAACCCGGCCGTCACGCGGTGAGACCGGCGACGGGGGTGGCGTCCTCCCGGACCGGCCGCCACCCCAGCCGGCGCTGGATCTCGGTGGCGGTGGCGAGCAGGGGCCGTTCGACCGACCGGCAGCGGCGCTGGCCGGGCAGGGTGCCGGCGGAGACGGAGATCGCCGCGACGATCTGCCCGGCCCGGTTCCAGATCCCGGTGGCCAGCGACGAGACGCCCTGGCAGTGTTCGTCGTGCTCCCAGGCGAGCCCTTGCTCGCGCACCGTACCGAGCTCGGCCAGGAGCCGGTCCGGATCGACGACCGTGTACGGCGTGAACCGGGCCGGCGGTTCGGCCGTGACCTGCTCGACGACGGTGCGTGGTGCGTACGCGAGCAGCACCTTGCCGGCGGCGGTGGCGTGTAGCGGACCGCGCTGGCCGACCCGTCCCGGCACGTTGGACCGGGGGTGATGCACCTTCTCCAAGCAGAGGAGGTCGTTGCCGTCGCGGATCGAGAGCAGGGCCGGCAGCCCGATCTCGGCGGCGAGCCGTTCGAGCGGTGCGGCCGACACGTCGTGCAGGCGCCGGCGGAGCGGTGCGAACGAGCCGAGCTCGAAGAGGCGGAGCCCGAGGAGGTACTGGCCGTACTCGTTGGATTCGAGGACACCGGCGGTCCGCAGGGTGACCAGCATCCGGTGTGTGGTGGCCCGCGGAACCCCCAGGAGGCGGGCGGCCTCGCCGGCGCTCAGCAGCGGTCGCTCGGCGAAAAGATCTAGCAGCTCAAAGGCCTTGAGCACGGTGGTTGAGGGGGGTGTCGCCATGGCCGGGTCGCCTCCTTGCCGGGTCGTTCCGGGCGCAGGCGTCCGGATTGACACCTGATGGCTATGACCATATGGTCTTACCATTGTGCCGCTAGCTTGGCAAGGTCGGGCGATGCGAAGGAGCCGTGGATGACCGAGCGTCTCGATCCGGCCAAGCTGGCGCTGGTCGTGTTCGACATGCTGGAGTGTTACCGGCCGCGGATCGAGGCCGCCGGCGCGGTCGAACCGATCAGCAGACTCATCGGCCACTGCCGCGGGCACCGCGTCCCGATCTGTTACGCGCGGGCCGACCACCGGCCGGACGGCGCCGACGTCAACCGCACCCTCACCGACACCGACGAGGGCTTCAGCCCGTGGGGGCCGGGCGGGCAGCGGTACGGGTTCGCGCACCCACCCGAGTCGATGGTCGTGCTGGCCGAGTTCGCGCCCGAGCCCGGTGACTACGACGTGCCCAAGCATCGGTGGAGCGCGTTCCACCAGACGCACCTCGATCTGAGCCTGCGCAGCCGCGGCGTGGACACCATCGCGCTGGTCGGCGGCTCCACCCATGTCGGCATCGCCGGTACGGCGTTCGCGGCCCGCGACCTCGACTACCAGGTGATCGTGGTCTCCGACGGGCTGACCGGATATAAGCGGCAGCGGGACTTCTTCGTCGACCACGTGTTCCCGCGGATGTGCCGCGTACGGACCGTCGACCAGGTGACCGCGGCACTCGACGCCTCCGCCGACGCCGCCTGAGCCGCCGCCGATGGCCCTCCCTGCGCCCCTGCGGAGCCGCGGATTCGTCCTGTACTGGACGGGTGTGGTGCTGACCGAGATCGGCACCCGCGGCACCTTCATGGCCAACCTGTTCCACATGTACCAGCTGACCGGCTCGACGCTGCAGACCGGCCTGATCGGGCTGGCCCAGGCGGTCGCGCTGATCGTGCTGTCACCGCTCGGCGGCGCCTGGGCGGACCGGGTCGACCGGCGCCGCATCGTGCAGCTGATGCAGTGCCTGTCACTGCTGGTCAGCGTCGGCCTGGCGGTGCTCACCCTGACCGGCTCCATGCAACCGGCGCTGCTCTTGCTCTCCGTGTTGCTGAACACCGCCGCCGAGACCTTCGACCGGCCGGCGCGGCAGGCCATCATCCCGGCGCTGGTCCCGCAGAAGGACCTGGTCCAGGCGTTCGCGCTGATCAACCCCTCCCGCGAGGTCGCGATCCTGATCGGCCCGGCGCTGGCCGGCTTCCTGATCGCCGCGTTCGGGCCCGCCGGGATGTACCTCACCGATGTCGTCAGCTTCCTGGTCCTGATCGTGGTCTTGCAGTTCGTCCGGGTGCCGGCGCTTCCCGGCCAGGCGCGGCAGGTCAGCGTGCTCACCAATATCCGCGAGGGATTCACATGGCTACGGCAACGGTCACTGATCCTCCAGCTGATCGGGCTCGACCTGGTCTGCACGCTGTTCGGTGCCTACCGCGCGGTGCTGCCGGCGCTCGCGACCGACGTCCTGCATGTCGGGGCATCCGGCTTCGGCCTGCTGGCCGCCGCGCCCGCGGTCGGGGCGCTCGCCGGGTCGGCCCTGGTGTTCCCGTTGATCGGCAAGGTGCGGGCGGGGCCGCTGGTGCTCGGTGCGACCGCGGCGTACGGGGTGATGGCGATCGGGCTCGGGCAGGCTTCGGTCTTGACCTGGGCGTTGGTCGCGGCGGCCGGCCTCGGCCTGTGCGACGCGCTGCACACCACGATCCGGCACGCCGCCGTCCAGATCGAGACACCGGACGGGATGCGCGGCAGGGTCACCTCGACCTATCAGATCGCGTCCCGGGGCGGGCCGGCGCTCGGCGATCTGAACATCGGCGGCGTCGCCGGCCTGCTGGGGCCGGTGGCCGCGCTCACCCTGGGCGGTGCCGTACCGATCGTCGCCGCCGCCGCGGTGGCGGTGAAGGGCAGGCTGGTCCGCGGCTACCAGGTGCCGGCGCATGAGTCCGGCTGAGGTGCCGCGGACGCACTGCTGGGACGATGTGATCGGCCCGCGGGAGCGGCTGATCGCGGGCCGGTACGGCGGCGACCGGACGCCGGGTACCCGGCCGGTACTGCTCCTCATCGACTGCTACCGCAAGGTGTTCGGCGACCGGCGGCAGCCGGTCGCCGACGCGATCGAACGGTTCCCGGCGACCTGCGGCACGGCGGCCTGGGACGCGCTCGGGCCGCTGGAGACGGTGCTCGCCACGGCTCGCGCCGCGGGGGTGCCGGTGCTGCACACGACCGGCGAGTCCCGGCCACAGGCCCGGGTCGGTGCGACCACCCAGCGCCGCCGCCGGCCCGGTGAGGACGGCGCCGAGGGCTACGAGTTCGTCGAGCCGCTCACTCCGCTCCCGTCCGAGTTGGTGATCCGCAAGAGCCGGGCGAGCGCGTTCTTCGGGACCCCCCTCTCCACCTGGCTCCGCCAACTCGACGTCGACACGGTGGTGGTCGCCGGGGAGAGCACCAGCGGCTGCGTACGGGCGAGTGTCGTCGACGCCTACTCGCACGGTTTCCGTGTCCTGGTGGTCGAGGAGGCCACGTTCGACCGGAGCGAGCTCTCGCACAAGGTCAACCTCTTCGACATGCACCTCAAGTACGCCGAGGTGGCCCATCTCGACACCGTCGTCGAGTATCTCGGGCGCCGCGGTGGCACGGCCTGAAGGCTGCTGCTCATGAAATGAGACGAGCGGCTCTACGGCACGCGTGAGCCTGTCGTACGGTCACCGAATCGGGGTGGCCGGGCAAATCCGATGAGAAGGGTGCCGATGCTCGAGGCGTTCTTTTCGAGCCTGCTCCAGGTGCTCGAACCGACCACATTCCTGCTGGCGCTGCTCGGCATCGCCCTGGGCTTCGTGGTCGGCATCCTGCCGGGCCTGGGCGGCGCGGTGACCCTGGCCCTGATGTTGCCGTTCGTCTACGACATGGAGCCGGTGCAGGCGTTCGCGTTCCTGCTCGGCATGTGGGTGGTGACCGCCACCACGGGCGACATCACCTCGGTGCTGCTCGGCGTGCCCGGCGAGGCCACGTCGGCCGCGGCCGTCCTGGACGGCTACCCGCTGACCAAACGGGGCGAGGCCGGCCGGGCGCTCGGCGCGGTGCTGTTCAGCTCCGCGCTCGGCGCGGTGTTCGGCGCGTTCGTCCTGGCCCTCTCCGTACCGATCGTGCGGCCGCTGGTGCTCGCCTCCGGGCCGCCGCACTTCTTCATGCTGACGCTGCTCGGGCTGACCTTCGTGGTGACGCTCTCCGGCGGTGACGTGCTGAAGGGCTTCCTGATGGCGGCCTTCGGGATGCTTGTCTCGCTGGTCGGCATCGACCCGCAGGCGGGTGTGCCGCGCTACACCTTCGACCAGCTCTACCTCTGGGACGGCATCGACCTGGTGCCGCTGGTGGTGGGGCTGTTCGCCGGCGCTGAGGTGCTGCAGCTGATGCTCAGCAAGACCTCGATCGCGCAGAGCCCGCCCGGCAAGCTGTCCGGGATCGGCGTGGGCGTACGGGACACGCTGCGGCACTGGGGCGTGGTGGTGCGGTCCAGCGCGATCGGTGCCGGCATCGGGATCGTCCCGGGGATGGGCGGCACCGTGTCCCAGTTCATCGCGTACGGCGTCGCCCAGCAGACCTCCAAGGAGCCCGAGCGGTTCGGCAAGGGCTCGATCGAGGGCGTGATCGCCGCCGGAGCCACCAACAACGCCAAGGACGCCGGGTCGCTGATCCCCACCGTCGCGTTCGGCCTTCCCGCGGGTGCGGGGACGGCCGTGCTGCTCGGGGCGTTCCTGATCACCGGGCTCAACCCGGGGCCGGAGATGCTCACCACGCACGTGGACGTGACCTTCTCCATGGTCTGGATCCTCGTGCTGTCCAACCTGATCGCGGTCGCCGTCGCGTTCCTGCTGCTGCGGCACCTGGTCAAGCTGACGTTCATCCGCGGGACCTGGCTGGTCCCGTTCCTGCTGGTGCTGCTGGGCATCGGCGCGTTCACCGCGAACAACGACTTCGCCGACATCTTCGTGATGCTGGGCGCCGCGGTGTTCGGCGTGATCGCCATCCACTGGGGCTGGCCGCGGGTGCCGTTCCTGCTCGCCGTGGTCCTGGGCGGACTGGCCGAACGGTACCTGTTCCTCTCCTACTCGCTGGACGGCTGGTCCTGGCTGAAGGATCCGGCGGTCATCGCGTTCGCGGTGTGCATGGTCGCGGTGGTGCTGTGGCCTCCGATCCGTGCCCGGCGTCGGCGTGCCGCGGCCGCCCGCGCTCCCGAGAACGACGCAGTGAGGGGTGGCTGATGCATTCGACAGGTGACACCGCACCTGCCCGGATCCGGGTGGGCGATGTGGTGATGACCGTGACCCTGCTCGTCGTCTTCTCCGGTGCCTACCTGCTCGCGCAGGACTGGCCGTTCCGGGCCGCGTTCGTTCCGCGGCTGCTGTCGGTCGCGGGGATCGGGTTCGCGGTTCTGAAGCTGCTCGGCTTCGCGGTCCGGTTTCGGCGTTCCGCCCGGCCCGAGCCTGGAGAGCCCGCGGCCCCGCGGGTGCGGGCCGAGGGTGATGAGGAGCGGGACGAGCAGAGCATGGAGTACGTCTTCGGCACCGCCGGTGCCCGGGCCTGGATCGGGGCCGTGGCCTGGGTGGCCGCGTTCTTCGCCGGCCTGTGGCTGGCCGGGGTCTATGTCATCGTCCCGGTCTTCGCCTTCGTGTACCTGCGTGTGGCCGGTGGGGCGAGCTGGCTGGCCGCCGGTGTGTACGCGGCGGTGGCGGGTGGCGTGCTGTGGCTGGCCTTCACCTGGCTTCTCGAGGTGCCGATGCCCGCCGGAATCTCCTTCTGACCGTCCTGAGACCTGCCGTCCGGAGAAAGGCGTCGAGATGAGACCACGACAGAGGATGCTCGCACTGGTCGCGGCGGTGGCCCTCACCGTGCCGATGCTCGGCGCCTGCGGCGCCTCCGGCGGGACCACCACGGCCGGGAAGCAGGGCTGCGCGGCGTACGAAGGGGAGACGATCTCGCTGGTGGTGCCGTTCAGCCCAGGCGGCGGCTACGACTCCTACGCGCGGATGATCGCGCCGGAGCTGGCCAAGAGGCTCAAGTCCAAGGTGATCGTGGAGAACCAGGACGGCGCCGGCGGCCTGCTCGCGATCAACTCGCTGGCGACCGAGAAACCGGACGGCAAGCGCCTGGCCATCATGAACGCGGTCGGTGCGGGCGGTGCGGCGATCGCGGGCGCCCCCGGCGCGGAGTTCGGCCTCGACAATCTCTCCTACATCGGGCGGGTCGGCGCGTCCTTCCACATCTTCTCCACCTCGGCGAAGAGCCGCTTCAAGAGCTTCGAGGACGTACGCGCCGCGAATGACTTCCGCTACGGGTCGACCGGCCCCGGCGCGGCCGACTTCGTCAACGGCCAGATGCTCAAGGCCATCTTCAAGCTCAAGGCCAAGATCATCACCGGCTTCGAAGGCTCGGAGGAGAACGAGCTCGCGCTCACTTCCGGCAAGGTCGACGGCATGACCGGGGACTTCGACAGCCGGCTGCCGGCGATCCGCAACGGCGACCACCGGCCGCTGCTGCTGCTCGGCCCCAAGCGGGACCCCCAAATACCGAACACGCCCGCGCTGCTGGAGCTCGACCTGACTCCCCAGCAGCGCGCCCTGGCGCGGTCGACGGTCGACCTGCTCTCGTTCGGCCGGCCGATCGTCGGGCCGCCGGGCATCCCCAAGGACCGGCTGACCTGCCTGCGCACCACCCTGCAGAGCGTCCTGCAGGACAAGGCCTTCACCGCCAAGGCGGCCAAGACCGGGCGGCCGATCAACTGGATGTCCGGTGCCGACGTGGACCGGCTGGTCCAGCGGCTGCTCAACTCGCCGCCCGAGTTCCGATCGATCATGAAGAACGCCTACGCCGGGGAGAACTGACCATGCGACGCGCAGTGGCACTCGGAGCGGTCGTCGTCCTGCTGGCCGGATGCGGTGGCCAGACCACCACCACCGGTGGCGGCCAGGCGAGCGGCTTGAAGGGCGAGACGATCGACTTCGTCGTGCCGTACGAGCCCGGCGGCGGGTACGACGTCTACGTCCGGCTGTTGGCGCCCGCGGTGGAGAAATGCACCGGGGCCACCGTCGTGGTCCGGAACGAGCCGGGCGCCGGCGGTCTGGTGGCGACCAGCAAGACCTTCGCCGCCAAGCCGGACGAGCTGCGGCTGCAGATCGTCAACACCGTCGGGGCGGCCAGCAGCCAGATCGCCAAGGACGAGGGTGCCCGCTACAAGCTGGAACGGTTCGGCTGGCTCGGCCGGGTCTCGACCGAGCCGAACGTGCTGGTAGTGGCGTCCAACAGCCGGTTCAAGAGCTTCGACGACCTGCTGAAGAGCAAGAGCCCGGTGCGGTTCGTCGCGACCGGCCCCGGCAGCAACGAGTACATCAACTCCTCGGTCCTGCCGAAGGTGTACGGCTTCCCGTCCAAGGTGATCACCGGGTTCGCCGGCTCGGGTGAGGCGCGCGCGGCGGTGCTGGCCGGGAAGGCGGACGCGCACATCCTGCCGCTGGACAGCCAGCTCGCGGCGATCGAGTCCGGAGACGTACGGCCGCTGCTGGTGATCGGCCCGAAGGCGGGCGCGCCGGTCGCCGACACGCCGACGACCACGGACTACCCGCTCAAGGACACCGCGCAGAAGCCGGTCATCGATGCGCTCGTCGCGCTGGTGGCCACCGGCCGCGGGGTGGTCGCGCCCCCCGGCGTGGAGCCCGGCCGGCTGGCCACGCTCCGCACGGCGCTGGACTGCGCGCTGAAGGATCCCGGCGTCAAGCAGGCCGCGGCCAAGCAGAAGCGGTCGATCGTGCCGCTCTCCGGCCCCGAGACGGCACGGGCCGTCAGCGAGGTGCTCAGGTCGCCCGAGGCGTTCCAGCGACTTGTCCGCGCGGGGGCGTGACCCTTACCGAACCGAGCGAAAGGCACTCATGAGGAAACCTCTGCGGACGGCCGCCCTGCTCCTCGCCCTGCTACCGCTCGGCCTCACCGCCGCATGCGGGAACGCCCAGGTGACCGGCGGCGGTGACGCGCCGTTCAAGGGCGAGACCATCCACTTCGTGGTGTCATACGGCCCGGGCGGCGGCTACGACCTGATCGCTCGCGCGATGGCGAAGCACCTGGAGAAGCGGCTCGGCGCCACCGTCGTGGTGGAGAACATGGACGGCGCCGGCGGGCTGCTCGCCGCCAACAAGGTCTATTCGGCCAAGCCGGACGGGCTGACCTTCGGCATCTTCAGCGGGCAGGGCATGGCGGGCTCGGTGCTCGGCAACGCCGAGGGCGCGTCCTTCAAGCTCCCCGAGTTCGGGTTCGTCGCCCGGGTGGCGGCCGACCCTCGCGTGCTGCACGTCCAGGCGACGGGGAAGTACAAGTCGATCGAGGACGTACGGAACGGGAAGGGCGTGCGGTTCGCCAGCTCCGGCCCCGGCGGCTCGGAGCACATCGACGGGACCGTGCTGTTCCCGGTGCTCGGCATCGACGGCAAGATCATCACCGGTTACAAGGGGTCGGCGGAGACCGAGCTGGCGGTGACCTCCGGTGACGCCGACGCGACCAGCGGCACGCTGGGCACGAGGCTGCCACCGATCAAGCGCGGCGAGCACCGGGCCGTGCTGGTGATCGGGGAGAAGCGGGTGCCGGAGCTCCCCGGCGTGCCCGCCCTCTCTGAGCTGAAGCTCGACCCTGGCAACGCGGTGCTGGCCAAGGCGCACATGACCATGCAGGAGATGGGCCGGCTGGTGCTGGCCCCGCCCGGGGTGCCCGAGGATCGGATGGCCGCGCTGCGGAAGGCCATGGCCGCGGTCTGCAAGGACCCGGCATTCCTGAGCGAGATGAAAAAGTCCGGTCAGCCGATCGAGCACCTCGACGGTCCGCAGGCCAAGAAGGTCGCCGAGTCGGTGCTGCGGGCCCCGGCGCCGTACCGGGCCCTGCTGGAGAAGTCGTACCGGGGACAGTGAGAGGTGCGACGATGAGGACCCGAACCGAGACCCGTTCCCACTATGAGGTGCAGCGGGACCGGCGCAAGGCCCAGGCCGAGGGCTGGCGGGCGTACCGGCAGACCGTGATCCGCGCCGGCGATGTCGAACGGCGGCCGCACGGGCCGGGCGTGACGGCCGGCCATTACATCGGCGCCGCGGCGGGCCGGCCGACCAAGCTGGTCGACTGTACGGAGTACCGGCTGGAACCGGGCGCCGCCGGCACCGCGATCCGGGAGTCCTGGGACACCATCTACCTGGTGGTCTCGGGTACGGGGTGGACCGAGGTCGACGGCCGCCGCATTCCCTGGCGGCCGTGGGACGCCATCCACGTGCCGCACTGGGCGGCGTACCGGCACGGCACCGACGACCCACGCGGCGCGGTGCTGCTGTCGTGCGGCTCGCGGCCGGTCTTTGAGAGCCTCGGCTCGGCCTGGACGCTCCCCGCCGACCGGCCCGACCCCACCGAGGCCTCGGGGGGCAGGCGGGGACGGCTGCACACCGACTATGACGCGATCGAACTGCGCCCCAACCCCAAGGGGACGCGGAGCAAGTTCCTCGTGGACCTTTCGATCGGCTCGGTCACGTCGGGACTGACGATGGTCATGATCCAGCTCGGGCCGGGGCTGTTCCAGGCCAAGCACCGGCATCCCGGCGAGGCCCTGCTGTACGTCGTCGAGGGCCGCGGGCACAGCTACTTCGGCGAGCAGGCCACCGGCGGCCGGGAGGAGACGTGGGAGGCCGGTGACCTGCTGGTCGTCGACCACTTCATCTGGCACCAGCACTTCAACGACGACCCGGAGCGCCCGGCGCGGCTGGTCCGGATGCACCTGATGGAGACCATGCTCACCACGATGCAAGCGCTCCTCGACCCGCTCGTCCTACTGGAGGAACCGCCGGAGGAACTGGCCAAGGCGCCGGACGCGACGATTCCCGACTGGCCGGAGGACGTACGGCCGGACTGAGACGCGGAGCGGGAACCGCCGGGGGCCTGCGTACCGGACGCAGGCCCCGGCGGGGTCAGCGCCCGGAGAGGCGCCGGTAGAGGGTGAGTAGGTGGAGCGGGAGCTCGGTGACGTCGGAGAGCACCTCGCCGCCGATGCCCGTACCGTCCGGCCCGGTGTCACCGGCCAGGTCCGACAGGTAGTCGTGGCCGCCGGTGTCGACGGTCAGCACGAACGGCCGGATCCCGGCGGCGGAGGTCTCCTCCAGGGACTTGCGGGTGTCCCGTACGGCGTACTCCAGCTCCGCGCCCTCGCCGTACTCCTGGCCGTAGTCGCGGTCGAACGGCCGGCCGTCCGAGACAAGCACGAGGACCTTGGTCGACGCCTGCCAGGCGCGCAACCGCGCGGTCGCGTGCCGGATGGCCGGCCCCATCCGGGTGGTGTGCACCGGGCGGAGGTTCTCGATCCGGCCGGCCACCTGCCGTGACATCGGTTCGTCCAGCCGTTTGACCACGTCGAGCCGGACGTCGGCCCGCCCGGTGCCGGAGAAGCCGTAGACGCCGGTCGCGTCGCCGGTACGCCGGGTCGCCGCGAGCAGCAGCGCGACGGCCTCGCGTTCCAGGTCGATGATCCGCCGGTACGGCCGGCCGTGGATCGCCGCGAGTCGTGCCTCACCCGCCGGGTCGCCATCGACCCGCTCGGCGGTGGACGAGCTGAGATCGACGAGGAAGACCACGGCGGCGTCCCGGGCCACCCGCCGCAGCCTGCGGTGGACGGCCTCGCCGGGGGAGTGGCCGCGCCGCAGGTCGACCGCGGCCTCGACGCACGCGTCCAGGTCGAGGTCGTCGCCTTCCACCTGGCGGCCGACCAGCCGCCGCCCCTCGGGCGCCCACCGCTCCAGCCGCCCGACGATCCGCGGCAGCACATCGCGGTAGCCGCGGAGTGTCGCGTCGTACAGCCTGCTCGAACCGCCGGGTGGCAGCATGCGTTCCCGTACCCGGCACCAGTCGTCCCGGTAGTGCCCGCGCACGTGATCCCACTCCGGGTAGAGGTACTCGCCGGCGGCCTCGGCGTTCAGCGCGCCGTGCAGGTGCTCGTAGTGGTCGACGTGCCACTCATGGTCCTCGTGCGGCAGCGGTTCCGGCGGGCCCTCGGGGCGGTCGTCCTCATCCGCGTCGTCGCCGCTCGCCTGGTCATCACTCCCCGGGACCGCCCGCAGCCGGTAGATGGCCTCCTCACCGGGCGGGCCGGGCTGGTGGTAGCCGCCGTACCGCCAGCCGAGCAGATCCCGGTAGTCCACGGCGCCCACCGAGGCGTCGAGCACCGCGTCCCCCTCCAGCCGGCTCCGCTTCGGCTCCGGCAACCGAAGCCCCCAGGACGACTCCCGCGCGCCCACGCCCCGCCCGGCGGCTACGGCATCTCCGGCGGGAATGGCGCCCTCGGCGGGCACGACGTCTCCCGCAGGCACGGTGTCTCCGGCGGGGACGGCGCCCTCGGCAGGCACCGTGTCTCCGGTGGGAACGGCCGGTGGTCCCGCGGCGGCGAGCGGTGGCAGCCGGGTGATCAGCTCGTACACGCGGAGCGCGACCTCCACCGCGTCCTCGACCTGGGCCGCCGGGTCGCGCAGCTCGGCCGCCGCGGCGGCCATCCGGACCGCGGGCCGGTGCAGCCCGGCCGGGAGCGGCGCGAGCCCGGCCGCGCCGAGGCTGAGCCGAACGAACGTCTCCAGCAGTGCCGACCTGGGTGGCAGCGCGGCAGGCTGGGGCCGCGCGGCCAGCTCGGCGGCCTGGACCCGGGCCAGCGCCGCCGTCACCCCCGGGTATCGCGCCGGGATCGCGGCATCGATCCGCAGATCCTCGGCGATGGTGAACACCTCGATCAGCAGCTCGCGGTAGGTGACCGACCGGAACACCCGCTCCAGATCGGTCTCCGGGTCGAGCCCGGTCAGTGCGGCGACACCGCCGGTCAGCCGCGGCCGCAGCCGCGAGGGCCGCCCCAGCCGGAAGCCGAAGCTGCCGCACGCGTAGTGGGCGGCACGGTGGGTGAGCGCGACCGTGTACCAGTCGCGGTTCTGCCGGAGCTCGCCGAACCGGTCGATCCGGTTCGGCAGCCGGATCGTGGTGTGGGTGTCGGGCGCCTGCGCCGGATCCTCGTCACCGACCCGCCCGAGCAGGTGCGCGGGCCGGCCGCTGAGCGCGCGGTAGAACACGTCGAGCACCGGCCGGGCCGCGGCCAGCGTCGCCACGCCGGCGCCGGCCTCCGCGCTGCCCGGGCCGCCCTCGCCACCCGCGTGGGCGCTACTGGCGTGGGCAGCGCCGCCCGGACCGCCCGCGTCGGCCGTGCCGTCCATGCCGGTGGCGCCGCCCGCGTCGGCCGTGCCGTCCACGCCGTTCGCGTCGCCGGCGGTCATTCGGGGACGACCGCGGCGACCACCTCGGCGATGCCGTCGCGCAGCACCCCGTCGTCGGTCATCGCGTCCACGATCGCAGCCCGGCACGCCCGCCGGGGCGGCACACCCCGGCGGATGAGCCGCCCGGCATAGATGAGCAGCCGGGTGCTGGGCCCCTCGACCAGGCCCTGGTCGTCGAGGTTGCGGATCTGCCGGCCCAGGCTCGCCAGGGTGGCGGCGGTGGCCGCGTCGACGCTCGCCTCGTGGGCGATGATCCGGCGCTCCGTCGCCTCGTCCGGGTGGTCGAACTCGATCGCCACGAACCGCTGCCGGGTGCTCGGCTTGAGGTCCTTGAGCGTCGACTGGTAGCCGGGGTTGTACGAGACCACGAGCAGAAACTCGTCGTGGGCCGTGATGGTCTCGCCGCGCTTGGCGATCGGCAGCAGCCGCCGGTGGTCGGTGAGCGAGTGGATCACCACGACGGTGTCGGTACGGGCCTCCACCACCTCGTCCAGATAGCAGATCCCGCCGTTCCGCACCGCCTGGGTCAGCGGGCCGTCCACCCACGTGGTGCCGCCGGCGTTGAGCAGATAGCGGCCGACCAGGTCGCTCGCGGTCAGATCCTCGTGGCAGGCGATGGTGGTCAGGGGCCGCTCTCGGCCACCGGCCAGCCGCCACGCCATGTGCTCGAGGAACCGGGTCTTGCCGCAGCCGGTGGGGCCCTTGAGCAGCACCGGGCTCCGCTCGGCGTACGCCGCGGTGAACACGGTGACCTCGTCCCCGACCGGGAGGTAGAACGGCTCGGCATGGACGCCGCCCCCGGTCGCCGTGCCTGTCGCCGTGCCGGTCGCCGCACCGCTCGCGGGGCCGGCCGCCGTCACAGGGCGCCCCCTTCGCCGCCGGCTCCATGCTGGAACTCGCCGAGCTGCTCGCGGCGGATCCAGGCGACCGGGTCGCTCGCGTAGTCGCGCTTGTAGTCACCGGGATAGTTGATGCCGGGCAGCGCGGGGATCCAGTCGTACTCCAGCAGTTCGGGCGTCCCCACGGTGTTGGCGATCCGGACCACGTCGGGGTGGTCGAGGGCCGTCAGTCGGCCCTTGTCGATCAAGGTGAACCACTCGCCGGTGGAGCGCTTCTTGATCTGGTACGTGGCGAAGATGTTGTGCACGTGCGGGAAGTGCATGGTCGGCAGCTTGTGCTCGCGGGCGTACGACAGGAACGTCTGGTCCCAGTGCTCGGCGCCGAAACCGAAGTGGATCACACCGGCCTGGGCGCGTTCGGGCAGGTTGGTCCACGAGTCGTTGTAGTTCCACAACGTCTCGACCTGCCGGAAGCTCTTCGGGTTGGTGCCGATCGAACAGTCGTTGAAGTAGGCCCACCCCTTGTACGGGAACCCGGGGTACTGCACGTCCGCGTACCGCTCGACGACCTCACGCCACAGCTCGCCGTACTTGCCGCCGCCGACGATCTTGGCGATCATCCCGTTCTCGACGTGCACCTCGATGTGCGGATAGAAGCCGGTGTGGTTGCTGGTGCCGGCCACCACGCCGTTCAGCGTCGGCATGAGGATCCTGGCCTCCTCGAGGAAGGTCTTCACCGGGTGGCCGAACCGGATGCCCTGGATCGTGGAGCCGAGGATGTGACCGGACTGCCAGGCTCCCTTGACCCACAGATCGGCCTGCTGTGCGGTGACCTTCCAGGAGATGTCGGTTCCTTCCGGGCTTGTCACCCGTACTTCCGCGGCGTCGTTGAAGGCGTCGACCACCATCAGGTCGACCACCCGCCAGATCTCGTCGGGGTAGCCGTTGGCCCGGGAGATGAAGTCCTCATACGTCGAGTAGCACCAGTTATTGCGGACCCGCTGGCCGGCGGCGCGCTTCCAGTGCCGGCGGCCGGCCTCCCCGGCGAGCACGCCGGTGTAACCCGGGCGGTCCTCCAGGAACCGTTTCAAGGTGGCGGCGGCGACGTTGAACTCGACGCCGTCCTCGATCATCGGTGGCAGCCGATCGGTGATCTCCCGCCAGCCGTCGGCGGCGGAGAACTCCTCCACCTCCATGCCCAGATCCGTCATGTCCAGGCGGTCGACCTTCTTGGCGCCCTCTTCCAGGAGGGCGCGGCGGATCGCCTCGAAGGCCAGGTCGTGCTGGTGCGGATAGGTGATGATCAGCAGTTCGTCGTTGGGCTCCAGGTTGCCCAGGGCGGCGCGACCGTACCGTCTCCGGACATGTGACCGGGCCAGCGGCATCAGGTCCTCGATGTCCTCGGTGCGCTGCTGCCGCAGGTACGCGGGGTGGCGTGGCGCCGGGTAGTCGAAGCCGTCGAGCGGTGCGGGCAGACCGGGGGTGAGCCGGTCGAAGGGCACTGCCGTCATCGAATCTCCTGTTCCTGCCGTTTGGGCAGGACCGACTTTCGCCGGTGCCCCGTACGTGCGGCAACGCCCGGCGCTCAGTAACCGAGACGGACCACTCGTGTCCCGGAAGAGGATGGCATTAAGGTCAGACCTTATTAGGAGGCCGCATGACGATCGGCTGGGATGAGATCGCGTGGGATGGCGTGGCGCTGCCCGGGATCGCGGGCAAGGTGGCCCTGGTCACGGGCGGCACCGGGGCCATCGGCGGGCGGGTGACCATGGCGCTGGCCGCCGCCGGGATGCGGGTGGGGGTGATGGGCCGCTCTCCCGATCTGGTGCACCGGCAGACCTGCGAGGTGCCGCCCGCTCTCGGTGATCGACTGCTGGCGGTACCGGGTGACGTGTCCGATCCGGCCGACGCCACCGACTGTGTGGAGACGCTGGTCGAGCGGTGCGGGCGGCTGGATGTGCTGGTGCACGCCGCCGCGATCGGGGACAGCGGCGCCCTGCTGGCCGAGATGACCGTCGCGGAGGTCGACCGGCTGCACGCGGTCAACGTGCGGGGAACGTTGCTGATGGCCCAGGCGGCTGCGGTCCCCATGCGCGCTCAGGGTGGTGGCTCGATGATCCTGCTGGCCTCGGTGGCGGCCGGCCGGGCGGGGCCACGGGGGCTGATGTACGGCGCGACCAAGGCGGCGGTGGTCCGGATGGCCAGGCAGCTCGCGATCGAGCTGGGCCCGGACGGCATCCGGGTGAACGCCGTGAGCCCGGGCCAGACCCCGACCGTGTTGCGTGGTGTGGATGAGCGGCCCGGCAGCCCGGCCATGGCCTCCCCGGGCGGCAACGAGGAGGCCATTCCGCTGCGGCGGCGCGGACGGCTCGACGACTACGCCGGGCCGGTGCTGTTCCTCGCGTCCGACCTGGCGGCATACGTCACGGGGACGGACCTGCTGGTGGACGGCGGCGTGGCGATCCGCCGATAGGCATCTCAGATGCCGAGTCCATCGCAAAAGGATGGGGCGGCAGGGTTGACAAGGACCATAGGTCATACCATTCTGCCTTAAGAATCCGGCCCGGCCTGCCAGCACTCCCGGGAGCCACACAATGGTCCGTCGTCCGAGACTCGCAACGGTGGTGGGGGCCGCCCTGACGGCCATCGCCGTACTCCTGGCCGGCTGCGCATCGCCCACCCAGTCCGGCGCGGGGCCGGCCGGTGCCGATGACGCGGCCAAGAAGGCCACCGACCGGCTGGCCGAGATCACCGGTCAGCTCGCCGGCCTCAAACCGCAGGCCCGCCGGGCCAAGCTCATCGAGCTCGCGAAGGCCGAGGGCGGCACGGTGAACCCGTACGGCTCGACCAACTTCGACACCATGGACCCGCTGCTCAAGCGGTTCGAGGCCGACACCGGGATCAAGCCCGAGTATTTCCGCGGCTCCTCCTCGGACGTGCTGCAGCGGGTGCTGCAGGAGGTCTCGGCCGGAAAGTCGGCCGCGGACGTCGTCTTCCTCAACGGGCCCGACATGGCCGTGCTGGCGCAGAAGAAGATGTTCCAGCCGGTGAAGACGCCGGTCTCCGAGCAGATCCTCCCGTCGGTGCGGTACGGGTCCTGGTTCGGGTGGTACGTGAACGCGTTCACCGTCGCCTGGAACAAGGACCGGGTCGCCAAGGCGCCGGCCTCGTGGGAGCAGGTGCTCACCGGCTATCGGGGCCGGCTGGCGCTGGAGGTCTCCGACTGGGACTGGTTCGCCACCCTGGTCAGGTACCTCGTGGCCGAGCGGGGGATGACCGAGGCGCAGGCGATCGAGCGGGTCCGTACGGCGGCCCGGAACGCCGCGACGGTCGTCGACGGCCACACGCTGATGGCGGAGCTGCTGGTCGCCGGCGAGTACGACGTGGGCGCCTCGCTCTACACGGTGAACACGCGCACGCTCAAGCGCGAGGGCGCGCCGATGGAGTGGGAGCCGGCGGTGCAGCCCTTGATCCTCCGCCCGAACGGCATGGGGATCAGCCGCGACACGAAGCATCCCGCCGCCGCGCTGCTCTTCCTGGAGTACATGCTCACCGACGCCCAGCACATGCTCCCCAAATACGAGCGCGACCCGGTCAACGTCCACGCCAAGGGCGGTCTGCCCCCGCAGTACAAGACCATCACGGTCGATATCCGGACGATGCTCGGCGAGCGTAAGAAGTGGGAGAAGTTGTACGAGGAGATCATCCGCGAGACCGGCAAGAAGCCCATTAAAGAGTGAATCGAAGGACTCGCCATGAAGCACGCACTCTCCAGTCGCGCCGGTCTCGCCGTGACCACCGCCCTCATATGCACCCTGGCCGCCTGCGGCGGCTCGCCGACGGGGGAGACCGGCGCTGCCGGCCCGGGCGGGGCCAAGCCCGGCAAGTCTGAGGGGCTTGAGAAGGTGCTGGCGCAGGTCAAGGGGCTGAAGGGGGCGGAGCGCCGGGCCAAGCTGGTCGAGCTGGCCAAGGCCGAGGACAAGGCCGGCAAGCCGTTCAACCAGTACACGACGATGAACCTGGACAACTCGAAGCCGATCCAGGCCGCGTTCGAGAAGAAGTACGGCATCAAGCAGGAGCTGTACCGGGCGACCGGCACGACCGTGGTGCAGCGGGTCACCGAGGAGACGAAGGCCAAGTTCGAGAACGGGGCCGACGTGGTGTCGATGAACGGCACCGAGATCGAGATGCTGGATCGGGCGGGCGTCCTCGCACCGATCCAGGTGGGGGTCGCCGACGACCTGGCCGAGGTCCACGAGACCTGGGTGTCGAACTACCTCAACGTCTTCGTGGCCGCGTGGAACACCAAGCAGGTGACCAACCCCCCGAAGACGTGGGAGGAACTGCTCGGGGGCAAGCAGGCCAAGCTCTCGCTCGAGGTCGGCGACTTCGACTGGTTCGCCACCCTGGTGCAGGAGTACCTCGTCAAGCAGAAGGGGATGTCCGAGAAGGCCGCGGTCGACATGGTCCGTAAGGCCGCCAAGGGCGCGTACGGCATCGACGGCCACACCGTCCAGAACGAGTTGCTGGCCAGCGGCGAGTTCGGGATCGCACCCTCGCTCTACCTCCACAACACGCTGCAGCGCATCGACGAGGGCGCGCCGATCGCCTGGGACAAGCCGGCGCCGCTGCAGCCGCTGATCGTGCGCGCGAACGGGATCGGCATCAACGCCGCCACCGACCGGCCGGCCACCGCCCTGCTCTTCGTCGAGTACATGGTCGAGGACGCGCAGGCACAGATCGCCAGCTTCCACCGCACCCCCGCCAACCAGAAGGCGCCGGGCGGCATCCCGAAGCAGTACAAGACCGTCAACGTCAACCTCAAGGACCTGCTGGACCACGAGGACAAGTGGAAGTCGCTGTACGAGGACGTGACCCGCGACGCCAACCTCAAGGGCAGCTGATGGGGGCACGGCTCGAAGGCATCGACGTCCACGTCCACATCCACGACGCGCGGGCCCGCGGCCTCCGGGGCGCGGAGGCGCAGCGCCGGTTCGAGGAGCGCGCCACGTACTTCAAGCGGGAGGCGACCTCGCTGCCGGTGGCCGAACAGGCCGAGCAGTACCGGGCCCGGCGGATGATGGCGGTGCTGATGAACGGCACCGACGAGACGATCACCGGCATCCCGCCGATCCCCAACGAGTTCGTCGCCGAGACGGTCGCCGAGCACTCGGACGTCTTCCTGGGCTTCGGCATCGTCGACCCCTGGCAGGGGGAGCTGGCACGCAAGGAGATCCGCCGGATCGCCGAGCTCGGGCTGCACGGCCTCGGCGAGTTCAACCCGGCGCGGCAGCACTTCTACCCGAACGACCGGAAGTTCTACCCGCTGTGGGAGGAGGCCGAACAGCTCGGCCTGCCGGTGTTGTTCCACAGCGGGTACGCCGCCGCCGGCTCCGGCCGCCCGGGTGGCCGCGGCGTGAAGCTCAAGTACACCCAGCCGCTCCATCTGGACGACGTGGCCGCGGACTTCCCCGGGCTGACGATCATCAGCGCCCACCCGTCCTGGCCGTGGACCGCGGAGAGCCTGGCCATCGCCCGGCACAAGGCCAACTTCTACATCGACCTCTCCGGCTGGGCACCGAAGTACTTCCCGGACGAACTGGTCCAGCAGGTCAACAGCCTGCTGCAGGACAAGGCGCTGTTCGGCTCGGACGCGCCCTCGCTCCCCGTCGACCGCTGGCTGAGCGAGTTCGCCGATCTGGAGCTCAAGGACGAGGTGCGCCGGAAGGTGATGGTGGACAACGCGCGCCGGGTGTTCGGCCTCGACGAGCAGGGGAGGCGGGCGAGTGCCTGAGCAGCGAGACGCCCCCGCGCTGCCGCTGGACGACGTACGCGTCCTCGACCTCGGGCAGTACATCTCCGGGCCGTGCGCGGCGGTGCTCCTGGCCGAGATGGGCGCCGACGTGATCAAGGTCGAGCCGCCCGGGAAGGGGGATCAGTTCCGCTCGTGGGAGTCCGGCGGGCTGAACGCCACCTTCGTCGCCTTCAACCGCGGCAAGCGCTCGGTGGACCTCGACCTGAAGTCGGACGAGGGCCGGCGGCGACTGCTGGACCTGGCGGCCACCGCCGACGTGCTGGTGGAGAACTTCCGGCCCGGCGTGATGGCCCGTCTCGGCCTCGGCCACGCGGCCCTGCGCGAGCGGAACCCCCGGCTGATCCAGTGCAGCATCACCGGGTTCGGCGGGGACGGCCCGTACGCCGGGCTGCCCGCCTACGACGGTGTCGCCCTCGGCTACAGCGGGCTGGCCGGCCTGCTGCTCGACCCCGAGGATCCCCGGATGCGCGGCCCGGCCCTGGCCGACGCGATCACCGGCCACTCCGCGGCGTACGCGGTCCTGGCAGCGCTGCATGAGCGGGGCCGGACCGGGCGGGGCCGGCACCTCGAGGTGAGCATGCTGGGTGCGCTCACCCACTTCCTGCACTCGGCGGTCGCCAAGCAAGTGGTCGAGGGCCGCGAGGAGGGTCCGTACACCCGGCCACACGGTTCCGGCTGCCACGCGTTCCCCACCGCGGACGGCCGCGCGCTGCTGATCCATCTGTCGTCGCCGCCCAAGTTCTGGGAGGGGCTGTGCGCCGCGGTCGGCCGTACCGACCTGCCGGCCGACCCGCGGTTCGCCACCCGGCCGGAGCGCCGTGCCCACTACGACGAGCTGCACGCCGAGCTGGCCCCGATCTTCAAGACCAAGGACCGCGACACGTGGCTGGCGATCCTGCAGGACTTCGAGGTGCCGTGCGCGCCCGTGAACGGGATCGCGGAGGCGCTCGACGACGAGCAGCTGCGGCACCTGGGGATCATCGACACGGTCGTCGAGCCGGGCGCCGGGCCGATGCCGCGGATCCGGCCCCCCGTGGCCTTCGACGGTGCGGTACTGCCGCCCGTACGCCGGGCCCCGCACCTCGGTGAGCACACCGACGAGGTCCTCGCCGAGACCCCGGACGCGGAGCGATGAGTCAGGTCAGGTTCATCGACACCACGATCCGCGACGGCCAGGCCAGCCTGTGGGCGATGAACATGCGGACCCGGCACATGGCGCCGGCGATGCCCCTGCTCGACCGGGCCGGGTTCGACCAGATGGAGTTCCTCGCACCGGGCAGCCGGCTGAAGAAGTTCGTCCGGCACCTGCGGGAGAACCCGTGGGACTGGATCCACACCGGCGCCCGGCTGGCCCGCCATACCCAGCTCCGCTGGCACGGGCACATCTCGGCGTCGACGATGAGCGGGACCGTGCCCATCGAGGTGGGCACGCTGCTCTTCGCCAAGGCGGTCGATCTCGGCATCCGCTACACCCGCACCGGCAACAACTGGAACGACTTCGCCAAGGTCGCCGAGGACGTGGAACGGCTCGCCGGCATCGGGATGACCTCGGTCGTCAACGTCATGTACTCGGTCTCGCCGCGCCACACCGACGCGTACTTCCTCACCAAGGCCCGGGAGGCGGCGGCGCTCCGGCCGTGGCGGCTCTGCTTCAAGGACGTCGGCGGCCTGCTCACCCCGGAGCGCACCCGGGAGCTGCTGCCGAAGATGATGGCGGAGACCGGCGACATCGAGTGGGAGTTCCACGGGCACTGCAACAACGGCCTGGGGCCGCTGAACGCGATCGAGGCCGTCAAGGCCGGCGTGCGGTACGTGCACACCGCGGTGCCGCCGCTGGCCAACGGCAGCTCGCAGCCGTCGATCCACAACGTGGCCGGCAACCTCCGTGCGCTCGGCTACGACCCGTACGTCGACGAGACGCCGCTGCGCGAGGTGACCGCACAGCTCACCGAGATCGCCCACCGGGAGGGCCTGCCCACGGGGGTGCCGCACGAGTACGACGAGCGCCTCTATGGGCATCAGATCCCCGGCGGCATGATCTCCAACCTCAGGCACCAGCTGGAGCTGGCCGGTGTCGGTGACCGGCTGGAGGAGACGCTGGAGGAGGCGGGCCGGGTCCGGGCCGACTTCGGCTATCCGATCATGGTCACCCCGCTCTCCCAGTACGTCGGGACCCAGGCGGCCATCAATGTGATCGTCGGCGAACGCTATGGCCAGGTGACCGACGCGGCGATCGAGTACGCACTCGGGCTGCACGGGGGCGAAGAGGCGACCGCGGGGATGGCGCAGGACGTACGGGACAAGATCCTCGACCGGCCGCGGGCCCGGGAGATCGCGCGTACGCCGCGGCCGGATCCCACGCTGAATGAACTGCGGGCCAAGTACGGCCGGGGGATCTCGGATGAGGACCTCATCCTGCGGACGATCGTCGGCGATGACGCGCTCGACGTGCTGCGGGACGCGCCACCGGACACCGCCGGCGACAAGCCGTTGATCCGGCTGATCCGCGAGCTCGCCGAGGACTCGCGGCCGCGGCTGGTGACGGTCGTCAAGCCCGGCATGTCGCTGACGATCCGCAAGAGGAGCTGTGGCGGATGGACCTGACCCACGACGATGTCCGGCTGATCTTGGACCTGGTGGACGGGCACGAGGACATCGAGTACCTCGAGCTCCGCCTCGGCGACCTGCACCTGATCGCCGACCGCACCGGCCACGGCCGCAGTACGCCCCCGGCCGCCACGCCCTCGGCGCCCGACGCGACACGGTCTGCTCCTGCCGCCCCCGACCCAGCGCCTCCCGCCCCCGCCGCGTCTGGAGCCACCGGGTCGCGGGCGGACGCGTCCGAGGCGAGCCCGGCGGCGGAGCCGGGGCCCCCTGCCGGCTCCGCCGCCGCGGCCGGGGGCGAGGTGGTGACCGTGACGGCGCCGGTGGTCGGGGTGTTCTTCACGGCCCCCGAACCTGGGGCGCCGCCGTACGTCGAGGTCGGCGGCCGGGTCGGGGAGGAGGACACGGTCGGGCTGATCGAGCTGATGAAGATGTTCAACGCCGTCCCGGCCGGAGTCCGCGGCGAGGTGGTGCGGATCTTGGCCGCCAACGAGGAGTTCGTCGAGTTCGGCCAGCCGCTGCTGGAGATCAGGCCGGAGCCGGGCCGGTGAGCCTGCGCCGCCTCCTGGTCGCGAACCGCGGTGAGATCGCGGTCCGGGTGATCCGGGCCTGCCGGGCGCTCGGCATCGAGGCCGTGGCCGCGGTCTCCGAGGCCGACAAGGGCAGCCTGCCGGCCCGGCTCGCCGACCGCGCGGTCTGCGTCGGGCCGCCCCGGTCGGCGCAGAGCTACCTCAACCGGCAAGCCTTGCTGGCCACCGCGATCGGCACCGGCTGTGACTCGGTCCACCCCGGATACGGGTTCCTCTCCGAGAACGCCGCGTTCGCCGCGGCCTGCGAGGACGCCGGGCTGACCTTCGTCGGCCCGCGCAGCGAGACCGTGCGGGAGATGGGCGACAAGCTTTCCGCTCGGCGGCTCGCCGAGCGCCACGGCGTCCCCGTGGTGCCCGGCGGCACCGCGCCGGGCGGGCCCGCCGACGCGGTGGCGGTTGCCGAACGGCTGGGTTATCCGGTGCTGATCAAGGCCGCGGCCGGTGGTGGCGGCCGCGGCATCCGCGTGGTGCACGAGCCCGATGAGCTGCCGGCCGCGTTCACCGGTGCGGCCGCCGAGGCGGAGGTGGCGTTCGGCGACGGGACGCTGTACGTCGAGCGGTACGTCGCCCAGGGACGGCACCTGGAGGTCCAGGTCTTCGGTGACGGCAAGGGCGAGGTCCTCCACCTCGGCGAGCGCGACTGCTCGCTGCAGCGTCGCTACCAGAAGATCGTCGAGGAAGCCCCGGCGACGGGCGTACCGGAGGACATCCGTACGCGCGCGCGGGACGCCGCGGTACGGCTCGCCACCAACATCGGCTACCGGCAGGCCGGCACCGTCGAGTTCATCGTGGACCAGGATCGCGGCGAGTTCTACTTCCTGGAGATGAACACCCGGATCCAGGTCGAGCATCCGGTCACCGAGCAGATCACCGGAATCGACCTGGTGCAGCTGCAGCTGCGGCTGGCCGGTGGCGAGCCGCTCGCCCTCGGCCAGCGCGACGTGGGCTTCGCCGGGCATGCGATCGAGTGCCGGATCACCGCCGAACGGCCGGCCGACGGCTTCCGCCCGTCCCCGGGGACGATCACCGGCTGGCGTCCGCCGTACGGCCCGGGCATCCGGCTCGACACCCACTGTGAGCCGGGCTACCGGGTGCCGCCGTACTACGACTCGATGCTGGCCAAGCTGATCGTGCACGGCCGGGACCGCGCCGACGCGACGGCCAGGACGCTGGCCGCGCTGGCGGACTTCGAGATCGACGGCATCGACACCAACCTCGCGTTCCTGCGGGCGGTCCTCGCTCACCCGGACTTCGCCGCGGACCGGATCACCACGCGCTGGGTGGACGACGC
Organism: Streptosporangiales bacterium; assembly: GCA_009380095.1. Classification (GTDB taxonomy): domain Bacteria; phylum Actinomycetota; class Actinomycetes; order Streptosporangiales; family Streptosporangiaceae; genus WHSL01. Next base: position 7,753 of record WHSL01000007.1, on the reverse strand, counting down.
GATGGCGAAGGGTGAGATCCGAATGCCGATCCCTGCCGAGGAGAACCGATGACCAAGCTCCCGTCCCTTCTCTGTGCGTGCCTGCTCACCGGCACGCTGGCGGCCTGTGGTGGCACACCGACCTCCGGCCCCGCCGGTGGCGCCGAGGCCGATGAGGACTTCAACGCCGTGCTCGGCCAGGTCAAGGGGCTGCAGGGCAAGGAGCGCAGCGACAAGCTGGTGCGACTCGCCAAGGAGGCGGGCGGCACCGTCAGCATCTACACCGCGCTGACCAACAAGGTGGCCGGGAAGGTCGAGAAGCGGTTCGAGCAGCGCTTCGGGCTGAAGCTGACGGTCTACCGGGCGTCCAGCGAGGCGATCAGCCGGCGGCTGCTGCAGGAGTCCATGGCCCGCAAGCCCGGCGCCGACGTGGTGGAGACCGGCGGCACGGAGCTGGTGGAGTTCGGCAACCAGAACGTGCTGTCGGCCTACGACTCACCGGAACGTCAGGCCCTGCACGACGCCGCCAAACCGGGCACCGCCTGGACCGGCACCCGGTTCCAGGTGTATGAGCCCGCCTGGAACACCAAGCAGGTGACCACTCCACCCAAGTCGTGGGAGGAGCTGGCCGACCCGAAGTGGAACGGCCGGATGGTGATGGAGCCCAACAACGCCGACTGGTTCATGGCCCTGTCGGAGTACTGGAAGCAGCAGGGCAAGTCGCAGGCCGAGGTGGACAGGCTGTGGCAGGACATCGCCAAGGGCACGGTCATGGTCAGCGGCCATTCGACCATGCGCGAACTGCTGGGGGCCGGTGAGTACGGGGCCACGGCGGCGCTACCGACGTACATGACCGAGGAGGCGATGGACGACGGCCAGCCGCTGGAATGGGAGCCCACGGTGAGCCCGGCGATCGTCCGTACCCAGGGCGGCGGCGTGGTCAAGCACGCGCCCAACCCCGCGGGCGCGCTGCTGCTGATGGACTGGCTGCTGGCCAAGGACGGTGCCCAGCAGATCTTCGTCGACGCCCACATCGACCCGGCCCGCAAGGACCTCTCCACGCTCGACATGGACAAGGCCCGGGTGATCGACCTCAAGCGGTATGTCGCCCAGTCCAAGCGCTGGCAGGACGCGTTCGAGCAGGTGACCCGGCTCGGCACCACGGGCGGGCAGTAGCTGCCCGTGGTGCCGGACTCGGCGGCCACGGCCACGAGGAGGATGCTTGTCGCGCTATCGGGTGACCGTCGACACCGGTGGTACGTTTTCGGATTTCGTCGTCTGTGATGAGGAGACCGGGGCCTACCGGATCCTCAAAGTGCCGTCCACGCCGGACGACCCCGGGCGGGCGGTGCTGAACGGGCTGGAGCTGCTGCGTGAGCAGGGCGTCCGGCCGGAGCAGATCGGCTTCTTCTCACACGGTACGACGGTGGCGACCAACGCGCTGCTGGAGGAGCGTGGGGCCCGCGTGGGGCTCGCGGTGACGGCGGGCTTCCGCGGGATCTACGAGACCGCCGAGCAGAGCCGGCCGTACGGTCCCGCGGTGTTCGACCTCGGTTACAGCAAGCCCCGGCCGCTCGCGCCGGCCGCGCGGACGGTGGAGATCGGCGAGCGGATCGGGGCCCAGGGCCAGGTCCGGGCCGAGCTCGACGAGCGGTCGGTGCGCGAGGCCATCGCGGTGCTGGAGGCCGAGCGGGTCGAGTCGGTGGCGATCTGTTTCCTGTTCTCGTTCATGTGCCCCGACCACGAGCAACGGGTCGCCCGTGCCTTCCGTGCGGCCCATCCGGAGTGGTGGATCTCCACCTCCAGTGACCTGCTGCCGCAGATCCGCGAGTACTACCGGCTCAGCACGGTGGTGGTGAACGCCTACGTATCGGCCGTGCTCGGCCGGTACGTGGAGCAGCTCGGCGATCGGCTGGACGAGCTGAAGGTGGCCCCGGCGAGCCGGTTCACCATGCAGTCCAACGGTGGCTCGGCACCGTTCAAGAGCACCTCGGCCCGGGCGGCGGCAACGATCCTCTCCGGCCCGGCCGGAGGAGTGACCGCGGGCAGCGCGCTGGCCGCGGCGGCCGGGATCGACGACATCGTCACCTTCGACATGGGCGGCACCAGCTGCGACGTCGCCCTGATCCAGAACGGCGAGCCGCTGGTCACCGACCGCAACAAGATCGGCGGACGCGAGATCGCGCTGCCGATGCTGGACATCAACACGGTCAGCGCGGGCGGCGGGACGGTGGCCGCCGTCGACCCCCATGGCGCACTCCGCGTCGGGCCGCAGAGCGCGGGCGCCGTCCCCGGACCGGCCTGCTACCGGCGCGGCGGCGATCAGGCCACGGTGACCGACGCCAACGTGGTCCTCGGCTATCTCAACCCTGCCGAGATCCTCGGCGGGGCGATGAGCCTCGACCGCGAGGCGGCCGAGGCCGCGATCCGTACCCGGGTGGCCGAGCCTCTCGGCCTGGACCTGCTGCGGGCCGCCGACGGGATCGTCGAGATCGTCAACGTGAAGATGGGCGAGGCGATCAAGGCCATCTCCACCGAGCGCGGCTTCGACCTGCGCGAGTTCACGCTGGTGCCGTTCGGCGGCGCGGGGCCGCTGCACGCCGCCAGGATCGCGATCGACCTCGGCGTACCGCGGCTGCTGATCCCGCCCGCGCCGGGGGCCACCTCCGCGCTCGGGCTGTTGATGTCGGACGTCAAGCACGACCACGTACGGAGCCGGCTGACCGACATCGAACAGCTCTCCGCCGACGACGTCACCGGCCTGTTCTCCGAGCTCCAGGGGCCGGCCGCCGAGCAGCTCGGCCAGGAGGGGTTCGCGCCGGAGCAGATGCGGTTCCGGTACTTCCTCGACATGCGCTATGCCGGTCAGGGCTACGAGAACCCGGTGCCGCTGGACTCGATGCCGCTGGCCGGCGGCGACCTGGCCCGGTATCGCGCGCGCTTCGACGACATCCACCGCAGCTGCCACGGGCACGCCGCCCCCGGGCAGCCGGTCGAGGTCGTGAACTACCGGCTGGAGGCGATCGGCCTCGTGCCCAAGGTCGAGCCGGCCCGGCTGGCCGAGGCGGACGGCCCGGTCTCCGAGGCCCAGGCCGGCTCCCGGCCGGCGTACTTCGCCGGTGCCGGCGGCCTGGTCGACGTGCCGGTCTATGACCGGGCCGAACTGCGCGCCGGGCACCGCTTCTCCGGGCCCGCCCTGGTCGACCAGTACGACGCCACCACCGTGATCTGCCCAGGCCAGTTGGTCACCGTCGACCCGATCGGAAACCTCATCGTGGAGTTCGCCGAATGACCGAGAGCGCCGGGCCCGCCGTCGACGCGATCACCGTCGAGGTGGTCAGCCAGAGCCTCGCCGGCATCGTCCAGGAGATGCAGAACTCCCTGTTCTGCACGGGATACTCGACCATCATCCGCGAGTCGCGGGACGCCAGCTGTGCCATCCTCGACCCGGCCGGGCGGGTGCTCGCGCAGTTCACGGTGTTGCCGCTGCACCTCGGCGCGTTCCCCGCGTGCGTCGAGGGACTGCTCTCGTTCTACTCGGCCGATGAGCTGTCGGACGGCGACGCGTACCTGGTCAACCACCCGTACTGGGGTGGCAGCCCGCACGCGCCGGACATGGCGATCCTATCGCCGATCGTGATCGGCGGGGAGCTGTTCGGGTTCTCCGCGAGCATCGCCCACAAGAGCGACATCGGGGGCCTGGTTCCCGGCTCGAGCTCGGGCCAGGCCCGGGAGATCTTCCACGAGGGCTTGATGGTGCCGCCGGTCCGCTTCCATCACCGAGGCGAGCCGGCGCGCGAGGTCGAGATCATCCTGCGGGCCAACAGCCGGACACCGGACCTGGTCATCGGTGACCTGCGGGGTCAGGTGGGCGCGACCGCGCTCGGCGCGGAGCGGGTCCGTGACCTGTGCGCGAAGCGCGGTACGGCGACGGTGGCGTGCGCCGCCGAGCGGCTGTACCTGCTGACCGAACGCCGGCTGCGCGCGGCGATCGCGGACTGGCCCGACGGCTCGTACGCGGGCTCCGCGGCGCTGCACAGCGAGGGCCAGGAGGGGGGCAGGCCGGTCACCGTCCGGGTGACCGTCACCATCGCCGGCGAGGCGGCCACGTTCGACTTCTCCGGCTCCGACGACCAGGTGAGCGGGCCGTACAACATCAGGCCTCCGCTGGTCCGTGCGGTCTGCAGCTACGCGCTGAAGTGCCTGGTCGATCCCGATCTGCCGTCCAACCAGGGGCTGACCCTGGCGGTCGAGGCGATCACCCGCGACGGCTCGGTGCTGTCGCCGGCCATGCCCGCCCCGGTCAACACGTACATGCCGATCGCCAACGTGGTCGCCGAGGCGATCTTCGACGCGCTCGGCCCGGTGCTGCCGCGGGCCAGGATCGGCGAGTCCAGCCGCGGCGTGTCCGGCACCTTGTCGCACGTGCTGCCGGGGGAGGCCTATCCGCGGGTGCAGTACGAGCTTCCGGCAGGTGCGGTCGGCGCCCGCGCGGACGCCGACGGGGTGTCCGCGTCCAAGGCGCACGTGGCCAACGGCACGATCACTCCGGTGGAGATCCTGGAGTCGGAGTTCCCGGTGGAGCTGGCACGGTTCGAGTTGGTGCCGGACTCCGGGGGAGCGGGCCGGTTCCGCGGCGGGCTGGCCTACGTACGGGAGTACCGGATGCTCGGTGAAGGCCAGTACTCCAGCCGCGGCGGTGACCTGCTGACGCCCCCGGCCGGGCGTGAGGGCGGCCGGCCGGGTGGCGGCGGCGCGACCGTCGTGAACCCGGGGCGTGCAGGAGAGCATCGGGTGTCGGCGCGGGACGGCAACATCCGGCTGCACGCCGGCGATGTGCTGCGGCGGGAGATGACCGGCGCCGGGGGCTACGGCGACCCGCGGACGCGTGAGGCCGAGCGCGTCCTTGACGACGTGCGCAACGGCTACGTCACGCCGGAGGCCGCAAGCTCGGCGTACGGCGTGGTGGTGGTCCACACCGGCCACACCTGGGAGCTCGACGCCGATGCCACCGCCGCGCTGCGGCGAAAGGAGGAGCCCGCATGAGGTTCGAGGACAAGGTCGCGATCGTCACCGGCGGCGGGCGCAACGTCGGTGCGGCGATCTCCAGCCGCCTGGCCCGCGAGGGAGCCCGGGTCGCGGTGGCCGACATGGACACCGGCCGCGGCAAGGCGGTGGCCGGCGAGCTGAACGAGTTCCGCCCGGGGGCCGGGCACTTCGTACGGTGCGACGTCTCGTCGGCGGATGACGTGCGGCAGATGGTGGATGAGGTGGCCGCGACCTTCGGTGGCGTGGACATCCTGGTGAACGGCGTGGCGATCACCGACCGCGGGACGACCGTCCTCGATCTCGACGAGAAGGTGTGGAGCAGGGTGCTCGCGGTCTCGCTCGACTCCGTGTTCCTGTGCGCGAAATACGCCGGCCGGCTGATGGTCGAGCAGGGACGCGGTGGCGTGATCGTCAACATCGGCTCGACCTCCGGGCACCGCGGCCGCCGGAACGCGACGGCGTACGCGGCCGCCAAGGGCGCGATCATCCCGCTGACCCGGTCGCTGGCGGTGCAGCTCGGCGAGTACGGCATCCGCGTCAACACGGTCACCCCCAACAAGGTCGGCTCGCCGGTGGGGGAGGATGTCGAGCCCGCCGACCGCAAGCGGGAGAACCTGCTCGGCCGCGGCGCCGTGCCCGGCGACATCGCCGATGCCGTCGCCTTCCTCTGCTCTGAGGAGGCCGCCTTCATCACCGCCGCCGACCTGATGGTCGACGGCGGTTCCCTCTACGCCTCCACCGCCGGCTGAGGTAGCGGCGGCAGCTCTGCGAGGAGCCGGCCGAAGCCCCGCGTACGCTGCCCGACGCGGAAGTGCCGCTGCGTGTGCCAGACCCGGGCGGCGACGCTGTGCAGTGCCGGTACGTCCAGGTCCTCCTCGAGGACCGCGACGATGTCCAGGACGCGCCAGCCCGCGCCGAGCAGGTAGATCATGTCGGCGTCGGGGTGGCGCAGGAAGGCCGCCTTGGCGTGTGCGTACACCTCGTGTGCGGAGAGTTTCTGCACCTGGTTGAAGGCGACGTCGATGCCGGCCATTTCGAGCACTGTGATGCCCGCGTCGGTGAAGTATTTCGCGAACACCTTATTGAGTTCGTCCGGGAAATACGTGATGCCGACCATCCGGGAAACGCCCAGGGCCTTCATGGCCTCGACCTGGGTCACGCCGGAGGTGACGACGGGCAACCCGTACGCCTGCTCCCACCGGTCGAGGATCCGCCGCTCGCCCGCATAGCCGTGCACCATGAACGGTGGCGCGCCCGCGGGGGCGATGAGATCCACGCCGATCTCGGCCAGCTGCCGCACGTAGCCCTCGATGACGCCGAGCACCTCGTGGAACTCCCGGGAGCTGCCCTCGGAGATGCCCACGGTCATCGGGATCACGCCGATGCCCTCGGGCAGGAGGCGAATGGTCTCCTCCAACGACCCCGGCCGGTGCGTCGGCTTGATCAACCCCATCGTTCCACGCCAGCTGCTGAACGCCACTTCCGCTCCTTCTGTCGGATGATTCGACAATAAAAGCGTTCGATTAACGTGTCCTATTCGGCGTCGCGCATGATGAGACCGTTTAATTGACGACGAGCGAGCGTGGCGATGGCATTATCACCATGTCCGTACGCCTGCATGTGATCTCCCTGCTGGCCGTGGCGCTCCTCGCGGCGGCCTGCGGCAGTCCGACCGATTCCCGGGCCCAGGGTCCTGATGCGGGCTCCGAGTCCGCGTACGCCGCGGTGATGTCGAAGATCAAGGGCCTGGACGAGCGGGCCCGCCGCGACCGGCTGGTCCAGCTGGCGGAGCAGGAGTCAGGAACGTTCCAGGTCTACGGCACCCTCGTGAACGACCAGCTGAAGCCGATCATGGAGGACTTCGTCGAATCCACCGGCAGCGGCAAGATCAAGGCGAGCTTCTACCGCTCCGGCAGCCAGGGGATGCTGGAGCGGGTGATGCAGGAGGCCAGGGCCGGCGACCCGCGGGCCGACGCCATCGTCACCCTCTCGACCGACCTCAGGATTCTCAGCGACGCGAAGCTCCTGCAACGCTTCGACTCACCGGTCACCCGGCACCTCTCCAAGGACGTGGTCGCGCCCGACTGGGCCGGCGTCTACATCAACGCCTACACGCTCAGCTGGAACACCAAGCTGGTCAAAGCCGGCCAGGTCCCGAAGACGTGGGAAGACGTCCTGAACTACACCGCCCACCCCATCGGCATCGAGGTGCAGAGCTACGACTGGTTCGCCACCATGGTCACCCGCTACTTCATGGCCGAGAAGGGCATGACCGAGCAGCAGGCCGTCGCGGCCTTCACCAACGCCAAGGCCGACCTCGTCCCGGTGAACGGCCGTAGCACGCTCGGCGAGCTGCTCAGCGCGGGGGAGTACGGCCTCGGCATCGGCACCTACACCCAGACGATCGACGACGCCAAGCGTGACGGCGCCCCCGTCGCGTGGAAGCCGCCCGTGCAACCGCTGGTCCAGCGGCCCAACGGCGTCGCTCCGATGGCGGGCAGCGACCGCCCGGCCACCGCCCTGCTCTTCGTCGACTACCTGCTGAGCGAGCGCGGCCAGAAGATGATCGCGTCGTTCTCCCGGATCCCGACCAACCAGGACGTCCCGGGGGCACTCCCGAAGGAGTACAAGGTCCTCCCGGTCAACGAGGACGAGATGGCCGCCAACCGCCAGAAGTGGACCGACCTCTACAGCAAGATCACCGGCCGGCCCGCGCAGGGCTAGT
>WHSL01000147.1 GCA_009380095.1 Streptosporangiales bacterium | reverse complement strand
CGGGGGCGGAGCCGGCGCGGGGATGCCCGGCGCGGGCGCCGGCATGGGCTCCGGCCCGGCCGCCGGAGCGGGAGCAGGAGCCGGCGCGGGCGCGGGAGCGGCGGGTGCCGCGCGCGCCGCCGCCCCGAAGCCGGTCGAGCTCGGCGACATCGCCGACGTCAAGCTCGCCGACGACCGCGCCACCTCCCTGACCCGGACCAACGGCCAGCCGAGCCTCGGCGTGATCGTGCAGGCCGACCCGGACGGCAACACCGTGCAGATCTCGCACGCCGTCCAGGACAAGCTGGCCGAGATGCGCCAGGCCACCGCCGGCGACGTGGTCGTCGTCTTCGACCAGGCTCCGTTCATCGAGCAGTCCATCGAGGACCTCACCACCGAGGGCCTGCTGGGCCTCGGCTTCGCCGCGCTGATCATCCTTGTCTTCCTGCTCTCCGTGCGGTCCACCGTGGTGACCCTGGTGTCCATCCCGCTGTCACTGCTGATCGCGATGGCGGCGCTGTGGAGCGGCGACTTCTCGCTGAACCTGCTCACGCTCGGCGCGCTGACGATCGCGGTGGGCCGGGTGGTCGACGACTCGATCGTGGTCATCGAGAACATCAAACGGCACCTCTCCTACGGCGAGGGCGAACGCACCGCCATCCTGGGCGCCGTACGGGAGGTCGCCGGCGCGGTCACCGCGTCCACGATCACCACCGTGGCGGTGTTCCTGCCGATCGCGTTCACCGGCGGCATGGTCGGCGAGTTGTTCTCGTCCTTCGCGCTGACCGTCACGATCGCGCTGCTGGCCTCGCTGTTCGTGGCGCTGACAATCGTGCCGGTGCTCGCGTACTGGTTCCTCAAGGCGCCCAAGGGCGACGACCTGGAGCGGTTGCGCGCCGAGGCCGAGGCCAAGGAGCGCCGCGGGCCGCTGCAGTGGATCTACGTGCCGGTGATCCGGTTCGCCACCCGGTTCCGGCTGGTCACGGTGCTGCTGGCGATCGGCGTCTTCGCCGGGACCATGGCGCTGGTGCCGAACCTGCAGACCAGCTTCATCGACGACTCCGGCCAGAACACGTTCACGGTGACCCAGAAGCTGCCCCCGGGCACCGCGCTGAGCACCACCGACAAGGCCGCGGACAAGGTCGAGGACGTCATCGCCGACGTGGAGGGCGTGGAGTCGTACCAGGTCAACATCGGCGGCGGCGGCGGGGCGATGGCCGGCCCGCCCGGCATGGCCGGCGGCGGCTCGGGCGGCAACACCGCCACGTACTCGGTGACCACGGCGTCCGAAGCCGACCAGAACGCGATCAAGGAAAACGTCCGCGCCGGCATCGCCACGCTCGAGGGCGTCGGCGAGGTCACCGTGTCCACCGCGCAGGAGGGCGGCTTCGGCAACAAGGTCGAGGTCCAGGTCGCCGCGCCGGACGAGGAGACGCTCCAGGAGGCCAACGAGCAGGTGCTCACCGCCGTACGGGCCGCGCCCGGCGCCACCGACGTGGCGAGCGACCTGACCCGCTCGGGCCGGCAGATCGAGGTCCGCGCGGATGCCGACGAGGCGGCCGAGGCAGGCCTCAGCGAGGCGCAGATCGGCCAGGCGGTCGCCCGGGCGGTGGACGGCGAGACCGTCACCCAGGCCGACGTGTCCGGCGAGGCGCGGGACGTCAAGATCAAGCTGGACGTCCCGGCCGGGGACGCGGACGACATCCGCAGGCTCGACATCGCCACGCCCACGGGCCGTACGGTCCAGCTGGCCGACGTGGCGGACGTGACCGTGGCGAGCGCCCCCACCCAGGTGACCCGGGTGGACGGCGAGCGCAGCGCGACCGTCTCGGCGACGCCGAAGGGGCAGGACATCGGCGCGCTCACCACCGACCTGCAGCGCCGGATGGACGGGCTGAGTCTGCCGGCCGGCGCGACCGCGTCGCTCGGCGGCGTGGCGGAGAACCAGCAGGATGCGTTCGCCAGCCTGGGCCTCGCGCTGATCGCCGCGATCGTCATCGTCTACCTGGTGATGGTGGGCACGTTCCGCAGCCTGATCCACCCGCTGGCGCTGCTGGTGTCGATCCCGTTCGCGATGACCGGCGCGGTCGGCCTGCTGGTGATCACCGACACGCCGCTGGGCGTGGCCGCGCTGATCGGGGCGCTGATGCTGGTCGGCATCGTGGTGACGAACGCGATCGTGCTGCTCGACCTGATCCGCCAGTACCGCGATCAGGGCATGGGGGTCCGCGAGGCGGTTATCGAGGGCGGACGGCACCGGGTGCGCCCGGTGCTGATGACCGCGGTCGCCACGATCTGCGCGCTCACCCCGATGGCGCTCGGCCTGACCGGCGGCGGCGCGTTCATCTCGCAGCCGCTGGCGATGGTGGTGATCGGCGGCCTGGTCAGCTCCACGGTGCTGACCCTGGTGCTGGTGCCCACGCTCTACTCGATCATCGAGGGGACCAAGGAGCGGGCCCGGCGGCGCCGCGGCGGGCGCGCCGCGGGCGGCTCGGGGGAGGCACAGCCCAAGCGTGAACCCGTGGGGGTATGACTCCCACCACAATTACGGGGAGGGACTTCCGGCGACAACCTGCGCGTTTCCGGAAAATCCCCTACCCGTAAACGCAATTCGGGGAGAGTGGCGTGTGCTCCTGGCGATCGCCCGATACCCGGGTATCGTAAGCTGTAGACTGTACACGATGTTGAATGACCGGCCTCCCGGTCCGTCATTGCCAGGAGCTGATCCGCTTGTCCTCCGAATTGCCGAGGTCGGTGGGGGCGCGCTACGTTCAGCGTCCCGTGCCGCTTCGTGAGGGCGTATACGAGGCAATTCTGGAAATGATCGTCACGCGCGCGCTCGGGCCGGGACGGCACCTCGTCGAGGGCGAGCTGGCCGAGCTGCTCGGAGTCTCCCGGCAGCCGGTGCGGGAGGCGTTGCAGCGGCTCAGCATGGAGGGCTGGGTGGATCTGCGCCCGGCGCTCGGTGCGTTCGTGCACGTCCCGACGGACGCGGAGGCCGACCAGCTGCTCGTGGTCCGGGCGATGATCGAGTCCGAGTCCGCCCGGCTGGCCGCGGCCTATGTCGCGGAGGCCGGCGACGACGCCAAGGAAGACGTGGAGCGGCTGCGCGGCCTGTGGCGACACGGCGTGGAGACGCTGCGGCGTGGGGATGTCGACGTGATCGTGTCGGCCAACGCCGAGTTCCACGCGGCCGTCAACGAGCTGACCGGCAACGAGGTGCTGGCCGGTTTCGCCGCCCAGGTCGACCGGCGGGTGCAGTGGTATTACAACCCCGTCGCCCGGCAGCGCGGCTCCGCCTCGTGGGACGAGCACGCCGAGCTGATCGACGCCATCGCGGCCGGCGATGGTGACCGTGCCGCGCAGATCATGCGGGCGCACACTGAGCACACCCGGCGGTCGTACCATGACCGCCCGCCGGAGGAGGCCCCCGCCGAGCCGGAGGAGTCGCCGAGGCGGACCCGGCGCAAGCGATAGGCCCCACGCCCTTTCCCGCCCGTTCTGGGCGGGTGTGGTACCTCACGTACGAGAGCGCGCATGCCCCTGCGCTCTTGAGCGCAGGTGCCCGTATGACCTCTTTCACGAATGCCGATGAGATCGTCTGGGAGGCCCCCGATGCCGGGGTTGTGGAAACGCGTGTCCGAATGGCTGACGACCCCCGCTCCGGGGGCGCCCGCCGACGGCGGCCGGATCGGCGTGGCACTGAGCGCGGCACAGCGCGCCCAGGTCCACGCCGCCATCGAAGAGATCGAGGACTTCCTGAAGGCGAACGCGCCCCAGGTCACGGATGTGGGCGCGACGCCGCCTCGGCCGGCGCAGGTCCACCGCTCGCCGAGGCGTCGGGCCCGTTCCGCCGCGCGGCGCGCCGCGAGGCGAGCAGGCTGGCCACGGTCGTGACCGCCAGGGTGCCGGCGATCACCCCCAGCGAGACGGAGATCGGCACCTCCGGCGCCCACCGCACCCCATCGTGGTGCGCGGCCTCCGACATGAGCTTCACCCCGATGAAGGCGAGCACGAACGCCAGCCCCTTGCCCAGGTAGACGAGCCGGTCCAGCAGGCCTCCGATGAGGAAGTAGAGCTGGCGCAGGCCCATCAGGGCGAACGCGTTCACCGTGAAGACCAGGTACGGCTCCTGGGTGAGCCCGAACACGGCGGGGATCGAGTCGAGCGCGAATACCAGGTCGGTCGTGCCGATGGCGATCATCACGATAAGCATCGGCGTGACGACCCGGCGCCCGTCGATCTTCGTGGTCATCCGCGAGTCGTGGTATTCGCCCGTCGCGGGCAGCACCCGCTTGGCCATGCGCAGCGCGATATTCTCGGAGAATTCGGCCTCCTCTTCTTTCTCCGTGACGAGGCGGTAGGCCGTGTAGACGAGGAATGCGCCGAAGATATAGAAGAGCCAGTCAAATCGGGCGATAGCCGCCGCGCCGACCGCGATGAAAATGCCACGCATTATCAACGCGATCACGATGCCGATCAACAACACCTTCTGCCGGCTCCTGCGCGGAACCGCGAACCGGCTCATGATGATCATGAAGACGAAGAGGTTGTCGACGCTCAGCGAGTACTCGGTGATCCAGCCGGCGAAGAACTCCCCGCCGTAGCGGCCGCCCGCCAAGCCGGTGATCGCGAGCCCGAACACCACGGCCATCGACACGTACAGCGTCACCCAGCCCAGGCACTCGCGGAACGACGGCTCACGCGGGTTGCGGGCCACCACGTACAGGTCGGCCAGGATGACGGCGAGCAAGCCGCCGATCGTGGCGAACCACACCCAGGCGTGCAGATCCATACCGGTGAACCTCCGGGTCCTGTGCTGACCGGGTCGATCGATGGAGCGGGTGAGCGCTCACTGCTTGCGGCGGCGCTCGCGCCGTGCCCGGCGGAGGGCATCGCGCTGCTGCTGGTGCTCGAAGATCATCGACGCATAGGAGGTGTAGACCTCGAGCAGGGCCTCGGCCCGCGGGTTGTGGCCACGGATGCGCATCAGCCACAGCGGTATCAGCTTCTCGTGCAGCCAGATGAACCCGAACGCGAAGCCCGTGGACAACAGCGCGTTGTACAGCGCGAACGCCCACAGCGCCTCGGGCAGGCCGGGACGGCCGACGACGTACAGCTGGACGGTGGCCTCGTGCACGATCCGGGCGATCGGGAACGCGAGGAGCCAGTAGACGGCGGCCGGGCCGAACGCTCCCGGCTTGGCCGTACCGCGCGCGCACAGCAGGGTGTAGCCGCCCCCGAAGAGGGCCATCGGCAACCCGAGCATGATCAGGTGGACCGCGGCCAGGTGGAGGGGGAGACCGGCGACGAGAGCGAGGCCACCGGCCATGAGGCCGGTGGACGCCCCGATGCCGGCCCCGGGGAGCATGAGCTCCCCGAGACCGGCGGGGCGTGATGTGATCACGGTACTCATCTCAGCCCATGTCCGAGACGCCGAAGACGAGGACGCTGTAGAAGAGCATGCCGAGGTAGAACACCGCGGCGAAACCGATGACCAGGTTGGTGACGATGCCCGGCCTGATCGGCTTGGGCAGCATCCGGTTGTTCACCAGCAGCAGGGTGACGCAGTACGCCCCCATGGCGAACGTGGACAGGAACGCCAGCGTGTCCAGGATCGCCCCCGGCCCGTCGGCGGGACCGAAGTTCAGGATGACGATCCCGAACGCGATCACGCCCCAGAGGAAGAAGCCGTACAGCTTCGAGATCCCGAACTTCCTACTACTCTTGATGTGCGAGTAGGTCATGTCCGACTGGCCGCGTGCGAACGAGTCGAACAGCCCCAGCGTGGCGTTGAGGCCGATCAGCGAGATGAAGCCGAGGAACAGCCCGCTCATGACGGAGCCGCCGGCCTGTCCGAACGCGGCGGCCATGGCCGGAAGGGCCGCGTCCCGCTCGCCGTTCTCGATGATCTCCACGACGCCGGGCTGCAGCTGGGCGGCGGCCATCGCCATCACCGTGAAGGCGATGGTGACGAGCATGGTGACGCCCCAGAAGAGCGCGATGGCGTCGAAGGTGACCCACCGGCGCCAGCCCCTCCACTTCTCCATCTCGGCCGGGTCGTCGGTGTCGAACATGAAGCCGCGGTGCGGGGCGGCCTCCTGCTCGCCACTGTGCGCCAGGCCGCGGACCTTCGGGATGTGCGAGCCCATGCCGGCGCCGCTCTCCCGGAGGTGCAGCGTGTACCACATCTGCTGCATGCCGGACGGACCGGCGAACGCGATGGAGCCGACGACCACCGGGAACCACGCGGCCGTCATCATCTGGTCCGGGAAGTACCCGAACGCGAACATGCCGGCGAGCGTCGCGCCAAGGTCGGCGAAGCTGCCCACGATTGCCGCGGCCACGGCCGTCCCGATGACCAGCAGGCCGATCAGGACGCCGAGCACCTTCTCCAGCAGGTCGTAGATGACCCTGGCGAGCGTGAACAGCACGCCTACCAAGATCATCCCAATCGTGGCCGTGACCTGCCAGGGGATGCCCGTCAGGTCCTCAAAGGCGCCGGCACCCGCGGAGAGGTGGCCGGGCCAGATATAGACCGCGATCGCGGTGACGAAGAAGAACCACATCAGTGGCTTGAACACACGTGCCGCGCCGCTGAAGATGCTCTCGCCGGTGGCCATCGCATAGCGGGCCATCTCCAGCATCACCACGGCCTGCAGGGAGACGCCGATCAGGAACAGCCAGCGGATCTCCGGCCCGAAGACCAGGACCAGCCGTGGCCACATGTAGGACTCGCCCATGCCCACGCCCAGCGCGAGCAGGAACACGGTCGGGCCGATGATGTGCATGGACGGCGGAGCAGCGGGGAGTTTCCGGATCGGCATCGGCTCGAGGCCGCCCGCCTTCCAGACGCGCTCCTCCTTCACCTCGGAGCCGCTCGCCTCCCCTGCAGGCGGTGGCGCGGCAGGGGGTTGCGTGGAGTCCACGTTCGTAACCTCCAACATCGTCGAAGCAGTCGGTTCGCCCCCTGCTGACATTCGGGAGGTCGCCCTCGGGTGGCCGGGGGTCCGCCCCGTACGAACGTACGTACGGTGGCGGCCCGTGATCGGTCGCTCGGGCCGACGAACGAAAGTCGGTTGGCCGCTCCCATCTCCCCGGTGCTGCTAGGTCCGTGGCTGTCTCGTGGTCTCGCCCGGCGCTGCCGGACGCCCCCCTCAGCCCAGGTGTCCCGCGGCTCGCGCCCAGCGGTACTTGGCGCCGAGCACGGCCACCGGCCGCTCGGTTGTGTACGGGTACGCGATGATGCCGTTGTCGAACAGGACCTGGGAAGCCTCCTCGACCTCGGTGTCGCCCGCCAGCGAGGCCACGACCGGCTTGTCGATCCCCTGGGCGCGGCACTCGGCCACGACGCGGGACGCCAGCTCCGCGAAGACCATCGGCGGCGTCACGATCGTGTGCCAGTAGCCGAGGATCAGCGCGTGTACGCGCGGGTCCTTCAGCCCCAGCCGGATCGTGTTCTCGTACGTGGAGGGCGGCTCACCGCCGGTGATGTCGATCGGGTTGCCGGCCGCGCCGAACGGCGGGATGTAGGCGCGGAACGCCTCATCCAGGTCCGGCGGGATGTCCATCAGCGTCAGCCCGTTGTCCACGCACGCGTCGGACAGCAGCACGCCGGACCCGCCGGCGCCGGTGATGATGACGACGTTCTCGCCCTTGGGCGTCGGCATGATCGGCAGCGACCGTGCGTACTCCAGCATGTCGTGCAGCCCGGGGGCGCGGACCACGCCGGCCTGGCGCAGGATGTCGTCGTACACCCGGTCGTCACCGGCCAGCGCGCCGGTGTGCGAGCCCGCGGCCCGCGCGCCCATGTCGGTGCGCCCGGCCTTCAGCACGACGACCGGCTTCTTGCGTACGATCCTCCGCGCCGCCTCGACGAACGCCCGCCCGTCCTTCAGGTCCTCCAGGTGCATCGCGACGCACTGGGTGTTCTCGTCCTCCTCGAAGAATGTGAGCAGGTCGTCCTCGTCGACGTCGGCCTTGTTGCCCAGGCCGACGATCGAGGACACGCCCATCTTCGTGGTTCGGGCGAAGCCCAGGATGGCCATCCCGATGCCACCGCTCTGCGAGGTCAGCGCGACCCCGCCCTTGACGTCGTACGGGGTGCAGAACGTGGCGCAGAGGTTCTCCGGCGTGTAGTAGTAGCCGTAGATGTTGGGGCCGAGCATGCGGACGCCGTGCCGCTGCGCGATCTCCTTGACCTGCTCCTGCAGCTCCACCTCGCCGGTCTCGGCGAAGCCGGACGGGATCATGATCGCCCCGGCCGCGCCCTTCTCGCCGACCTGCTCGAGCGCGGCGGGTACGAACTTCGCCGGTACGGCGAAGACCGCCACGTCCACGTCACCCGGCACGTCCCCGATGCTCGGGTACGCGGTGAGGCCGAGGATCTCGCTGGCCTTCGGGTTGATCGGGTAGATCGCGCCCGCGTAGCCGCCGTCCACCAGGTTCTTCATGACCGAGTTGCCGATCTTGCCGGCCTGGTCGGAGGCGCCGATGACCGCGATGGACCGGGGGTGGAAGATCCGGTTCATCTTCTCCAGGATCTCGTCCCGCGTCAGCCGCACCCGCGGGGTCTCGGAGCCGTCGGAGAGGATCATCCGGACGTCCGCGGCGACCGCGCCGTCCGGCCCGGCGAAGACCGGGTTGAGGTCGACCTCGGCCAGCTCGGGGAAGTCCGTCACCAGGTCGGAGGCGGCCTTGATGACCTTGGCCAGCGCGGCGGAGTCGGCCGGCTTGGCGCCGCGTACGCCGTGCAGGATCTCCGCGGCCTTGATGTCCTCCAGCATCGCCGAGGCCTCGTCACCGCTGACCGGGGCCATCCGGAACGTGACGTCCTTCAGCACCTCGACCAGCACACCACCGAGGCCGAACGCCACGATCTTGCCGAACGTGTCGTCGGTGACGGTACCGACGATCACCTCGGTGGCGTCCTTGCCGCCGACCATGGCCTGGATCTGCACGCCCTCGATGCGGGCCTGCGGGTCATGCGCGCGGGCGTTGTCGACGATCGACTCGTAGCCGACCCTGACGTCGGCCACCGAGTCCACGCCGACCAGCACGCCGCCCGCATCCGTCTTGTGCAGGATGTCCGGCGAGACGATCTTCATGACCACCGGCAGGCCGATCTCCACGGCGCGGGTGACCGCGTCGTCGGCGGAGGTCGCGAGCGCCTCGTCGGGCGTGGGGATGCCGTACGCGTCGCAGATCCGCTTGCCCTCAGGCGCGGTCAGTGCGGTACGGCCTTCGGCCTTGGCCTTCCCCAGGACCTCGCGCACCACCTGTGCGTCGCCCACTCAGATCACTCCGTCCGTCTTCAGCCCGGTCACGTCCTCGGGAGTGAGGCCGAGCTCCGCGTAGATCTCCTGGTTGTGCTCGCCCAACAGTGGTGACCGTACGACGTCCACCGGCGAGTCGGACAGCTTCAGCGGGCTGCCCACCGTCTTGAAGGTGCCGCGCTCGGGATGATCGACGTCGACGATCATCTCGTTCTCGGCCAGCGACGTGTCCTCGATCAGCTCCCTGGTGGAGAGGATCGGGCCGCACGGTACACCGAGGGCGTTGAGCTCGGCCAGCGCGTGGCTCTTGCTCTGCCTGATGCTCCACTCCTCGATGAGCTGGAACATCTTGTCCAGCTTGGGCAGCCGCGCCTCCGGGGTGGCCCACTCCGGGTCCTCGGCGAGCTCCGGCCGGCCGATCAGCTTGGCGATCGGCGCCCAGCCGGGCGGCTGCACGATCACGTAGATGTAGTCGTTCGGCCCGCCGGGGGCGCATCTCACGGCCCAGCCCGGCTGGCCGCCGCCCGAGGCGTTGCCCGACCGCGGCACCTCGTCGCCGAAGTCCTCGTTCGGGTACTCGGCGAGCGCGCCGTGCGTCAGCCGCTGCTGGTCGCGCAGCTTCACCCGGCACAGGTTCAGCACCGCGTGCTGCATCGCCACCTGCACCCGCTGCCCGCGCCCGGTGGCCTCCCGCTGGTAGAGGGCGGCGAGGATGCCGGCCACGGTGTGGATGCCGGTGCCGGAGTCGCCGATCTGCGCACCGGTGGCCAGCGGCGGGCCGTCCTCGAAGCCGGTGGTGCTCATCGAGCCGCCCATGGCCTGCGCGATCACCTCGTACGCCTTGTAGTCCGCGTACCGGCCCGGGCCGAAGCCCTTGATGGAGGCGTAGATCAGCCGTGGGTTGATCTCCTGCAGCCGCTCCCAGGTGAAGCCCATCCGGTCCACGGCGCCGGGGCCGAAGTTCTCCACCATGATGTCCGAGCGCCTCACCAACTCGGTGAAGATCTCCTTGCCGCGGTCGGACTTCATGTTCAGCGTGACGCTGCGCTTGTTGCAGTTCAGCATCGTGAAGTAGAGGCTGTCCACGTCCGGGAGGTCCCGGAGCTGCCGCCGGGTGATGTCACCCCCGGGAGCCTCCACCTTGACGACGTCGGCACCCAGCCAGCCCAGGATCTGCGTGGCCGACGGGCCGGACTGCACGTGGGTCATGTCGAGGACGCGGACGCCCTGCAGGGCCTTCGTGTTTCCGTTGCTCATCGTCGGCCTTTCACTCGTACATGGTCTGGTTCATCGTCCTGGGGGTGTCATTCTGGGCCATCTGCCTCGTCAGCTCCTCATGTTGAACCGGTTGACGAATCCGGTCCACCACATACTGCATACGATATGGATTGCACCTATGGTTGCGTGCTTCCACGGTGATTGTCCAGAGATGCGGTGGACCGGGGAAACTGCGGCTCACCTCCCGGCCAGGGTCTGGGGACGCCCCGGCTGGCGGAGGCTCCGTACCGCCACAGCCGCCGCCAGCACCAGCAGCCCGGCCGGCGCGAAGGCGGCGGTGGTGCCCCACTGGGGGACGGCCACCGCCGCGAACACGATGCCGAGCGGGCCGGCGACTGCTTTGCCGCTGTAGACCAGCGCGTGATTGGTGTCCGTTCCGCGCTCACCGAAGTACTCCCGGGCGAGCTGGGCGAACAGCGGGTAGAACGCTCCACCGCCGAGCCCGGCCACGGCCGCGGCGGCGGCCATGGCGGCAGGGGACTCCGCGGCGGCGAGCATGAGCTGCCCGGCCCCGAGCAGGGCGAGCACGTACGCCAGCGTCCGCGTCCGGCCGAGGCGGTCGGAGATCGCCATCGCCAGCGCCCGGCCGCCGCCGTTGCCGGCGATGAGCAGCACGATCGCAACGGTGACGGCGAGCGGTGCCAGGCCGTGCCCGAGCGCGTAGGTGGTCAGATAAGCGGCGTTGAATATGGACACCGCGCTGGCGATGACCAGCACGGTGTAGATCGCGGGGAACGGCGGGCTGGCCACCGTCTCCGCCGCGGTGTACTGCCGTACGGCCGGGGCGTTGCCGGCCAGCTCGGGGTTGAGCTTCTTGCTCGCGGCCCAGCTGCGCGGGTCGATGTGTTCCGGCCACCAGTCCGTGGGCGGGTCGCGCAGGATCAGGGCGGCGGCCAGCACGGAGCCGGCGGCCAGCAGGCCCATGAGGACGAGCAGGCTCCCAGTGGAACCGGGGGCGAGGACGAACGCGGCCGCCAGCGGGACACAGCCGTACCCGAAGGCGCCGGTGATCTGCCCGACCCGGGTGGCCTTCCGCTCGGGGAACCACTTGGCCACGGTGCAGGTGCAGGTCGCGTAGACCAGGCCGGCGCCGATGCCGCCGAGGACGGCGTAGCCCGCACCGGCGAGCAGGGCGCCGGGCGCGTACGCCAGCGCGAGCGGCCCGGCCAGGCAGCAGGCGGCCCCGGCCAGCAGTGCGTGGCGGGGGGAGAGGGCGCCCCGCTCGCGGAGGAGCGCGGTGGGGAACGCGGTGCCCGCCTGGAAGACGGTCCAGACGGCCAGCACCGCCAGCACGCCCCCGGTGGACCAGCCGCGCATCTCCGCGATCGCCGGGACCGCGGCGCCGTACCCATACTGCAGGGCACCGGCTCCGGCCATCGCGACGGCGGCGCTGAGCAGGAGATATCCCCGGGAGTGTCCGGTGAGCCGCTCGGCGCTCTCGCCCACGCGGTAAGTGCGTCCGTTCCAGTCGCGGAGGTACTGCACGGGATCACCGCCTTGATGAGGCTGGACCGCGATTTCGCCATACTGTATACCGTCTACAGGCCCGAGGGAACGCCTAGATTGGGCATACTGCATACAATGCTTGTGTCGGGCTGACCGCACTGGGAAGACGAAGCTCACTACCCTCCGAAAGCCACGACCCTCCAAGGAGGAGGCGGACGATGACCCACGCTGCCACACCGGCGACCACGGGGATGGACGGCGAACAGGCCGCGCAGACCGATGGAATCCACCTGGTCGTAGACGCGCTGAAACTCAACGGGGTTGAGACCATCTACGGGGTGGTGGGCATCCCCATCACCGACCTCGCCCGCCTCGCCCCGGCGAACGGGATCCGCTATATCGGCTTCCGGCACGAGAGCGACGCCGCGCACGCCGCCGCCGCGGCCGGCTTCCTCACCCAGAAACCCGGCATCTGCCTCACGGTGTCCGCCCCGGGCTTCCTCAACGGGCTCGTCGGCCTGGCCAACGCCACCACCAACTGTTTCCCGATGGTGCAGATCTCCGGCTCCAGCGAGCGCCACCTGGTCGACCTCCAGCGCGGCGACTACGAGGAGATGGACCAGCTCCAAGCTGCCAAACAGTTCGCCAAGGCGGCCTTCCGTGTCTCGAGGGCCGAGGACATCGGCCGGGGTATCGCCCGCGCCATCCGTACGGCGGCCTCCGGGCGGCCCGGTGGTGTCTACCTGGACATCCCGGCCGCCGTCCTCGGTGAGGTCATCGACGCGGAGAAGGGTGCGTCCTCGGTGTGGGAGCTCGTCGACGCGGCTCCCAAGCAGATCCCCGGGCCGGATGCGGTGGACCGGGCGATCGACCTGCTGGCCGGCGCCGAGCGGCCGCTGATCGTGCTCGGCAAGGGCGCCGCGTACTCCCGCGCGGACGAGCAGATCCGCGCCTTCGTGGAGTCCAGCGGCATTCCGTACGTGCCGATGTCGATGGCCAAGGGCCTGCTGCCCGACGACCACCCGCAGTCCGTCGCGACCGCGCGTTCGCTGGCGCTGAAGCGCGCCGACGTCGTCATGCTCGTCGGCGCCCGCCTCAACTGGCTTCTCGGCCACGGCGACGCGCCCCAGTGGAGCCCGGACGCGAAGTTCATCCAGGTCGACATCGCCGCCAACGAGATGGACAGCAACCAGCCCATCGCCGCCCCCCTCGTCGGCGACGTCGGCTCCGTCATGGACGCCCTGGCCGAGCGCGCCAAGCCCGGCCAGATCACCACCCCGGCCGCCTGGCGCGAAGAGCTCGGTGCCAAGTCCGAGGCCAACGTCGCCAAGATGGCCAAGCGCCTCGAGGCCGCGAAGGCCGCCCACCCCATGAAGTTCCTGGGCGCGCTGCAGTCCATCCGCGACGTGCTGGCCGAGAACCCCAACGCGTACGTCGTCAACGAGGGCGCCAACGCACTGGACCTCGCCCGCAACACCATTCCCATGTCCGTGCCGCGCCATCGCCTCGACAGCGGCACGTGGGGCGTCATGGGCATCGGTATGGGCTACGCCATCGCCGCCGCGGTGGAGACCGGTGAGCCGGTCGTCGCCATCGAGGGCGACAGTGCCTTCGGCTTCAGCGGTATGGAGCTCGAGGCGATCTGCCGGTACAACCTGCCGGTGATCACCGTCGTCCTCAACAACAGCGGCGTCTACCGCGGTGATGAGGTCTCGCCGACCGGCGACCCGGCTCCCACCTACCTCAAGGCCCGCCACGACCTGATGATCCAGGCCTTCGGTGGCAAGGGCTACCAGGCCACCACCCCCGACGAGGTGGCCTCCACCCTCCGCGAGGCCATCGCGGCCGGCGTCCCCGCCCTCATCGACTGCATCATCGATCCGGGCGACGGCACCGAGAGCGGAAACATCGGCCACCTCAACCCGACAGGTCTCACGCAGAAGAAGTGACGCCCATGCCTGCTTAGGCCTGCGAGCAGCACCTTAGGCCGTGTCCGACGAACCTCGTCGGACACGGCCTAGT
>WHSL01000386.1 GCA_009380095.1 Streptosporangiales bacterium | reverse complement strand
GTCTCCTCGGGCTTGTTCCAGTAGCCGAGCATCATGCCGCCGGTGCGGACGATGATCTCCCCGACCTTGCCCCGCGGCACCTCCACGCCGTCCTCGTCGATGATCCGCACCTCGGCGCCGAGCGCGGGCCGCCCCAGGTCACCAGCATGGAGATCGAGGAGAAGTTCGACGTGATCAGTATGTGTCCGCCGTGGACGCCGTGACACGGAACCCTCGCCGGCAGGATCAACGCTGGATGGACCAGTGCATTGTGGCTGACCACGACGCCCTTGGAGCGTCCGGTCGTTCCGCTGGTGTAGACGATGCCGGCGGGGGCCTCACCGCCCCGGCGAGCGTCCTCGACCGGCTCCGTACGCGCGATCAGCTCCTCGATTCCGGACATGCCGGCCGGCGGTGGCCCGTCGCCGACGTGGATGACCTCGCGCAGCTCGGGACAGGCCTCCCTGATCTCCGTCAGACGGTCCAGGAACGCGTCGTCGATGAAGAGGATCTCTCGGTCCGGGACTCGGCCAGCCCGTAGATCACTTCCGGCGTGGTCCACGCGGGGTTGACCGGGTGGAACACCCCGTTCGCCCACGCCGTGGCCAGGAAGAACTCGATGTAGCGGTCCGAGCCGAGGGCGAGCATTCCCACGTGTTCACCGTCGCGAACGCCGTACTCCCGGAGGGCTCCGGCGAGGCGGGCCACCCGGTCGGCCTGTTCGCGTGCCGTACGGAACCGATCGCCGTACACCGTGACCGGCTCGTCCGGAGCGAGCTGCACTGCTCGATGGACGATGTGGGTTATATGCATGGTCTCCTCCGAGTGCGGAAGACGGTCAAGGCCGTGGCGAGCATGAGCAGGGAAAGAACCAGGGCGCCGGTGAACGCTCCGGCCAGCGACTGGACGCGGGTCCCGTCCACGGTCTCGTAGACGGCGACGAGTACGGCGATCCCCAGCGGCACGCCGACCTGCATGGTCTGGATGAGGCCGGACGCGCTGCCATGCTCGCCGGCGGGCAGATCGGTCATGGCCACCGCCGTCGCCGCCACCCCGACACCAGCCCGTGGCCCGCGCCGAAGAGCAGCACGGGGCCGAGGATCGTGGACACGTACGTGCTCGTCGCCGAGATCTGCGTCAGCCACGCCATCCCGATGATGGCGAGCACGGAGCCGGCCACCATCACCTTCATCGGCCCGACGCGCAGCAGCAGCCCCGGCACGGCCCGGTTCGCGGCGATCACGGTGAGCGTGGTGGGGAGGTAGGCCAGCCCGGTCTCCAGCGGGCCGTACCCGAGGACCCCTTGGACATAGAGGGTCAGGAAGAACATCATGCCGCTCATCGCGGCTGTGAGAAGCAGCCGCATGATGCAGGCGCCCGCGCGGTTTCGGTCACGCAGCAGCCCCAGCGACATGATCGGCTGCCGGGCCCGCGCCTCCGCGGCGACGAACAGGGCCAGCAGAACCACCGCCGCAGTGAGTGCGGCGACGACCAGCCGGTCTCCCCAACCGGACACGGCGGCGCGCACGACCCCGTAGACGAGGAGCGTCATCCCCGCGGTCACCATGAGCGCCCCGGCCACGTCGAAGCGGCCCTGAGCCGCGGGGACTCGTGCAGACACCACCGGGAGAGCACCGCCACGGCGACCCCGACGGGCACGTTGATGAAGAACGTCCACCGCCACGTCCCCCACTCGATGAGCAGCCCGCCACGACCAGGCCGAGCACCATGCCGATGCTGCCCGCACTCGTGACGACGGCGTACGCCCGGTTCCTGGCGCCTTCGTCGGGGAACCCGGTCGCGATCAGCGCCAGCGAGCCGGGGCCGGCGAGTGCGGCACCGGCCCGCTGCGCGGCGCGCGAGGAGGAGCAACTCGGTGTCGTACGCGAGCCCGCCGACGAGCGAGGCGACGGTGAACAGCGCGGCCCCCGCGGTGAAGACCCGCCGATGGCCGAGGATGTCGCCCGCTCGGCCCTCGAGCAACAGAAGGCCGCTGAACACCAGGGTGTACGCGTTGGCCACCCAGGAGAGCTCGGCCGGGGATGTGTGCAGGTCCCGCTGAATGCTGGCCAGGGCGACGTTGATGATCGTCGCGTCGAGTAACAGGACCACCTGACTCGCGGCCAGGAGGCTGAGGGTCAAAGTACTGCGAACCGCCGCACTTATCGCCATCGCGGGGAACGTACCCCGTCACTTCCGATCAAGGAATCCGTCGTGAGCAGCCACTCCAGCCGTTACTGAAAGCGGCCGTGGGGCGTCGGAGGTGGCGGAACGACGACGGCCGCTCGTCAGGCGTATTTGCCTGATAAGTGGCCGTTTTCACGTCTCAGTGCAAGGTGCCCCCTGCAGGATTCGAACCTGCGCACACGGCTCCGGAGGCCGTTGCTCTCTCCCCTGAGCTAAGGGGGCGGCACGCCCGCGGACCGTAAGTCCGGGGACGCAGAAAGATTACCAGCATCGGAG
>WHSL01000373.1 GCA_009380095.1 Streptosporangiales bacterium | reverse complement strand
CGCTGATCGAGGTCGGCGGGGTGGGCAAGGAGTTCGGGGCCGTACGGGCGCTGAGCGACGTGTCGCTGACCGTCGGCGCGGGCGAGTTCGTGTCCGTCGTGGGCCCGAGCGGGTGCGGCAAGTCCACGCTGCTGGAGATCATCGGCGGCCTGCAGAGCCCCGGCTCCGGGTCCGTGAAGGTCGGCGGCGCGCCCCTGACCGGCCCGCGCGACGAGACGGCCATCATCTTCCAGGACGCCGCCATGCTGCCCTGGCGTACGGTGCTCGACAACGTGGCGTTCGCGCTGGAGAGCCGCGGCGTGGGCAAGGCGGAGCGCCGGGTGCGGGCGCGGGAACTGCTCGGCACGGTCGGCCTCGCCGACTTCGCCGCGCATCACCCGGCGCAGCTCTCCGGCGGGATGCGCCAGCGGGTGGCGATCGCGCGGGCGTTCTCCACCGGCCCCGACCTGATCCTCGCGGACGAGCCGTTCGGCGCGCTCGACGAGCAGACCCGGCTGCTGATGTCGCACGAGCTGCTCCGGGTGGTGGAGCGGTCCACCTGCGCGGTGCTGTTCATCACGCACAGCATCCAGGAGGCGGTGCTGCTCTCGGACCGGGTGCTGGTGATGAGCGCGCGGCCGGGCCGGGTGCTCGACGAGATCCCGGTGCCGCTGCCGCGCCCGCGCGACCAGGGCGTGCCGTCCTCGGAGGAGGCGCGCGGGCTGATCGACCGGATCTGGGCGCTGATCCGCGACGAGGCGCGGACGGCGATGATGGTGGCGCCATGAGCAGGGGCGCCATGAGCAGGGGCGCCATGAGCACCGGCATCCCCCGCTACGTCCGGCCGCGGCCGGACCGTGTCGGCGGGCTGACCTCGACGGGGTGGTCCATCCTGCTCGTGGTCGCCGGCGTGCTCACCGTGGAGGCGGCCAGCCGGCTGGGGCTGATCAGCACGGTGGACCTGGTGCCGGTGACGGTGATGGCCGGCCGCGCCGCCGAGCTCGTCACCGACCCCGCGTTCCTGACTCGGCAACTGCTCCCCACGCTGGGCCTGATCGCGGCGGGCTTCGCCGCGGCGGCGGTGCTCGGGGTCGCCGTCGGGCTGCTGCTGTGGCGCTCCCCGTGGTGGAGCGACGCGCTGCAGCCGTACCTGAACATCTACTACGCGATCCCCACGTTCGCGGTCTATCCCATCCTGGTGGTGCTGTTCGGCACCGGGCCGGTGCCGATCCTGCTGCTGGCCACGGCGTTCAGCGTGGTGGTGATCATCGCGAACGCGCTCATCGGGTTCCGCTCGGTGCCGGTCGCGGTGGACAAGCTGGCCCGCGCCAACCGGCTCGGCCGGCGGGCGCACCTCACCAAGATCCTGCTGCCCGCGGCGGTGCCGGACATCGCCGCGGGCCTGCGCCTCGGCCTCGTGTACGCGACCATCGCCGTCCTCGCCACCGAGTTCATCCTCGCCACCCGGGGCCTCGGGCACTTCATCTCGCAGGCGTACCACACCTTCCACACCGTGGACATGTACGCCGGAATCCTGCTCATCTGCCTCGTCGCGCTGGTGCTCAACCTCGGCGTGGGCGCGGTGCTGAGCCGGCTCGATTGGCGGCAACGATGATCATCGACCCGATCCTGCGCGGCCCCCGCGGGCGGGGCGGGCTGCGGCGGCTGCTCCCGCCGGTCCTGCTCGCTGTGCTGCTCGTGGCCGGCTGGACGATCGCCGCGGCGGCGCTGAACAGCTCGGTCTTCCCCGGGCCCGGCCAGACCGTGGACCGGCTGCTGCTCAACCTGGACGCCACTCGCTTCCAGGAGAGCACCGCCGACACCCTGCTGCGGCTCAGCGTGTCGTGGCTGCTCGTGGTGGCGGTGGGCGGGGCGATCGGCTTCCTGATCGGGCTCTCCCGCTTCTGGACCGACGTGTTCTCGCCGGTCGTGTACGCGGTCTACAGCATCCCCAAGATCGTGCTGTTCCCGCTCTTCCTGGTGTTCCTGGGGCTGGGGGAGGCGAGCCAGATCGGGTTCGCGTTCTTCTCCGGGGTCATCCCGATGGTGCTGATGACGCTGAACGCCACCGCCGGGACACCGCTGGCGCCGCTGAAGCTGGCGGCGAGCCTGCGGATGGGCACCTGGCCGGTGGTCCGCACGGTGGTGCTGCCCGCCGCGCTGCCGGCCATCGCCACAGCGCTCCGGCTCACGTTCGGCCTCACCTTTCTCGGGCTGATCATCGCGGAGATGTTCACCGGCGTCTCCGGCCTCGGGTACGAGCTCCTCCGCAATGTCGTCCTCGCCCAGATGGAGGACATCGTCGGCGGGGTCCTCCTCATCGCCCTCATCGCGGTGGCGCCGACGACGCTGCTGCGGGTCCTGGAGATGCGGGTGGCCCGGCGTTTCGGGGGCGGCGACGTGTGACCCGGCCCGCGGCGGGCAGCGTGGCCGGGAGGACATGAATCTCCGACGGGGGGAGGAGTCATGGCGGACACGCTGCGCGGAAAGACCGTGGCGTTCCTGGTGGCGCCGGAGGGCGCCGAGCAGATCGAGCTGACCGAGCCGTGGCGCGCGGTCCGCGAGGCCGGGGGTGAGCCGCGGCTCGTCTCCACCCAGCGGGGCGCCGTCCAGGCGTTCGACCACCTCGACAAGGCGGACACGTTCAACGTGGACGTGGTGGCCGGCGAGGTCGGGCCGGACGGGTTCGACGGGCTCGTGCTGCCCGGCGGGGTGGCCAACCCCGACCTGCTGCGGACGGAGCCGGAGGCGGTCGCCTTCGTCAAGGGCTTCTTCGAGGCGGGCAAGCCGGTCGCCGCGATCTGCCACGCGCCGTGGACGCTGATCGAGGCGGACGTCGTACGGGGCCGCACCATGACCTCGTACCCGAGCCTCCGCACCGACCTGCGCAACGCGGGCGCCACCTGGGTGGACGAGGAGGTCCAGGTCTGCACGGCCGGGCCCAACACCCTCGTCACCAGCCGCAAGCCCGCCGACCTCAAGGTCTTCTGCGCCGAGACCGTGGACGCGTTCGCCGGCTAACCCATCACGGTTCCGGAGGACTCCGCGTTGATGGGCCGGCGCCTGGAGAAGGCGCCGAGATCGATGCGGCCGGGCGTGTGCGCGCAGGAGAAGACGATCGGGTCGGCGTCGTGGTCGTGCCCGCGCTCGACCTCCGTGATG
>WHSL01000235.1 GCA_009380095.1 Streptosporangiales bacterium | reverse complement strand
CTGCTCGTCGTCGCGCCCACGGCGGCCATCGTGGGCCTGCTGCTGTCGGAGACGCTCACCGCGGGCGCGCTCTGGTCCCCGTACTACAAGGTCACCACCGCGAAGGCGCAGGCCGAGGGCACCGAGGTCACCGACATCCGGGTGAACGGCATCCCGCACCAGCAGGCCTCGCCGGCGGAGAACCGGCTGCGCTGGCAGCGGCAGTACGCGCTGCCGTACGAGCGGCACGCCGGCGCCCCGGAGAGCGTGCTGATCGTCGGGGCGGGCAGCGGCACCGACGTGGCGATCGCGCTGTCCAAGGGCGCCACGAAGGTGGACGCGGTGGAGATCGACCCGAAGCTGCGCGAGCTCGGCGACGACCACCCGGACCGGCCGTACGCGGACCCGCGGGTCACCACGCACATCACCGACGGCCGCGCGTTCCTGGAACGCAGCGAGGAGAAGTACGACCTGATCCTCTTCGCGCTGCCCGACTCGCTCACCCTCGTCTCCGGGGCCAGCTCGCTGCGGCTGGAGAGCTACCTGTTCACCGAGGAGGCGGCGCGCGCGGCGCGGGACCACCTCAACCCCGGCGGCACCTTCTCCATGTACAACTACTACCGGGAGGGGTGGCTGGTCGACCGGCTGGCCAGCACGGTGGAGCAGGCGTTCGGGCACCGGCCCTGCGTGGACATCGTCACCGAGACCGGGCAGCAGGCCGTGATCACCGGCGGCGTCACCGCCGACGCGCAGCGCTGCGGCCAGGTGGCCTGGGCCGGCGCCACCACCGAGACACCCGCGCCGGCCGACGACGACCGGCCGTTCCTGTACCTCAAAGAGGGCACGCTGCCGGCCCTGTACCTGATCACCATCGGCCTGATCCTGCTGGCCAGCCTGTTCGCGGTGCGCGCGGTGGCGGGGCCGCTGCGGCGCATGCGCCCGTACGCGGACCTGTTCCTGCTCGGCGTGGGCTTCCTGCTGCTGGAGACGAAGAGCGTCACCGGGTTCGCGCTGCTGTTCGGCACCACCTGGGTGGTGAACGCGATCGTGTTCGCCGGGGTGCTCGTCGCGGTGCTGGCGGCGGTGGAGGTGACGCGCCGGTTCCGCACGCCGCCGTTGCCGGTGATGTACGGGGTGCTGGCCGCCGGACTGGCGCTGGCCTGGCTGGTGCCGAACGACTGGCTGCTCGGCCTGCCGGTGCCGCTGCGCGCGGTGGCGGCGGTGACGGTCGCGTTCCTGCCGATCTTCGCGGCGAACGTGGTCTTCGCCAAACGGTTCGCGGAGAGCACCGACGCGACCACGGCGTTCGGCGCGAACCTGCTCGGCGCGATGGCGGGCGGCTGCCTGGAGTACCTCGCGCTGGTCATCGGGTACAAGGGCCTGCTGGTCGTGGCCGCGCTGCTCTATCTCGGCGCGTTCGCCTTGCTGCCACGGCGATCCCGCACGCTCGCCTCCTCCTGAGCCGTCGCGCCCCCTCCCCAACCGCTTGATCACAAGCCGGTAACACGACGCCTGGAGTGTTTCCGCACTATTGCATACGTGTATGCACGACGTTTAGCCTCGCCGGAATCGCGTTCCAATCGCGGCGCGATCAACGGCTCACAGGAGGCTTCACCCGCATGAACGGCGCTGGTGCGCGCGCCTTGCGCACGATGCTGAGGCAACCGGGCATCGTCGTCGCACCGGGCGTGTACGACGGACTGTCCGCCCGCATCGCGGCGGCCGCCGGCTTCGGCGCGCTGTACGTGAGCGGCGGCGCCGTGGCGCGCAGCGGCGGGGTGCCGGATCTCGGGCTGCTCACCATGACCGAGGTGCTCGGCCGGATCCGCGAGGTCGTCGACGCGGTGGCGGAGACCGGCATCGTGGTGATCGCCGACGCCGACACCGGCTACGGCAACGCGCTCAACACCCGCCGTACGGTCCGCGAGTTCGAACGCCTCGGGGTCGCCGCGCTGCACATCGAGGACCAGGTCACGCCGAAGAAGTGCGGACACTACGACGACAAGGCGCTGATCTCCACCGCGGAGATGTGCGGCAAGATCCGCGCCGCCACGGACGCCCGTATCGACGACGACACCGTGCTGATCGTGCGCACCGACGCGATCGCGACCGACGGCCTGGACGCCGCGCTGGAGCGGGGCGCGCGGTACGTGGAGGCGGGCGCGGACGTGCTGTTCGTGGAGGCGCCGACGAGCCGCGAGGAGATCGTCCGGATCGGCGCCGCGCTG
Organism: Streptosporangiales bacterium; assembly: GCA_009380095.1. Lineage (GTDB taxonomy): Bacteria > Actinomycetota > Actinomycetes > Streptosporangiales > Streptosporangiaceae > WHSL01. The sequence goes on along the minus strand of WHSL01000235.1, from coordinate 6,344 downwards.
GACGTGCCGCTGCTGATCAACATGTTCGCGGGCGGCAAGACCCCGCAGCTGCCCGCCGGCGAGCTCGAGGCGGCCGGCTACAAGCTCATGATCGCGCCGTCCGACCTGCAGCGCGCCGCGATGGCCGCGATGCGGGCGGTGGCCAAGGAGCTCAAGGAGACCGGCAGCACGGCCGGTGCGGGGGTGCCGATGGCGGCCTTCGCCGAGCGTGACGAGCTGGTGGCGCTGGCGGAGTTCCAGCGGCTGGAGGCCAGGTACGCCTCCTAGCTAGGTGATCGCCGCCGCGGGATCCTCCCCGCGGCGCAATCGGGGTGGACACGACAAGGGAGAGATCAGCGGTGCGGACATACGGCAAGATCTTCACGGCGGTCGCCGCGCTGGCCCTGGCCGCCGGTTGTGGCACCGGCGGAGGCGGCGGTGGTGGCGCCGGCGGCGGGGAGCGCTTCGACGAGCGCGTCACCTTGATCGCGGGCGCCGCCCCCGGCAGTGGCTTCGACCAGACCGCGCGGGCCATGCAGGAGACGATCCAGAAGGAGAAGCTGGCCCGTGGCGCCGAGGTGCTGAACGTGCCGGGTGCCTCCGGCACGATCGCGCTGGCCCAGATGCCCGGCAAGAAGGGCCAGGCGGACCAGCTGATGGCCACCGGGCTGGCGACGATCAGCGGCGTCGTCACCAACGGCTCCAAGGTCGGCATGGAGGCGGTCACGCCGATCGCCAAGCTGATCGGCGAGGCCGACGTGATCGTGGTGCCGGCCGACTCGCCGATCAAGACCTTCAAGGACCTGGTCGAGGAGTTCAAGAAGGACCCGAAGGGCGTGCCGATCGCGGCCGGCTCGGTGGGCTCGGGCGACCACCTGTTCCTCGGCCTGCTGGCCAAGGAGGTCGGCGTCGACCCGAAGCAGATCAACTACGTCGCGCACTCCGGCGGCGGCGAGGCCGTGGCCGCCATCCTCGGCGGCAAGGTCAAGGCCGGCGCGTCCGGCATCGGCGAGTTCGCCGAGCACATCAAGTCCGGCAAGATGCGCCCGCTCGCGGTCACGAGTCCGCAGCAGGACCCGATGCTGCCCGGCGTCAAGACCGTCAAGGAGCAGGGCTACGACGTCGAGTTCACGAACTGGCGCTGCGTGGTCGCCCCGGCCGGCCTGAAGCCGGAGGACAAGAAGAAGGTGATCGACATGATCACCGCCATGCACGGCACGCAGGAGTGGAAGAACCAGCTCAAGGAGAAGGGCTGGAGCGACGAGTTCATGGCGGGTGACGAGTTCGCCAAGTGGTTCGCCACCGAGGAGCAGAACATCCGCAAGACCCTCGACGAGCTGGGGCTGGCCGCGTCGTGACTTGGCTCCGTTGGCAGTGGAGTGGAGCTCTAGCGGCGGTGGCGGTATGAGGTGGTTTCGTAACCGGGGGGAGCTCGGCGTGGCCGGGCTCCTCCTGGCCGCCGGGATCTACGTGCTGCTGGACACGCCCACGATCCGGATCACACCCGGGCAGCTGGCGATCGGGCCGCGCTTCTTCCCGTACATGGTGGGCGCGTTCCTCACCCTGGTCGCGGCGGGGCTGATCGTCGGCGTCGTACGGTCCGGCTCGGCGCGGCCGGACACCGACGGGGAGGCGCCGGCCGAGCGCCCGGGCCCGGCCGCGGTGCGAGTGGCCGGCATCGTCGCCGTGGCCGTGGTGCACGCGCTGCTGCTGAACCTCACCGGGTACGTGATCGCCGCGACCGTGCTGTTCTGGGGCGCCGCCACCCTGCTCGGCGCGCGCCGGCCGGTCCGCGACGGGATCATCGCGCTCGCGGTGGCCTCGGCCACGTACGCCCTGTTCGTCTGGGTGCTGCAGGTGCCGCTGCCGAACGGCCCGTTCGGAGGTGACGTGTGACCGGCCTGGAAGGCTTGCTGCACGGGTTCACCGAGGCGTGGACCTGGACCAACCTGATGTACGCGTTCCTCGGCGTGTTCGTCGGCACGCTCGTGGGCGTGCTGCCGGGCATCGGGCCGGCGCTCACCGTGGCGCTGCTGCTGCCGATGACGTACACGCTGGACGCCTCCGCCTCGCTGATCATGTTCGCCGGCATCTACTACGGCGCCATGTACGGCGGCTCCACCACCTCGATCCTGCTGAACACGCCGGGCGAGTCGGGGTCGATCATCACCGCCATCGACGGCAACAAGATGGCCCGCGCGGGACGCGGCGCCGCGGCCCTGGCCACCGCGGCGATCGGCTCGTTCGTGGCGGGCACCATCGCCACCACCGTGCTGGCGTTCGCCGCGCCCACCGTGGCGGCGCTGGCGGTGAAGCTCGGCCCCGCCGACTACTTCGCGCTGATGATCCTCGCGTTCATCACGGTGGGCTCGCTGCTCGGCTCCTCGATGGTGCGCGGCTTCGCCAGCATGGGCGTCGGCCTGCTGATCGGCCTGGTGGGCGTGGAGCAGGTGAGCGGCCAGACCCGGTTCACGCTGGGCCTGCCGCAGCTGAACGACGGCATCGAGATCGTCGTGGTGATCGTCGGCCTGTTCGCGATCGGCGAGGTGCTCTACACCGCGACCCGCAAGGGCGGGCGCGTGCGGATCACCCCGATCCGCGGGCGCGCCTGGATGACCCGGGACGAGTTCCGCCGGTCCTGGAAGCCGTGGCTGCGCGGCACCGCCATCGGCTTCCCGTTCGGGGCGGTGCCCGCGGGCGGCTCGGAGATCCCCACGTTCATCTCGTACACGCTGGAGCGGCGGCTCTCCAAGCGCAAGGAGGAGTTCGGCAAGGGCGCCATCGAGGGCGTGGCCGGCCCGGAGGCGGCCAACAACGCCAACGCCGCCGGGGTGCTGGTGCCGCTGCTCACGCTGGGCATCCCGACCAGCGCCACCGCCGCCGTCATCCTGGTGGCGTTCCAGCAGTACGGCCTGCAGCCCGGGCCGCAGCTGCTGGACACCGAGCCCGACCTGGTGTGGAGCCTGATCGCGAGCCTGTTCATCGGCAACCTGCTGCTGCTCGTGCTGAACCTTCCGCTGGTGGGCATGTGGGTGCGGCTGCTGCACATCCCGCAGCCCTACCTGTACGCGGGCATCCTCACGTTCGCGCTGCTCGGCGCGTACACGGTGAACAACGCGACGTTCGACATCTTCCTGATGCTGATCGTCGGGGCGCTCGGGATGGCCATGCGGTGGTTCGGCTGGCCGCTGGCACCGCTGGTCATCGGCGCCATCCTCGGGCCGAACGCGGAAGTGTACCTGCGGCGGGCGCTGCAGATCAGCACCGGCGACCCCACGGTGCTCGTCGAGTCGCCGTTCTCCATCACCGTCTACGTGATCGTCATCCTGCTGCTCGGCGTGCCGTTCCTGCTGCACCGCTGGGAGAAGCGGACCGCGGCCGCGATCACCGCCGCGTCCGGTTCACCGGAGGACGAGTCCCCCGCCGTCGCACAGAAATCGGAGTGAGCGTGACCAACCCTGATCCGCAGCGGTACGACGCCGCCCTTGAGTACGACGCCGTCATCGAGTCGATCGCGGCCTACGTCTGCGACCCGGACGCGGCGTCGTCGGAGGCCGCGCGGAGCACCGCGCACCTGTCCCTGATCGACGCGCTGGCCGCGGGGCTGCTCGGTCTGGCCGACCCGGACTGCGTCCGGATCGTCGCTCCCCCGGTGCCGATCACCACCGAGCACCCCGCGCGGGTGCTCGGCACCCGGCACACCGCCGACCCGGTGACGGCCGCGTTCGGCACCGGCACCGCCATCCGCTGGCTCGACTACAACGACACCTGGCTGGCGCTGGAGTGGGGGCACCCGTCGGACAACCTGGGCGGCATCCTCGCCGTCGCCGACCACCTGGCGGCGAAGGCCCGTACCGAGGGCGGGTCCGGCCCGTCCGTGGACGACGTGCTGACCGCGATGATCCAGGCGCACGAGATCCAGGGCGTGCTGGCGCTCGGCACCGCGTTCAACCGGGCCGGCCTGGACCACGTGCTGCTGGTCCGGGTGGCCACGGCGGCGGTCGTCACCCGGATGCTCGGCGGTGGCGTGGAGGACGTACGGCGGGCCGTCGCGCACGCCTGGGCGGACGGCGGCGCGCTCCGCGTCTACCGGCACGCGCCGAACGTGACCTGGCGCAAGTCCTGGGCGGCCGGCGACGCGACCGCGCGGGGCGTACGGCTGGCGCAGCTCGCGCTGGCCGGCGCGGAGGCGCCGCGGACCCCGCTGACCACCCCCGGCTGGGGCGTGCAGGACGCACTGCTCGGCGGCCACGAGGTCACCCTGGAGCGTGGGCTCGGCACCTACATCATGGAGAACGTGCTGCTCAAGCCCTGGTTCCCGGCCGAGTACCACGGCCAGACCGCGGTCGAGGCGGCCCTCGCGCTGCACCCGCGGATCAAGGACCGGCTCGGCGCCATCACGAAGGTGGAGATCCGCGCGCAGGAGGCGGCGGTGCGGATCATCGACAAGACCGGGCCGCTGCGCAACCCCGCCGACCGGGACCACAGCATCCAGTACATGGTGGCCGCCGCGCTGCTCTTCGGCGAGCTGGACGAGACCCACTACCACGACTCCGCCGCGGCCGACCCAGGGCTGCGGCGGCTCATCGACGCCACCACGGTGACGGAGGACCCGGAGTACAGCGCGGCGTACCTGGATCCGGAGCGGCGCGCGGTGCCCGGCGCGGTGCGGGTGCACGACGCGGACGGGCCGATCGGCGACTGGGCCGAGGTGCTGTACCCGGTCGGGCACCCGCGGCGGCGCGCGGAGGCCGTACCGCACGTGCGCACCAAGCTGCACCGGGCGCTGACCGCGTTCTACGGCGGGACCGGCGCGGCGCCGCCGAGCCGGGTGGAGGAGACCCTCGGCCGGCTGACCGACCGGGAGTCGCTGGCCGAGGCGGGCGCGGCCGACCTGCTCGGCCTGCTCACCCCCGACCCGCGCTGACCGCGCCGGCACCGATCGAAACGGAGACGACACCATCATGGCGGAACCGGTCCAGCGCACCTCCGGCTCCCAGGCCGTGTACGCCCGGCTGCGCGAGGGCATCGTGACCGGTGCCATCGAGCCCGGGTCGCGGCTGCACGAGCCGGAGCTCGCCGAGCGGCTGGGGGTGAGCCGTACCCCCGTACGCGAGGCGCTGCGCCAGCTGCTGGCCGAGGACCTGGTCCGCGCCCTGTCCACCGGTGGCATGCGGGTCGCCGAGCTGGACGTCGACGAGGTCCGCGAGGTGTACGCGGTGCGCTCCGCGCTGGAGGGCCTGGTGGCCCGTGAGGCGGCGCTGAAGGTCACCCCGGAGCAGGCAGCCGAGCTGCGCGAGCTGATCGCGCGGATGGCCGCGATGCGGGACTTCGAGGAGGAACTGCTCCGCTACGGCAAGGAGTTCCACCAGGCGCTGGAGCGGATCGCCGGCAACCGGCAGGCCATCCACCTGATGCGGCAGCTGCGCGGGCACGTGGACCGGTACCGCGAGCTCACCACGCACCTGAGCCGCCGCAAGGCCCGCATCGTCGACGAGCACACCGAGCTGATGGAGGCGGTCCTCTCCGGCGACCCCGACCGCGCCGAGGCCGCCGCCCGCGCCCACATCCAGGGCGGCGCCGAAGCGGGAGTCGAGGCCGTACGGCAGCGACTCGCCGCCGGGGACGGGGAACGGTAAGGCCCACGGTCCTCGAGCAGGCGGGGCGTACGCGGCCGGCCGGGATGGAGACGGCGCCGTACGTGGTGCGGGCGGTGGCCGAGGCGGTGGCCGAGGCGGTGGCCGAGGCGGTGGCCGAGGCGGTGGCCGAGGCGGTGGCCGAGGCGGTGGCCGAGGCGGTGGTGCGGGCGAACGGCGGCGAGCCGGTGCCGTGGCTGGACGACTGGCACTCCCCCGGCCCGGGCGCGCCGGACCTGCCGTTCGCGGTGTCCCGCGACATGGACGCCGAGTACGCCCGCAACGCGGAGCGGTACGCGTTCTTCCGCTGGTGCCAGAGCGCGTTCGTGAAGCTCCGGGTGGTGCCGCCCGGGCACGGCATCGTGCACCAGGTCAACCTCGAGCATCTGAGCCCCGTCATCCGCGGTGACGGCGTGCTCGACACGGTCGTCGGCACCGACTCGCACACCACGATGATCGGCGCGCTCGGCCGGGCCGAGGCGCACGTACGGGCCGTCGAGGCGCACGCCCGGGAGCGCGGCCTGTGGGTGGACCCGGGCACCGAGCTGGACTTCCCCGAGCTCGTCGAGATCGACCTGGCGGAGGTGGAACCCGCGGTGGCGGGCCCGTACCGGCCGCAGGACCGGCTGCCATTGACCCGGGTGGCGGCCGGTCCTGCGGCCTCGTCTCCGGCCTCGCCGCGGGCCGGGGTCCCGGGCTCGGTTCCGGGCGCGGTGCCGGACGGGGCGG
>WHSL01000314.1 GCA_009380095.1 Streptosporangiales bacterium | reverse complement strand
TGACTCGAGATGAGAGGCCGCACCCGGAACCACGCCACCGGGCCTCGCAGGGCCCGGTCGCTGTTTCAAGGGATGGGAGCGGCCGGGGGTCATGGGTAGTGACTGAGCCGCTCACGACACCGTGGCCGTACGGCCACGCCGTCGTTACCGCTGCACAACAGCACGACACCCGAACCGCGTCGCGACAAGGTCGAGCGACACCGTTCCATCGCCCCAGAGGACACGTCAGGCACAAGGCTCCAACCCGCCCGCCTGGGGTGGTAGTCGAATAACTACCACGGCGCCGGAGGGCCGACAAGGCCCAGCACCGGCCCGGCGCCCGGGGGCCGCGGGCCCCGGGCCGGCACGACTCAGCCGCCCCGGATGATGCGCTCGGCCTCGTCGCCGGCGCGGTCCACGGGGATGGCGAAGCCGATGCCGATCGACCCGCCGCTGCGCAGCGTCGCGATCGCCGTGTTCACCCCGATCACCTCACCCCGCGCGTTGACCAGCGGCCCCCCGGAGTTGCCCGGGTTGATCGAGGCGTCGGTCTGCAGCGCCGTACCGCCTCCGCCGCCGGAGAACCGCACCGGCCGGTCCAGCGCGCTGACGATCCCGGACGTGACGGTCCCGGCGAGCCCCAGCGGCGAGCCGACGGCCAGCACCGGGTCGCCGACCCGGACGTCGGAGGACCGGCCGAGCGCGAGCGGCCGCAGCCCCGAGTTGTCCTCGACGCTCAGCACGGCCAGGTCGTCCGCGGTGGACACCCCGACCACCTCGGCGGGCCGCCGGGTCCCGTCGCGCAGCACGACCCGTACGGACTCGTTGTCCTCGACGACGTGCGCGTTGGTCAGCACGTGCCCGGCCGCGTCGATCACGAAGCCGGAGCCCGAGCTGTCCGGCCCGCCGCGCTCCGTCTCCACCGACACCACGCTGGGCAGCACCCGCGCCGCCACGTTGCTGAGGTCCCCGTTCCCGTTGGCCGGCCCGGAGGAGGAGCGCGGCAGCGCGGTGGACGACGCCGGGCGCGTCCCGTCCCAGGCGAGCACGGCACCACCGAGCCCTAGCACGCCGACCAGCACCAGCGCGGCGATCACGGCCTTGCGCGCCCCGCCCCGCGGGGGTGGTGGTGGCGGCGGGGGCTGCGGCGGCCGGCCCGGCGGGCCGAGCGGGACGGTGGGCGGTGGGGGCGGGGGAGCGACCCGCGGCGGGGCCTCGTACGAGGGCCCCCGCGGCACCCCCAGCCCGTACGGACGGTCATACCGATCCATCCAGGTCACCCCTCAAGGAATCCGCGAGAACCACAGCAGCGACCCGGCCGCGCCGGCGAACGCGGCGAGCAGCCCCGCCCCGACGAACCACGGCCAGATCTCCCGCTCCTCGGTACGGAAGCCGATCGAGCTGCCCAGGTCCTCGTACACCTGCTGGAGCCGCTCGGCCGACGGCGCCTCGTAGAACACGCCGCGCGTCGCCTGGGCGAGCGCGCGCAGCGCCGGCCCGTCCACCGGGACCGGGGTGAGCCGCAGGCCGTTGCTGATGGTGCCCTCCGGCGTGCCGTACGCGATCGTGGACACCGGCACCCCGGCGGCCGCCGCGACGGTGGCCGCCACCTCGGGCTCGCGGCCGCTGGTGTTCTCGCCGTCGGAGAGCAGCACGATCCGCGCTGGCGGCGGATCCTCGCCGGCCCGGGCGTCGAAGCTGCGGATGGCCTCCAGCCCGGTGAAGACGGCCTCGCCGATGGAGGTGCCGCCGGTGCCGAGCTGCAGCCGGTCCACGCCGTCCCGTACCAGGTCGCGCTCGAGGGTCGGGGCCACCACCAGGGAGGCCGAGCCGGCGAAGGACACCAGCCCCACGTTGAAGCGCTCCGGCAGCTCCTCCACGAACGACCGGGCGGCCTCCCGCGCGGCGGTGAGCCGGTCCGGGTTCACGTCGGTGGCCTGCATGGACGCGGACACGTCGACGGCCACCAGGATGGTCGCGCGTTCCCGGGGGACCCGCAGCTCCACCTCGGGCCGGGCGAACCCGACCACGACCAGCGCGAGCATCAGGCAGAACGCGGCGGCGGGCGCGTGCCGGCGCCAGCCCGGCCCCTCCGGCGCGACCCGGTCGAGCAGCTCCAGGTTCGTGAACCGTACGGCGTACAGGCTGCGCCGCCGCTGCAGGTATACGTACGCCCCCGCGAGCGCGGCCACGGCGAGCAGCACGATCAGTCGTTCCGGCGCGAGCAGCGTCATGCCGCACCACCCCCCGTCGGTGGCGTCAGCCGGGCGAGCCGGCGCTGCGCCATGACGTGCCGCACGATGGCCCGCAGCCAGTCCTCGTCGGTACGGAGCCGCAGGTGCGCGGCTCCGGCCCGGCGCAGGGCCGCGGCCACCTCCGCGCGCTGCGCCCGCGCGGCCTCGGCGTACCGCTCGCGCAGCCGCGCGCTGGCCGTGCTCACCTCGCGGCGGCGGCCGGTCTCCGGGTCGACCAGCGTCAGCATCCCGACCTCCGGCAGGGTCAGCTCGCGCGGGTCGGTGACCTCCACGGCGAGCAGCTGATGCCGGGTGCCGAGCAGCCGGATCGGCTGTTCCCAGGGCGGCGGCGACCCGCCGTCGAGGAAGTCGGAGATCACCACGATCAGGCCGCGCCGGTGCTGCGTACGGGCCAGTAGCCGGAGCGCGTCCCCCAGCCCCACGGAACCCGAGCCCTCCGCCGCGCGCTCGCCGGACGCGAGCGAGTTGAGCAGGGAGAACAGGTGGGAACGGCCGGTCCTTGCGGGGATCCGGCGGGGCGTGCGGCCGCGCAGCACGTACGCGCCCACGCGGTTGCCGGTGCGCTCGGTGAGGAAGCCGACCGCGGCCACCGCGGCGATGGCGAGGTCGCGCTTCTCCGCCTGTCCGGTGCCGAAGTCCATGGACGCGCTGGCGTCCACGACCATCCAGGTCTCCAGCTCCCGGTCCGCGACGAGGTCCCGTACGTGCGGCTCCGAGGTGCGGGCCGTGACGTTCCAGTCCATCCGCCGTACGTCGTCCGAACCGGGCAGGTACGTACGGGCGTCCGCGGGCTCGCTGCCCGGCCCGGGAAACAGGCTCTCGTGGTCGCCGTGCAGTAAGCCGTCGAGCCTCCGGGTCACGACCAGTTCGAGCCGGCGGAACACCTCGAAGGACCGGGTCAGGGTCTCGGTCATGCGGCCCATCCCTGACCGGCCGCTTCGGGGCCCGGTCCGGGGCCGGACTCGGGCTCGTCGCTCGGCACCACGCGCGGCGGCGGGACCACCGCGAGCACCCGGTCGACGAGCGCGCGCGGCGCGACGTCCTCGGCGAGCGCCTCGAACGTGAGCACCAGCCGGTGCGCGATCACGTCGCCCGCGAGGTCCTGGACGTCCCGCGGCACCACGTACTCCCTCCCGCGCAGCAGCGCCAGCCCTCGGGCCGCGGCCACCAGGCCCAGCGTGGCCCGGGAGCTCGCGCCGACCGCGATACGCCCGACCAGGTCGGGGAGCCCGTGCCGCATCGGGGCACGGGTCGCGGCGACGAGCCGTACGACGTACTCGGCGATCGCGTTGTGCACGAACACCCGCGACGCCTCGGCCTGCATCCGGGTGACGGTCTCCGGGTCGAGCACCTGCGGCGGCACCGGGGCCTCCACGCCCATCCGGTAGAGGATGGCGAGCTCCTCGGCCTCGGTCGGGTGGCCCACCGCGATGTGGAAGAGGAAGCGGTCGCGCTGGGCCTCCGGGAGCCGGTAGACGCCCTCGGACTCGATCGGGTTCTGCGTGGCGAGCACCAGGAAGGGCGCCGGTGCGGGAGTGGTCAGCCCTCCGACGCTGACCTGCCGCTCGGACATCACCTCCAGCAGCGCCGACTGCACCTTGGCCGGTGCCCGGTTGATCTCGTCGGCGAGGACGACGTTGGCCAGCACCGGCCCGTACTCGACCGTGAAGTCCTCGCTCGAGGGCCGGTAGATGCGGGTGCCGACGATGTCCGAGGGCACCAGGTCGGGGGTGAACTGGATCCGCGAGAAGGTGCCGCCGAGCACGGTGGCCAGGGTCTGCGCGGCGAGCGTCTTCGCCACGCCGGGGACCCCTTCGAGCAGGCAGTGGCCGCGAGCCAGGGCCGCGACGAGCAGCCGTTCGACCATTCGATCCTGGCCCACCACCACCTGTTTCACCGCGAACAGGGCACGTTCGAGGTCGTGCGACTCGGTCATACGTTCCCTGACTCGGCTGACTTCTCCGGGCAGTCCGTGCCGCCCGGTGAGGTGTGCGAGGGCTGCTGTACGGTCCCGGTGTTCACACTCCGGTCGTCCACGATCTGCAGCTCCACCTGGCCTTTTCCGTCGTCCGCGAGGGCGGCGCCACCGGCCGTGAGCAGCGCGCCCGTCGCGAGCGCCAGCACGATCAGCGGACGCCGGGCGCGCGACGCGGTACGTGGGGCCTCGGCGGGGTTCGGCGTCTCGGTCATGTCCGTCCCTTCGATGACTGATGAGTAGTTCCATGTCACCAAGACGCCCCGAAAACTCCCGTAAGCGCCGCGTAGTCCCGCGAAAGTTCGTATAACACCCGCGTCGACGGGGGGCGCTGCGGGTGTGCACGCGGGGCGACTAGGCTCGCGTGGTGCGAGCCGGCCACGACACGCGGAGTGACCGGAAGAGCGATACCAGCTGAAGTGCAGACCGGAGCAGCAAGGACGGACCCTCGTGGACCTGTTCGAACATCAGGCGAAGGAACTCTTCGCGGAGTACGGGGTCCCCGTGCCCCAGGGAAAGATCGCGCGCACCCCGGAGGAGGCACAGTCGATCGCGGCGGACTTCGCCGCGCAGGGTTCGCCTCGCGTTGTGGTCAAGGCGCAGGTGAAGACGGGTGGCCGGGGTAAGGCCGGGGGCGTGAAGGTGGCGGATGACGCCGCCGACGCGCGTGCCAAGGCCGAGGCCATTCTGGGGATGGACATCAAGGGGCACACGGTCGGCAAGGTGCTGGTCGAGGAGGCTTCGGCGATCGCCGAGGAGTATTACTTCTCGTTCCTG
>WHSL01000107.1 GCA_009380095.1 Streptosporangiales bacterium | reverse complement strand
GCTTCTTTGGTCGCGGGTTGCTTCTGTAATCACGTTATCGCTGGTCATCGTGGAGGAACCGGCCGGAAACACGTAAGCGGGGGCGGACCACTCTGTGGTCCGCCCCCGCTCGTACGTGTGACTCGTCCGGCGAACCTCACTCCGCCGGCGAGACGATGCTCACGGCACGACGGCCGCGCTTGGTCCCGAACTGCACGTGGCCCGCCACGAGGGCGAACAGCGTGTCGTCGCCACCGCGGCCGACGTTGTCGCCGGGGTGGAAGTGGGTGCCGCGCTGCCGGACGATGATCTCGCCGGCGTTGACGAGCTGACCGCCGAAGCGCTTCACACCGAGCCGCTGGGCGTTGGAGTCGCGCCCGTTACGGCTGGACGATGCGCCCTTCTTGTGTGCCATGTCGGCGCCTCCCTCACTTACCCGACTTGGCCGACTTGGCGGCCTTACCGGCGATGCCGGTAATCTTGACCTGGGTGTAGCGCTGGCGGTGGCCCATGCGCTTCTTGTACCCGGACTTGTTCTTGTACTTCATAATGTTGATCTTGGGCCCGGCGGTCTCGCCGAGGATCTCGGCGGTGACCTTGTAGCCGCCCAGCGCGGCGGGGTCGCTGATGACCTTTTCGCCGTCGACGACGAGTAGGGCCGGCAGCGTCAAGGTGGAGCCGACCTCGCCCCCCACCTTGTCAATGGTGAGGACGTCGTCGACGGCCACCTTCTCTTGCCTGCCGCCGCAACGCACGATCGCGTACACCGGGAACTCGCTTCCTGCTCGCTGATGACTGCCTTCGCACCGGGGGTCCGGGGGTCGCCCCCGGGCCGGCACTGCGCGGGCATTCGGAAGGTGACCAGAGGTCACCGAACACCAGGCCTCCGCCTCGCGTGCCAGCGCGGCGCATTCGACGGACCGGAGACCAGGTTACCACCCTGATCCGCCCGTCCTGACCGTAACGGGCGGGCGCATCAGGCGGAGCCCAGGGAGGGCGGCGACGGTCGCCACCCTCCCCCTGAACGCCTACATGTCCTCGTCGGGCTCGGGCGGCGGGCCGGCCGCGCGGCTAGCGCGCCCGCGCCGCGGCTGCTCCACCGTTGCCACGACCTCCGACGCGACCGGCTGGGCCGCGGCCACGAAGCCGGTGCCGCCGCGGGTGACGGGGCCGGAGGGGACGGTGTCGTCCTCGTCCTCGTCCTCGTACTCCGCGGTGTCGTCGTCCTCGTCCTCGTCGTCGTCGTCGTCCTCGTCCTCGTCGTCCTCGTCGTCGTCGTCGTCCTCGTCGTCGTCCTCGTCGTCCTCGTCGTCCTCGTCGGTGTCGTCCTCGTCCGACTCGTCCGTGTCGTCGGAGTCGTCGAGGTCCTCGCCGAGCACCGGCCAGACCGCGTCGGTGTCCTCCTCGCCGGGGGTCTCGACCTCGGCCTCCTCGGCCTCTGCGGCCAGGCGGCGCTCCTCGGCGGTGTCGGTCGCGGACGCACTGTAGTCGGTGTCCGCCGCCGCGCCACGCCGGCGGCGGCGCCTACCGCGGCCGGTGGACCCGGACTCCGCCTCGTCCGGCGCGGTCTCCTCGGCGACCTTGGCCGCCGGCGCCGTACGGACCGGCTCGTCCTCGACGGCGCCCTTCTTGCGGCGCTTGCCGTTGCCGTTGCCGCCACCGCCGGCCTGCTTCGGCTCCACCGGCTCGGTGAAGATCTTCAGGCCGCGGCCGTTGCAACAGTCGCAGGTCTCGGAGAACGCCTCCAGCAGCCCCTGCCCGACCCGCTTGCGCGTCATCTGCACGAGGCCGAGCGAGGTCACCTCGGCGACCTGGTGCTTCGTACGGTCCCGGGCCAGGCACTCGAGCAGCCGCCGGAGCACCAGCTCACGGTTGCTCTCCAGCACCATGTCGATGAAGTCGACGACGATGATGCCGCCGATGTCGCGCAGCCGCAGCTGGCGCACGATCTCCTCGGCCGCCTCCAGGTTGTTCCGGGTGACGGTCTCCTCGAGGTTGCCGCCGTGGCCGGTGTACTTCCCGGTGTTGACGTCGACGACGGTCATCGCCTCGGTACGGTCCACGATCAGCGAGCCGCCGCTGGGCAGCCACACCTTGCGCTCCATCGCCTTGGCGATCTGCTCGTCGATGCGGTGCGCGGCGAAGATGTCGCGGCCGCCGTTCCACCGGTGCAGCCGCTCGGTGAGGTGCGGCGCGACGTACTCGACGTACTCCTCGACCGTGGACCAGGCCTCGTCACCCTCGACCTCGAGCGTGCCGAAGTCCTCGTTGAAGATGTCGCGGACCACGCGGATGGTCAGGTCGGGCTCGCTGTTCAGCAGCGCGGGCGCGTTCGCGGACTTGGCCCTGCGCTGGATGTTGTCCCACTGCGCGGCGAGCCGCTGGATGTCGTCGGCGAGCTCCTCCTCGCTGGCGCCCTCGGCCGCGGTGCGCACGATCACGCCGGCGTTCTCCGGCATGACCCGCTTCAGGATGGCCTTCAGCCGGGAGCGCTCCTTGTCGGGCAGCTTGCGGCTGATGCCGGTCATGGAGCCGTCCGGGACGTACACCAGGTAGCGGCCGGGGAGGCTCACCTGGCTGGTCAGCCGGGCGCCCTTGTGGCCGATCGGGTCCTTGGTGACCTGCACCAGCACGGACTGGCCGGACTTCAGCGCGGACTCGATGCGCTTCGGCTGGCCCTCCAGGCCGGAGGCGTCCCAGTTGACCTCGCCGGCGTAGAGCACGGCGTTGCGGCCCTTGCCGATGTCGACGAACGCGGCCTCCATGGAGGGCAGCACGTTCTGCACCTTGCCGAGGTAGACGTTGCCCACGTACGACTGGTGGCTGGACCGGTCCACGTAGTGCTCGACGAGCACCCCGTCCTCCAGGACGGCGATCTGCGTACGGTCCCCGGTCTGCCGGATCACCAGGTCGCGCTTGACCGACTCGCGGCGGGCCAGGAACTCCGACTCCGTGATGATCGGCGGACGGCGGCGGCCGTGCTCGCGGCCCTCGCGGCGGCGCTGCTTCTTCGCCTCCAGCCGGGTCGAGCCCTTGACGGACTGGACCTCGTCCTCCAGCGAGCGCTCCGGGCGCGGCTCGCGGATCCTGACGACGGTGTTCGGCGGGTCGTCGGTGCGGGTCTCCTCGTCGGCCGAGCCACCACGCCGGCGGCGGCGACGGCGACGACGGCTGCCGGCGCCGGACTCGTCATCGTCGGTGCCGTCGTCCGTCTCCTCGGCGGAGGCGGCCTCGTCCTTGGAGTCCTTGGTGTCCTTCGTGTCCTTCGCGTCCTTGGACTCCTTGGCCTCGGCCGACTTCCCGCGGCGGCGGGTGCGGCGGCGGGTGCCGCCCTCCTCGGCCTCGGCCGGCTCGGCCGGGGTCTCGGCGGGCTCGGGGCCGTCGGCGGACTCGTCGTCGCCGGTGATGTCGTCGGCCTGGCGGCCACGGCCGCGGCCTCGGCCGCCGCGCCGGCGGCGGCGTCGGGACGGGCGGTCGCCGTCGTCGTCGTCGTACTGCTCGTCGTCGTCGGCGTCCTTGGCGTCCGCGTCGGCGTCGGCCTTGCGGCGGGCGTCCGCGTCGCCGTCGGCCTTGCGGCGGGCGTCGGTGTCGGCCTTGCGGTGGGCGTCGGTGTCGGCATCGGCCTTGCGGCGGGTGTCGGCGTCGCGGCGGCTCTCCGCGGCGCGGCGCGAGCCGGAGCCGCGCCGGGCCTCGCGGTCGCCGTCACCGTCGCTGTCACCGTCGCCGTCGCCCGGGCCGGTGCCGTTGGAGACCGACGGCTCGGGCGGCGCCGGCGGCTGGAAGAGCACCGCCGCGGGCGGCTGGAACGTCACGGCGGGAACCGATGGCTGCGCGCCGGACTCCCCCGCGCCCTCGGTGCCCGTACCGGGCGCCTCGGCGGAGGGCACGTCGGTCACCGGCGTGTCGGCCGTGGCGGTCTTGCTCCGCGACGTACGGCGGCGACGCGCCGGTGCCGGCGCGGCGTCCACCGCGGCGGCAGCCGACTCTGTGGTGGCCGACTCGGGCGCGGTCGGCTCGGTGGCGGCCGGCTCGGTGGCGGCCGGCTCGGTGGCGGCCGACTCGGTGGCGGCCGGCTCGGTGGCGGCCGGCTCGGTGGCCGCGCCCTCGCCGGTGGCCGGTTCGGTGGCCTCGGCGGCGGTGGCCTCGGCGGTCTTGGTCGTGCGGCGCCGGCGCTTCACCGGTGCCTTCGCGGCACCGGAGTCCGCCTCCGCTCCGATGGCGCCGTCGCCGACCGCTTCCGCGGGCGCCTCGGGAGCGCCGGCCGCTTCGCCCTCGGGCGGCGCGGCCGCCGCCGTGGTGCGGCGGCGGGTGGTGCGGGTACGGGTGCGCTTCGCCGGCTCCGCGGTGCCGCTCTCCGCGCCGGTCTCCGCAGCGCCAGGCTGCGCACCGGACGCCGCGCCGGTCTCACTCGCCCCCCGGCCGCCGGTGCCGGCGGTCTCGGGGCCGCCGGTGGCGCCGCTGCCGCCGGTGGGGCCAGTGGCGGGCCCGTCGGCGGCCCGGGTGTCAGGGCCGCCGGTGCCGGCGGACTCGGGGCCCCCGGTCGCGGCGGTCTCGGAGCCGCTCGTCGCGGCCGAGGCCGAGCCACCGGTGACGGCCGAGTCCGGGCCGGCGGTCGCGGCGGTGCCGGGACCGCTGGTGGCGGCGGTTTCGCGGCCGCCGGTCGGGGCCTGGTCAGGGCCGCCGGTCGGGGCCTGGTCAGGGCCGCCGGTCGGGGCGGCCGGGTCGGGGCCGCCCGTGTTGGGGCGGCGGGTGTCGGATTCCGGCTGTGATTCGGTATTACCGGATTCGTTGTTGCCTGCGGCTGCGCCTTCGGCGCCGCCGTTCGGCTCGTTCTCGAGCATGCGGGTGTACTCCCGTCACAGCCCCTGGCGCGTCGCGGCGGCACGTGGCCGCGCGCCGCGCGGGGGCGAACATCGTCGGCGCCGGGGTCATGTCGACTCCGGCGCGAAGTCTTCTGGGCCGCGCCCTCCGAACCTCGGAACCGGCCCGGTTCAACCGGAACCGCCCCGGGGTTGGGCGCCGACAACGTCCACAGGCTCCGCGAACGGCTCCCCATCGCGCTCCCCCGGCTCGGCGGACACCGCTGTCCGTCGGTCGGGTGCGAAGGGATCGGCGAGCCTGCCGGTCGTCGCGTCGAGCGGCCCCTGCGCAAGCCGAGTCACCAGTGGCGGTGACGGGGGCGCGAGGCCGGCCACGAGACGCAGGCCGGTCAGGACGTCATCGGGTCGTACGGCGGGTGTCGCGTGCCGAACAACCATGCGAAGTATGGCACATCGGACGCCCGGCCCCTCATCGGCACACCCGGACACGGCCATCCGGACCACCGCGGCCCGGACGTCGAACCGCCGCAACCCCTTCTTCGTCAGCCGTTCGACCTCGATGGTCTCGGCTACGAGGAAGCGGTCGACGGCCTCCCGTGTCGTGTCTTCGGCGACCCCCGGCAGCCGGATCTCCCACTCCGAGCCCTGCAGCCGATCGGCCAGCCCACCGGGCCCGGCCTCGACGACCTCCAGCAGGTGGATGTCGGCCGGCAGCGAGGCATCAAGGACGGCGCGGACCCGGTCGGGATCGCGCCGGCTCGCGAGAGCGAGCTCAAAGTATTCGGCCTCGCTCGCCACCCCGGTCGGGGCGGCTCCGGCGTAGGAGATCTTGGGATGCGGGGTGAAACCCGCCGAGAAGGCCATGGGGACGCCTGCGCGGCGCAGCGCGCGTTCCAACGTGCGCGCGATGTCGCGGTGGCTGGCGAACCGCAGCCGTCCGCGCTTGGCGTATCGGCAGCGAAGTCGCTGCACGACCGGCGCGGGCGGCGGGCCCTCGGGTGTGGGGGGCAGTGCTCCTCCGTCCTTTCTGATCGGTATTCGGTGTTCTCTTCTTCTGCTTCGCGGGCCTCACGGACTTCCTGCCCGCGACGGCCCCTCACGTACCAGGGTAAAGGGCGGGCGGGCGAACACCGTTCATCGCCGGTGGCGACGGCGGGCCGTGGCCCGTACGGGCGCCCTGGCCACAGCGACGCCCCCTTCGTCTCAGCCCTCTACCCAGGCGAAATGAAGTATTTCAAGATTTTTTTCGGATTCTGTCAACGGAGTGGGCGCATCGGTCGTCTCATTCATGCGGCCCGGTGCGAGCGGGGCACCGGGCCGCACCCCTCGGATGGACCCCCTCCTGGGCCGGGGAGGCCACCATGTCCCACTGGCCGGGCGTCGATCGCGCCGCCGACCGGACCATGGTCGAGGCCCTCCGCGGCGGCGACCGCAGCGTACCGCCCCTCATCTGCGACACCTACTGCGCCAGGCTGTACGACTACGCGCACGCCAGCGTGCGCGACGACGCCGCGGCGGCCACGGTGGTCCAGGACACGATGATCGCCGCCAAGAGCCACATCCAGGCCCTCGCCCACCCCGAGCGGCTGCATTCCTGGCTGTACGCCATCGCGCGCGGCGAGGCGCTCTACCGGCTCGGCACGCGCGACGTGCGCTCCGCCTCCCGGCCGCCGTCCCTGGAGCCACCGGAGGACGACGACGTCGCCAGGGAACGGACCATGGTGCGCGACGCGCTCGCCGCCCTGCGCCCCCGGGATCGGGAACTCCTCCGCCTGTACGGCCCGCACCGCCTGGGCACGCACGAGCTCGCGGTCACCCTCGACCGCCCCGAACGTCAGGTGCCGGCGCTGCTGCGCACCGCGCGGGCCGACTTCACCGACACGGTGCGCGCGCTCATCGTGGCCAGGACCGGCCGGACGGAGTGCGGCCCACTGTCCGAACTGCTCGACGAGTCGGGCGGCGGCCCGCTCACCCCGGCGTTGCGGCGCCGACTCGTCCGGCACATCGACGACTGCTCCGTCTGCGGCGACCAATGCCGCGTCTCCACCGACGCTCTGCTGCCGTTGATGCCGATCGCCGAGCCGCCGCCGGACCTGAAGGACCGGGCGATGACGGCCATGTTCGACCCGGACGCGGTCGCGTACCGGGCCCGGGTCGCCCACCGGGTCGGCGCGCAGCTGCGCCGGGACGGCAACCCGCGGCGGCCGGAGCTCGCCGGCCGCCCGCCGTGGCGCACGCTGGCCGCGGCCGCCACGGTGTCGCTGCTGGTGGGCCTGCTGCTCGGGATGCGGTACGGGGGCACTCCGGTGGCCGCCGACGGTGTACCGCCGGGGCCCGCGGAGATCCTCGCCCCCGGCTCCTCCGCGCCGCGCGGCGGGCCCGGCGCCCAGACCGGCCCGCAAGCCGTGGGCTCGCCGACCGCGACGCCCTCGGCCGGCGGCACGCCGCGCGCGGTGGCGACGCCGACCCGGCGGCCCGGTGAGCGGCCGGCGGAGTCACCCGGCCCCACGGACCCGGAACCGGTGACCGGCACACTGAGCGTCTCCCCCACCGGCGATGTGCCGCTCGGCGCGGAGCAGACCTCGATCACGGTCACGCTCACCGCGACCGGCGCCCCGGTGGCCTGGAGCGCGAGCGGCTCCGCCTCCATCAGCTCGACCGGCGGCACCGCGAGCCCGGGCAGCCCGTCCACCGTAACGGTGAGCGTGACGCGCGACGCCGACGGCGGCTCCGCCTCCGCCACGTTCACCTCCACCGGGGGTGGCGGCACGGTGACCCTGACCTGGCCCGCCGAACCGCCCTCGACGCCGCCCGCCTCCGGCCCGGCATAGGTTCCGGCCGGTACCCCCGCGAGCACGACGCCAGGCCTTGACGGGGGTCCGGGGAATCGGCTGGGGAGTAGATCGGCCCCTGGAGGTCGCCCCCGCTCCCCAATCGACTCCCCATGCGGCCGGACACCCTCCCGGGGGAGCGGGCCGTGCCACGCGGTTAGGAGGCGGCGGAGTTCACCACGGTGAGTGGGAGGAGCTGCTTGCCGGTGGGGCCGATCTGGATCTCGGTGCCCATGGTGGGGCAGACGCCGCAGTCGTAGCAGGGGCTCCAGCGGCAGTCGTCGACCTCCTCGCCGAGCAGCGCCTCCTGCCAGTCGCTCCACAGCCATGCCCGGTCCAGCCCGGCGTCGAGGTGATCCCAGGGCAGCACCTCGGCCTCGTCCCGCTCGCGGGTGGTGTACCAGTCGACGTCCACGGGATCGTCGGAGAGCGCCTTGTCCGCGCAGGTCAGCCAGCGGTCGTAGGAGAAGTGCTCGCTCCAGCCGTCGAACCGGCCGCCGTCGGCCCAGACGGCGCGGATCACCTTGCCGACCCGCCGGTCGCCGCGGGACAGCAGGCCCTCCACGATGGACGGCTGCCCGTCGTGGTAGCGGTAACCGATGGAGCGCCCGTACCGCTTGTCGGAGCGCAGCGCGTCCTTCAGGCGACGGAGCCGCCGGTCCACGGTCTCGTGGTCGGCCTGCGCCGCCCACTGGAACGGGGTCTGCGGCTTCGGCACGAACCCGCCGATGGAGACGGTGCACCGGATGTCCTTGCGGCCGCTGACCTCGCGCCCGGTCTGGATGACCCGCTTGGCGAGGTCGGCGATGGCCAGCACGTCCTCGTCGGTCTCGGTGGGCAGGCCGCACATGAAGTACAGCTTGACCTGCCGCCAGCCGGCCGCGTACGCCGCCGTGACCGTACGGATCAGGTCGTCCTCGGTGACCATCTTGTTGATCACCTGGCGCATCCGCTCCGAGCCGCCCTCCGGGGCGAACGTCAGTCCCGAGCGGCGGCCGTTGCGGGTCAGCTCGTTGGCCAGGTCGATGTTGAACGCGTCGACCCGGGTGGAGGGCAGCGACAGGCCGGTGTTGGTGCC
The DNA here is from genome assembly GCA_009380095.1 of Streptosporangiales bacterium. Lineage (GTDB taxonomy): Bacteria > Actinomycetota > Actinomycetes > Streptosporangiales > Streptosporangiaceae > WHSL01. Next base: position 10,268 of record WHSL01000107.1, on the reverse strand, counting down.
CTCGTAGCGGTCGGCGAGCCCCTTGGCGATGCCCCCGATCTCGCTGTGGTCGGCGCTGGACAGCGACAGCAGCCCGACCTCCTCGAACCCGGAGGACTTGACCCCCTGCTCCACCATGTCGCCAATGGTGGTGATGCTCCGCTCACGCACCGGCCGGGTGATCATGCCCGCCTGGCAGAACCGGCAGCCGCGGGTGCAGCCGCGGAAGATCTCCACGCTGTACCGCTCGTGCACGGACTCGGCGAGCGGCACCACCGGATTCTTCGGGTACGGCCACGCGTCGAGATCCATCACCGTGTGCTTCTCCACCCGCCACGGCACGCCCGGCCGGTCCGGCGCGACCTGCGCGATCCGCCCGTCCGGGTGGTAGGTGACGTCGTAGAAGCGCGGCACGTACACCCCGCCGGTGGCCGCGAGCCGCTCCAGCAGGCCGTCGCGCCCGCCGGGCGAACCATCCCGCTTCCACTCCCGGATCAGCTCGGTGATCGCCAGCGCGATCTCCTCGCCGTCGCCGAGCACGACCGCGTCGAGGAAGTCGGCGAGCGGCTCCGGGTTGAACGCGGAGTGCCCGCCGGCCAGCACGATCGGGTGCTCGTCCGTACGGTCCGCGGCCTCCAGCGGGATGCCGGCGAGGTCGAGCGCGGTGAGCAGGTTCGTGTAGCCCATCTCGGTGGCGAAGCTGACGCCGAGCACGTCGAACGCGGCGACCGGGCGGTGCGCGTCCACCGTGAAGTGCGGCACGCCGTGCTCGCGCATGAGCGCCTCGAGATCCGGCCAGACCGCGTACGTCCGCTCGGCGAGCACCCCGTCGCGCTCGTTCAGCACCTCGTAGAGGATCTGGATGCCCTGGTTGGGCACGCCGACCTCGTAGGCGTCGGGATACATCAGCGCCCAGCGGACCTCGGTGGCGTCCCACTCCTTGACCACGGAGTTGAGCTCGCCGCCGACGTACTGAATCGGCTTCTGCACGGCGGGGAGCAGCGGCTCCAACCGCGCGAAGATCGACTCGACGGGCATGGGTTCCCCTCAGAAAACGGCTCAGGTCCGTACGTTCCGCATGTTCCGCCTGGATCCGGCGTGCGTTCCAGCGTACCCGGGCGGGCCGGCGGCGCGCTCAGTCGTAGCGGCGGGTGCGGAGGCGGACGCCTTGGAGCAGGCCGATGGCGACCATGCCGGCGAAGGTGGCGGTGCCGCCGTAGGAGACGAACGGCAGCGGCAGGCCGGTGATCGGCATGACGCCGATGGTCATCCCGATGTTGACGAACGTCTGGAAGGTGAGCCAGCAGACCACCCCGGTGGCGACCAGCCGCCCGTACGGGTCCTCGCAGGCCATCGCGATGCGCAAGCCACGCCAGAGCACGATGCCGAGCAGCACGAGCAGTACGGCCCCGCCGACGAAGCCGAGCTCCTCCCCCGCCACGGTGAAGATGAAGTCCGTGTGCTGTTCCGGTACGAAATGCCCGGCGGTCTGGCCGCCGTTGAACAGCCCCTTCCCCAGCAGCCCGCCGGAACCGATGGCGATCAGCGCCTGGTTGGCGTTGTAGCCGACGCCGCGCGGGTCCACGGACGGGTCGGCGAACGCGGTGAAGCGGGCGATCTGGTAGTCCTCGAGCAGCCCCATCTGCCAGACCAGCAGGGAGCCGATCACCCCGGCGGCGAGCAGCCCGCTCAGCCAGCGCAGGTCGGCGCCGGAGACGGCGAGCACTCCGAGGATCACCGCGACGAACACCATGGTGGTGCCGAGGTCGGGCTGGAGCATGATCAGCCCCATCATCACGGCTGCCGCCACCAGGGCCAGGATGATGTCGTTGCTGCGCGGCGCGACCTCCCCGTCCCGTGGCTCGCCGAGCATCATGGCCAGCCCGAGCACCAGCGCGATCTTGGCGAACTCCGAGGGCTGGAACTGGATCCCGCCGCCGAGCACGATCCACGAGTGCGACCCGTTGATGGTCGCGCCGAGCGGGGTCAGCACGGCGATCAGGCCGATCGAGGCGAGCACGTACGCGACCGGCGCGTACGCGCGCAGCACCCGGTAGTCGGGCAGCGCGGCGAGCACCATGAGCACCGCCCCGATGGCCACGTTCAGCAGGTGTTTGCCGAGGAACGAGGTGGGGTCACTGCCCGCGTCGAGCAGCTCCACCCGGGTCGCCGACCAGACCAGCAGCGCGCCGAACACGGTGAGCGCGAACACCGCCGCCAGCATCACCCAGTCCAGCCGCCACAGCGGGGACCCGGGCGCGGAGGCGCGGGAGAGCAGCGACCGGCCGTAGCGGCGGGAGCCGAGGGACGGCGCGCCGAACCCGCGGGCGGTCACGGCATCCCCCGCCGGCGGTCCGTCTTCTCCCCGGCGGACTCGGTCTTCTCGGTCTTGGCGCCGGGGGGCGCGGCGATCGTGCCGTCCGGCCTTATCGTCGGCAGCTCCGAGGGGAGCTTGCCGTCCACGAGCACGCCCTCCTGCTTGTCCTTGCCCTTGCCGAGCCCGTACAGGCCCTCCCAGATCTGCCGTACGGCCGGCGCGGAGGCCTCGCCGCCGGTGCCCGTCTCGTTGATCATGACGACGGCCGCGAAGCGGGGCTTGTCGGCGGGCACGTACGAGGCGAACCAGGCGGTGTCCCTCTTGCCGTACACCTCGGCGGTGCCGGTCTTGCCGGCCACCTTGAGCTTCTTGAAGTCGAACCCGGCGAACGCGCCGGCCGCGGTGCCGGACGTCGGGACCTCCGCGAGCGCCTTGCGCATGTAGCGGAGCACGCCGGAGTCCACCGGGATCTTGTTCATGACCTCGGGCTCGAACTCCTTGATCACCTTGCCGTCCGGCCGGACCAGGGCCTTCGCCAGGTGCGGCCGGTAGACCTTGCCGCCGTTGGCCACGGCCGCGTACGCGTTCGCGAGCTGCAGCGGCGTCACCAGCACGTCGCCCTGGCCGATGGAGAAGTTGGCCGCGTCACCGGCCCGCCACCGGTTGCCCTCCTTGCAGTTCTCCTCCGCGATGGCCCTCACGTACGCGCCCCTCGCGCCGGACGCGCCCTTCTTGGCCAGCTTGCAGTAGTAGTCCTTGGTCTCCTCCCAGTACTCCTGCTTCCAGTCGCGGTCCGGGATGCGGCCGGTGGACTCGTTGGGCACGTCCAGGCCGGTGGCCTTGCCGAAGCCGAACTCCCGCGCCATGTTCGGCATCGGGTCCTTCGGGTTCTTCTTCGGGTTGGTGCCGCCGTCCTTCAGCCACTGCTCGTACGCGAACTTGTAGAAGATCGTGTCGCAGGAGACCACGAGCGCGCGGTGCAGGTTCATCGAGCCGTGCGCCTGGCCCTCGAAGTTGCGGAACGCGCGGTTGCCGACGTTGTACGAGCCGGGGCACGGGTATGTGCCGCCGAGCGAGTAGCCGTCCTTCACCGCGGCGGCCATCGAGGAGATCTTGAAGGTGGAGCCGGGCGGGAACTGCCCCTGGGTGACCCGGGAGATCAACGGCATGTCGGACGCCTTGCTGAGCAGCCGGTCGTACTCGTCCTGGGAGATGCCGCCGATCCACACGCCCGGGTTGTAGGTCGGGTAGCTGGCCGCGGCCACCACGCCGCCCGTACGGACGTCCAGCACGACGGCGGCGCCGGAGTCGGCCGGGTCGCCGCGCTTCTTCGCGGCCTTGATCGCGTCGTTCAGCGCCTGCTCGGTGACCCGCTGCACGCCGGCGTCCATGGTGGTCACGAGGTGGTCGCCCGGGCGCGAGGGCACCTCACCGGCGAGCCCGGTGACCTTGCCGTTGCTGTCCACGGCGAGCCGCCGCACCCCGGAGCTGCCGCGCAGGCTCTCGTCGTACATGGCCTCCAGGCCGTCCCTGCCGACGAGGTCGACGCCGCTGAAGTGCTTCTTCAGTCCCTCGCGCTTGCTCAGCTCCTCCTGGGTGACCGGCTGCAGGTAGCCCAGCGTCTGCGCGGCGCGCTCCCCCTCGGGATACTCCCGTACGGCCTGGGTCTGCGCGCTCACGCCGGGGAAGTCCTCCTGGCGCTCCACGATCTGCAGCGCGCGCTGCGGGTCCACCCGGTCGTCCACCGGGATCGGCTGGTACGGCGACCCCTGCCAGCAGGGCCGTTTCACGCCGGGGCCGCAGAGCCGCACCCGCTGCCGGAGGTCCTCGTACTTCGTGTCGAGCACGGTGGCGAGCCGGCGCAGCACGGCCTCGCCGCCGTCGTCCTGCCGGGACAGCTCGTGGTAGTCGACGGAGACCACCAGCGCGGTGCGGTTGCGGACCAGCGGCCGGCCGGCGTCGTCCAGGATGGACCCGCGCACCGCGGGCACGACGACCTCGCGCGTGCGGTTGCTCGCGGCCTTGGCCGCGTACGTCTCACCGCTGATGATCTGCAGATACCACAGCCGGGCCCCCAGCGAGAGGAGCAGCGAGATCACCAGCACGCCGAGCACCACCAGCCGGGATCTGGACGCGGACGCCACCCTCTTCTCCCTTCCCTCGACCGGTCACAGCCGGACGGTGAGCATCGGCTCCTCGGAGTCGAACCTGCGGAACACCCGGGTCACCAGATAGAGCACGAACGGGCTCGCGATCAGCGCGTACACGACGCTCAGCGGCAGGATGTGCCCCACCGAGGCCCACGTCACGCGCGGGTCGCCGATGAACGCGCCAAGCCCCGCGTACAGCGCGGAGCCGCCGAGCGCGGCCCCCGCCAGCACGCCGAACGGCAGCAGCGAGGAGTGCTGGAGGACCCCCTCGGCCCGCCCGCAGCAGAACCCGACCACGCACAGTGCGAACGCGTACCGCCCCACCGAGTGGTCGGCCGGGGGCACGATGTCGGCGGCGAGCCCCGCGAAGAACCCGGCGACCATGCCGGTCATCGAGCCGTTGACCAGCGCCACCGCCGCCACCGCGAGCAGCACCACGTCGGGCGTGATGCCGCCGGGCAGCGGCAGGCGGTTGATCACCGCGACCTGGAGCAGCAGGGCGACCGCGATCACGGCCGCGCTGAGCGGTCCGCGTCCCACGATCACCTCCCCCGGCTCGAGGTGCCCGAAGGGCTCGCGGGCGGCGTGGACGGCGGGTTGCCGGACGGAGTGGGCGACTCGCCGGGCTTCGGCGTGGCGCCGGGCGTCACGGTGACGGTCACCGTCGGCACCGGCGTGGCCGTCGGCGGCAGCACCGCGTCGCGCGGGTCGTCGTCGGGCGGGCCGACCACCACACCGAGCACGTCGAGCGTCGTGAACCTCACGTACGGCCGGACGAGCGCGCTGCGGCTCAGCGCGCCCGGGGTCTTCTCCACCCGCTGCACGACGCCGATCGGCACACCCGGCACGTACGGCCGGTTGGCCTGGGAGCCGAAGCTCGTGATCCGGTCGCCGGGCTTGAGCTCGGCCGTGGAGTCGAGCAGCTGGAAGCGGATCAGCGGCTCCCCGGACAGCCCCTTGCCCCGCCCGGACACCAGCCCTATCTCCTTCGAGCCCTCCAGCCGCGCGCCCACCTGCGAGGCCGCGTCGGTGATGAGCAGCACGGTGGAGGTGGACGGGCCCACCTGGGTGACCCGGCCGACGAGCCCGTCGCCGTTCAGCACCGTCATGTCGGTCTTGACGCCCTCGTCGCTGCCGACGTCGATGGTCAGCGTGTCCTCGTACCCCTGGGCGCCGCGCAGCGCCACCGCCTGCGCCGCGACCACCTTGTACCGGCCCAGCCCGGAGAGGTGCAGCAGCCGGGACAGCTCGTCGGCGCGGGTCTTGTCCAGGCCGCGCTGGCGGAGCTGCTCGCGGAGCCGCTCGTTCTCGCCCTCCAGGGTGCGGATGCGGCTCTGCGCCTCCGGGGCGCCGGAGATCGTCTCCCAGGCCCGCTCGACCGGGCGAGTCACCGCCGCCGCGCCGCGCTCGATCGGACCGAACACGGTGGCGCCGAGCCCGCGCAGCCCGCTCAGCGGGGACGACTCGCCACCCCGATAGTCGATCATGATCATGCCGAACGCCGCGAGCAGCAAGAGACCCAGGATGACCCGTGTCCTACGGGTGTCCTGCACGTGCGCACCCCCGCCGGCGGCTCGAGGTCGGACAGATGGTCAACGGATGTGTGTACGTGTCAGCGCCGTGGTTCGGGCACCAGGACCTGCTGCAGGGCCTCGAAGTCCTCCACGCACTTGCCGGAGCCGAGCACCACGGAGTCGAGCGGGTTGTCGACCAAGGTGATCGGCATGCCGGTCTCGTCGCGGAGCCGCTCGTCCAGCCCGCGCAGCAGCGCGCCGCCTCCGGTGAGGGCGATGCCGCGGTCCATGATGTCGCCGGACAGCTCCGGCGGGCACTTGTCCAGCGTGGTCTTGACGGCGTCGACGATCGCGTTGACGGGCTCCTCGATCGCCCGCCGCACCTCCTCGCCGGAGATCACGATCGTCTTGGGCAGGCCGCTCACCAGGTCGCGGCCGCGGATCTCGGCGTGCGACTCCTCCTCCATGGGGAAGGCGGAACCGATAGCCATTTTGATCTCTTCGGAGGTGCGCTCCCCGAGCATCAGGGAGTACTCCTTCTTGGCGAACGTGATGATCGCCTGGTCCAGCTCGTCGCCGCCGACCCGGATCGACTGGGACGTGACGATGCCGCCCAGGGAGATCACCGCCACCTCGGTGGTGCCGCCGCCGATGTCGACCACCATGTTGCCGGTCGGCTCGTGCACCGGGAGGCCGGCGCCGATCGCGGCGGCCATCGGCTCCTCGATGATGTAGACCCGCCGTGCGCCCGCCTGGTAGCCGGCCTCCTTGACGGCGCGCTGCTCCACGCCGGTGATACCGCTGGGCACGGCCACGACGATCCGCGGCTTGGCGAAGTGGCGTCGCTTGTGGATCTTCTGGATGAAGTAGCGGAGCATGCGCTCGGTGACGTCGAAGTCGGCGATGACGCCGTCCTTGAGCGGCCGCACGGCGACGATGTTGCCCGGGGTGCGGCCGATCATGCGCTTGGCCTCGATGCCGACCGCGACGATCTTCCCAGTTGTCTTGTTGAGCGCGACGACGGATGGTTCGTTCAGGACGATGCCGCGCCCGCGTACGTACACAAGCGTGTTGGCGGTGCCGAGGTCGACCGCCATGTCACGGCCGAGGAAAGCGAGTTTGTTGCCCATATCGGTCCTCAGCCAACCCCCGAAAAGGTCGGCCGTCACGTCGAAGGTCGGCAGCCCTGAAGGCCCTGGCTGGGTGAGAATCCATCGTAACGCCGGACCGCCCGGACTCGTCCGAACGAACCGCGGGCCGTCCTGCCGAGATCTATCTCTCCGCGGGACGGCCCGGAAACCTCTAATTCCGAATCAGCCGAGGTCAGGGAACCAGAGCTTGATCTCGCGCTCGGCCGAGTAGGTCGAGTCGGAACCGTGCACGATGTTCTCCTGGACCTCGAGGGCGTAGTCCCCGCGGATCGTGCCCGGGTCGGCGGTGACGGGGTCCGTAACTCCGGCGATCATGCGGAACGCCTCGATCGCGCGGTGCCCCTCGACGACCATCGCCACCAGCGGGCCGCCGGTGATGAACTCGACCAGGTCGCCGAAGAACGGCTTCTCCCGGTGCTCCTCGTAGTGGGTCTCCGCGGTCTCGCGGTCGAGGGTGCGCAGGTCCATCGCGACGATCTTGAGACCCTTGCGCTCCAGCCGGGTGATGACGTCACCGATGAGGCCACGGCGGACGCCGTCGGGCTTCACCAGTACGAGGGTGCGCTCGGCCACGAAACTCTTCTCCTTGAATTTCAACGTTCGATGCTGGTCCCGCAGCTTACCGGCGTCGCGCCCGCCCCCGGACCGCTTCAGCCCTCTCCCCCGTCCCGCTGGCGCTGGGCCGTTGGGCTCAGCGTTGGTGGCGGGCGGGGCCCGCGGCCAGCCCGGGTACGGCTGCGGCGGCCACGGCTGCGGCGACGATCGTCCAGAGCACGGCCGGGTTGGCCGAGCTCGCGTTGAGGGCGGCGGCGAGCACGCAGCCCGCCAGCGTGCCGGGGAGCAGCATGGCCAGCGCGTACGCCACCGCAGGTCCGCGGGTGCCGGCGAGCCCGGCGCCGAGCGCGGTGCCCAGGCCGGCCGCGAGCAGCACGGTGCCGGCGGCGATCGGCAGCGGGCCCGGGTCCAGCGGGCCTGTCGGCGTCGGGCCGCCGAGGCCGGCGTACAGCATCACCAGGCCGGGGATCACCAGCACGTAACCGGCGAGCGCGGTGGTGCGGCCCGGCAGCGCGCCCGCCACCGCGCCGGCGGCCAGGGCCGTGCCGGTGGCGGCCGCGAGCACGCCCCAGACGAGGGCGTCGGGGCCGTACCTGAGCAGGCCCTGGGCGACCACCGCGACCGTCGGGAACGCGAGGATGCCGGTCATCGCCGCGGCCGGTGCGGCGCCGAGCCGGGCGGCCGAGCGGTCGGCGGCGCCCGCGTACCCGAGCAGCAGCACCGATGCGACGGCGAGCACGCCGGCTGTGAGGCGGACGGGTGGCGGCCAGCCGAGCGTGGTCGCGTATGCGAGCAAGGACAGGCCGAGGGCGGGGGGCAGCGGCAGGCTCGCCAGGGTGCGGTCGGCCCGGGCCGGTGGGCGGCCGCGGCGTGGGAGCCCGCCCTGGGTCCAGAGCAGAATCGCGGAGAGCGCCAGGGCCGGGCCGGTCAGCGCCGGATAGGGCTGCAGCAGCATCCGCCAGTCCGCCGGGACCGCCAGCACCACGCCGGCCAGCATCGCCGCCACGAGGACGCCCGCGTACCAGCCGCAGAGCAGGCGGGCCGCCCGGGGCGGCAGCGCCGCCGCGTACAACAGCAGGCCCGCCAGTGCGGCGCCCGCGCCGAGCCCCAGCAGGACGCGGACGAGGGCGACGAGGGCGAGCGTGGTGGCCGCTCCCCCGGCGAGTTGAGCGGCGCCGAGGAGCAGGAGGCCGGCCATCAGTACGAGGGCCGGGGACAGCCGGCGCGCCGCCGCCGCGGCGACGGGGACGGCCGCCGCCGCAGCGGGCAGCGACGCGCCGAAGGCGCTTGCCGCGAGGCGTGGGTCGGTGACGCCCAGGTCGTTGAGCGCCGCTGGCAGTACGGCGGCCACCGTGTTGGGCAGGACCACCACAGCCGCCGGAACCATTACCGGCACCCCGAGCGCGGCCGCTACCACGGCTACGGCCACAACCCCCCGCGCCCCGCCCCGCGCCGCAGTCTCGGCCCCGGCCCCGGCCCTCGACGCCGCCTCCGCTCCGGTCGGCGCCGCAACCTCCGCCCTGGCACACGGCCCAGCCTCCGTCGCGGCCCGCTGGCCAGCCTCCGTCCCAGCCGGCGGCCCAGCCTCCGCGCCGGCCCAGGGCCCAGCCTCCGTCCCAGCCGGCGGCCCAGCCTCCAACTCTGCGACCGCAGCAGGCGCCCAGTCCGCTTCAGACGAAGGCGCCCCCTCCGCCACAGACTCAGCTGCCGCCGTGGAGGCGGACGCCGCAGCCGTCGCAGGTGCCGCTGTGGGTGCCGTTGTAGGGGCGGACGCCGCAGCCGCCTGCGCGACGGCCTGCCCATTGAACGGAACCGTCGCCGCCGTTCCAGTGACCGACGCCGGCACCTCACCGCCCGAAGACGTGGGCGCCACCAGAAGGTCATAGGGCGGGTGACCGGCGGGCCCGGCCGGGTCGGGAGTTGTGCGGGGATGGCCGTTGGAAGTGCTCGACCCGGCTGTACCGCCGGTGCGTCGAACGGGAAGTGAGAGGCCGGCCTCACCATTCGGCGAGGGGGACGGCGGTTCCGATGCGGGAGACCGCGCGGGGGCGGGATGAGCGAGCGGGTTCGTCGCGGCCATCTGCCTGCGGATCTGCTCGGTCACCGAGTCCTCAACGACCACCGAGTTCTCCGCCACTGAGCGTCCGGTCGGCGCGTCCCCCGGAGGCATTCCCTCCGGGGTCCGTTGGGCAGGTGCGGCCGCCGAGGGCGTCCGGTCAGGGGCGGGTGGCGTCGCCGCGGCGGGGGTCTGCTCGTTGGGCGGGGAGGCGGGCGCCGGTTGCGGCGCGGCCGGCAAGGGCTGGGTGGTCGGCTGCATGGCGGGCCTCGGCGAACTTCGGGAAAACGTGCCTGCGTAAGCGTAGCGTGTCCGCACGATCACACTCCGGCGTTTCGCGAGATCCGCGCGCCCCCAGGGTCTGTGCCCCGATCACCGCGCCACAGGACTCATTCGACGACGTCCCAGCAGGGACACCGCGCCAGGGCAGCCGGGTCAGTCGTCCGGACCGGCCGACTCCTCAGCGGAGCGGGCCCGCTCCGCCTCCTCGGCCCGCTTCATGGCGTCCGTACGCGCCCCGAGCCGCAGACCCCAGATCCACAGCAG
>WHSL01000412.1 GCA_009380095.1 Streptosporangiales bacterium | reverse complement strand
GCGGAGCTGTGCCTGGCCGACCGGGACGGCCCGGCGGTCAAGGAGGCGGCCGCGGAGCTGGGCGGCACCCCGTACGTCGCCGACCTCGCGGAGGACGGCGCGATCGACACCCTGCCCACCGCCGTGGACGTGGTGGTGAACAACGCCGGCCTGCAGCACGTCGCGCCGCTGCACGAGTTCCCGCCCGAGCGGTTCACCCACATGCACCGGGTGATGGTGCTGGCCCCGTTCCTCATCCTGCGCCGCACGCTGCCCGGCATGTACGAGCGCGGCTGGGGACGCGTGATCAACATCGGCTCCGTGCACGGCCGGCGCGCCAGCGCGTACAAGTCCGCCTATGTGTCCGCCAAACATGCCATCGAGGGCCTGTCCAAGGTCGTCGCGGTGGAGGGCGGCCCGTACGGCGTCACCAGCAACTGCATCGACCCCGGCTACGTACGCACCCCGCTCGTCGAACGGCAGATCGCCGAACAGGCGCGACTGCACGGCATCCCGGAGAAGGAGGTGATCGGCCGGGTGCTGCTGGAGCGCTCGGTGATCAAACGACTCGTGGAGCCGGAGGAGGTGGCGGCGGCGGCCGTATGGCTCTGCTCGGGGGCGGCCCGCTCGGTCACCGGAACCTCGCTCACCATCGACGGCGGCTGGACCGCCACCTGATCTCGGCACTTGAGAAACACGGCCCGCACCCGAGAAACGGCGACACCATGTCAGAAGCCCAGAGCGCTCAAGCCCCCGTACCGTTCCGGCGCATCGTCGGAGCGAGCCTGATCGGCACGTCCATCGAGTGGTACGACTTCTTCCTGTACGGCTCCGCCGTCACGATCGTCTTCGACCGGGTCTTCTTCCCGGAGAGTGACAGGACCGTCGCGATCCTGCTCGGCTTCCTCACCTACGCCCTCGGCTTCCTCGCCCGGCCGCTCGGCGGCCTCGTCTTCGGCCACTACGGCGACCGGCTCGGCCGGAAGAAACTGCTGATCATCAGCCTGCTGCTGATGGGCGCCGCGACCTTCCTGATGGGCCTGCTGCCCACGTACGCGATGATCGGCGTCGCCGCGCCGCTGCTGCTCACCCTGCTCCGCCTGGTCCAGGGCTTCGCGGTCGGCGGCGAGTAGGGCGGCGCGGTGCTGCTCGTCTCGGAGCACGGCGGCCCGGAGCGGCGCGGGTTCTGGGCGTCCATCCCGCAGGCCGGGGTGCCGATCGGCAACCTGCTGGCCACGGCGGTGCTGGCGGTGCTGGCCGCCGTACAGAGCGACGCCGCGTTCATCTCCTGGGGCTGGCGGATCCCGTTCCTGCTGTCGGCGGTGCTCGTGGTGATCGGGCTGTGGATGCGGCTGGCGGTCAGCGAGACGCCGGCCTTCCAGGAGGCGGCCGCGCGGGCCGCCGCGCGCGGCCAGGAGCTGCGCGAGCGCGCGCCGATCGTGACGGTGCTGCGGGAGCAGTGGCGGTCGGTGCTGACCGCGGTGGGCGCGCGGTTCGCGGAGAACGTCGTCTACTACGTGATCACCACGTTCGTGCTGGTGTACGTGGTGAGCGCGGGCGG
>WHSL01000224.1 GCA_009380095.1 Streptosporangiales bacterium | reverse complement strand
TGGTCGAAGATCAGAGAAACGGGATTGCCGTGGCGATGGGCGGAAACCAGCGAGAAGCTTCGGAGCGATATCAAACGCGTGGGGCAGAAGGCTGACCCCCAAACTTGGGGGTGGTAAGCACGCATGTCAAGCCTGCGCAGAACGCCGGCAGCCCCAGAGAATGGCCGTAAAAGGCCTTCGGTAAGCTCTCCCTCCAGCATCGCCGTAGTGACCGTACCGCCATACAGGCGCCCACTGGGGGGCGGGGGATCCACACGGATTGGGCAAGGACCAGTCGTTTAGCCGGAGAGGGCCTTGGCGAAGGCCGTGTACGCGGCCTCGTCGAAGAGGACGAAGCGGGTCTCGGCCAGGGAGGCGTGGGCCTCACGGACGGTGCGGACCGCGATGCGCGCGCCGTCCTCCATCGGCCAGCCGTAGACGCCGGTGGAGACCGCGGGGAACGCGACCGTGGTGGCGCCGAGCTCCGCGGCCACCCGGAGCGACTCGCGATAGCACGAGGCGAGCAGGTCGGAGCGGTCCTCCGACGTGCTGTGCACCGGACCGACCGTGTGGATCACCCAGCGGGCCGGCAGGTCGCCGGCGGTGGTGGCGACGGCCTGGCCGGTGGGGAGGCCGTCGGTGAACGTAGTGGCGCGGAGTCTGCGGCACTCATTGAGGATGGCGGGGCCGCCGCGGCGATGGATCGCGCCGTCCACCCCGCCGCCGCCGAGCAGCGACGAGTTCGCCGCGTTGACCACCGCGTCGACCCGCTGCCTGGTGATGTCGCCCTGCACGAGAGTGAGCCGCATGAGCCCGTTCTACCGCGCGGGTGTGACATTCCCAAAACCCACTACGAAACGTAGTACGACACCGAGTAGACTCCCGGCCATGAACCGGCTTGGCGACCTCGAACGCGCTGTCATGGAGGTACTCTGGCAGCGTGAGGATGCGCTCACCGTGCGCGAGGTCGGCCGCGACCTCGCCGAGCGGGACCTCGCGCACACCACCGTGATGACCGTGCTCGACAGGCTTGCCAAGAAGGGCGTCGTGCGCCGCACCCGCGACGGCCGCGCCTGGCGTTACCGCCCCGCCGCGAGCCGCGAGGCATATGTGGCGGAGCTGATGTTCGATGCGCTGGAGCAGACCGGCGACCGCGACGCGGCGCTGACCCGTTTCGCCACGTCCATCTCTGGCGAGGAGGCGGAGGTGCTCCGCCGCGCCCTGCTCGACGCCGAGCGACGGGAGACCTGACCGCCATGGTCGCCGCCGCCCTGCTCGCCATCGTCGTCCTCGGCTGCCAGCTCGCGGCGCTGCGGCTGCGCCGCGCCCTCTGGCCGGCCCGGGATCCCGGGACCGGCGTGCTGCTCTGGCAGGCCCTCGGCCTCGCCTGGGGGATGGCCGCGATCGGCACGCTGCTGGCCGTCGGCCTCGCCCCGTACCGGCACGGTGTGTTCGTCGGCGGGCTGATGCTCGCCTCCGACGTCCTGGCCGGCGTACGGCCCCTCCATCTCACCCCGCTGCACATGGCCGCGGTGGGCGCCGGGCTGGGGCTCGGCGTGCTGCTCGTCTGGGTGCTGATCGCCTCGCTCGTGGTGGTCGTGCGGGCGCGCCGCCGGCATCGGGCACTGCTGGAGCTGGTGGGCCGTGGCGACCCGGCGGTGCCCGGCGCGCTGGTGCTCGACCATCCGGCCGCGGCGGCCTACTGCCTGCCCGGCGTGCGTTCCCGGGTGGTGGTCAGCGCGGGTGTGCTGGACCTGCTGGACGACGCGGAGCTGCAGGCCGTGCTGGCGCATGAGCGGGCGCACCTGCGCGCGCGGCATGACCTGGTGCTGATCCCGTTCACCGCGCTGCGGCGGGCCTTCCCGAACACGCGGTTCGCCACCGAGGCCTACTCCGCGGTGGGGTTGCTCATCGAGATGTGCGCGGACGACCACGCGCGCCGGGACCGTACGGCCCGGGTGCTCGCGACCGCCCTGCTCCGCTTCGGCGCGGCGGGCCCGGCCGGGGCCCCGAGCGGCGCCCTCGCCCTCACCGGCGACGAGGTCGTCACCCGCGTCAACCGCCTGCTCGAACCAGGCGCCCGACTCCCCCTCCACCAGCGCGCCGCCACCCTCGCCGCCACCCTCGCCCTGGTCCTCACACCGATAGCGCTGATGCTCCTCCCCCACTGACCACCCCAAGATCAACAAATTGATCTTGGGTTAGTGGCCGGTCCAGTTGGGGCGTTTGCGGTCTTTGAAGCCGGCTACGGCGGTGCGGAAGTCTTCGCTGCCGAAGACTTGGCTGACCAGGTCGTCGCCGTCGGGGAGGTTGGCCTTACGGAGGCGACGGATGGCCTCCTTGGAGGCCCACATGGACAGCGGGGCGTGCTCGAGCAGCCGCTGGACGGTGGCGTCCACGGTCGCGTCGAGCTCCTCGGGCGGGCAGAGTTCCGCGACGAAACCCACCGCGGCCGCCTCCTCACCGGAGTACATCTTGGCCCGGAGCAGCAGGTCCAGGGCCCGAGCCGGGCCGAGGTGGTGCACCAGCAGTGAGTACGCGTTCATGGCCAGGCAATTGCCGAGCGTGCGGACGATCGGCACGCCGAACTTGGCGTCCGGGGTGGCGACGCGCAGGTCGCACACCGCGGCGACGACGAGACCGCCGCCCACGCAGTAGCCCTGCACGGCCGCCACGGTCGGGACGCGTACCCGCTCCAGCCGGTCCACGAGCCGGCCGACCTTCTCCTCGTACGCGATCCCGTCCGCACCGGAGGAGAAGTCGGCGAACTGGGTGATGTCGGTCCCGGCGACGAAGGCCTTGCCGCCCGTGGCGCTCAGCACCATGACCCGGATGGAGTCATCGGCGTCGGCGCGCTCGCAGGCGTCGTACAGGCCCTCCCACATGTTCCAGGTGAGCGCGTTGCGCGCCGCCGGGCGGTTGAAGACGACCCGCAGCACCGGGCCGTCGGCCTTGACGATGATCTCGTCGTCGGACATGGAACTCCTTCGTGTGATCGAGGCTCAGGCCACCGGCTCGCGGTCGCGCTCCGGCGTCTCCGGCTCGGGCCGCCGCCGCAGCCGCCGCACCACGGCCGGGGCGATGAGCAGCCCCACCGCCAGTGCGAGGATGGCCAGCGAGAGCGGCCGGGTGACCAGCAGGCTCAGGTCGCCGTCCCCGATGGCCGAGGTCTGGGTCAGGTTCTTCTCCAGCAGCGGACCGATGATCAGCCCGAGCACCAGCGGGGCCATGGGCAGGTCCAGCCGCTTCATGCCGTAGCCGATCAGCCCGAACACGAACACGATCCAGACGCTGAAGAAGTTGTTGTCGATGGAGTACGCGCCCACGAAGCTGGTGAACAGGATCAGCGGATACATGTAGCCGTACGGGATCCGCAGCAGTTGGGCGAACGCCGGGGCCAGCGGCAGGTTCAGCACCAGCAACAGCACGTTGCCGAGGAAGAACGACGCCATCAGGCCCCAGACCAGCGCCGGCTCGTCCTGGAAGAGCCTCGGCCCGGGCTGGATGCCCTGCATCATGAACGCCCCGAGCAGCACCGCGGTGGTGGCGCCGCCGGGGATGCCGAGCGCCAGCGTGGGCACGAAGTTGGCGTTGGCCGCGGCGTTGTTCGCGCTCTCCGGCGCCGCCACGCCCTCGATCGCGCCGGTGCCGAACTCCTTGCCTCGCTTGTTGACCCGCTTCTCCACGCCGTACGCGAAGAAGGACGCCAGCGTGGAGCCCGCGCCGGGCAGGCAGCCGAGGATGTAGCCGATCACGCTGCCCCGGGCGATGGGCGCCACGGACCGGTTCAGTTCCTCCCGGGTGATCATCAGGTCGCGGAACCGCGCCCGGATCGGCTGGGCCCCGCCGGAGCGGATCTGGTAGAGCACCTCGCCGACCGCGAAGAGCCCGATCATCACTTGGACGAACGGGATCCCGGACATCAGGTTGACGTTGTCGAAGGTGAACCGGGTCAGCCCGGTGCCCGCGTCCACGCCGACGCAGGCGATCATGATGCCGGCCAGCGCCATGGCGAGCCCGCGCATCCGGGAGTCGCCGGCGAAGCTGATGATGGTGACGAGGCCCAGCAGCATGATCGCGAGGTTCTCCGGCGGGCCGAAGTTGAGCGCGAGCCTGGCGAACGTGGGCGCCATTGCCATCAGCAGGATCAGCGACAGGATGGCCGCGAAGAAGGAACCGATGGCGGCGATGGACAGCGCCGCGCCACCGCGGCCCTTGCGCGCCATCTGGTAGCCGTCCAGCGTGGTCACCACGCTCGCCGCCTCGCCGGGCGTGGAGATCAGCACCGAGGTGATGGTGCCGCCGTACTGGGCGCCGTAGTAGATGCCGGCCAGCATGATCAACGCCGTGACCGGCTCGAACGTGACCGTGAGCGGCAGCAGTACGGCGACTCCGGTGGTGGAGCCGAGGCCGGGCAGCAGCCCGATGACCGTGCCGGCCAGCACGCCCACGAAGCACCAGAACAGGTTGACCGGCGTGAACGCCGTCTCGAAGCCGAGGACGAGATGGTCGATCATCCGGCCTCACCGCCGATCCCGAAGACCCCGCCGGGCAGCGGCACGCGCAGGAAGAGCACGAAGATCGCGTACACGGCGGCCACCGCGACGCCGCTGATGACCAGCGCGGGGACCACCGGGCGGCGCTCCACCGCGACCGAGATCACCAGCACCAGCAGCCCGAACGCGGCGAGGAAGCCGAGCAGCGAGACGAGCAGCAGCGCCACCAGGGTCAGCCCGAAGACCGTCCACAGGATGCGGGTGCGCTGCCACGTCGTCCGGCCGTCCAGGTCCTCCTCGGCCGCCACGACCGTCTCGCCGGACTCCGGTGGTGTCGCCGAGCCCAGCAGCGTACGGACCACCTGGGCCAGCGCGGTCAGCAGCAACAGCCCGCCGGTCAGGGCCGGGAGCAGGCCCGGCCCCACCTGGCCGCCCTCCTTGCTGAGGCCGTAGCCGAGGCCCCCGACCGCGAACGCCGCGCCGAGCGCACCGATCACCGCCCAGGTCGCCAGCTCCCGTACGTTGGCGGAGACCCTCACGAACCGACACCCTTGAGCACCGCGCCGAGCTCGGTCTCCTTCTTGGCGAGCTCGGCGGTGAAGTCGTCACCGTAGAGCTGGACGCCGTCGGTCTGCAGGTAGTTCCGGGTCGCGTACTTCTTGAAGGCCTTGGAGTTCACCGCCTTCCTCGCGATCTCGATCCAGTACGCCTTCTCCGCCGCGGACAGCCCGCCGGGCGCGAGGATGCCGCGGAACTGGGAATACGTGATGTCGATGCCCTGTTCCTTGGCGGTCTCGATGTCCTTGAGCTCGGGGTACGCGTACCGCTTGCCGGCGCTCGTGCAGATCGCGCGCAGTTCGCCGGAGCGCAGCTGGCCGAGCACCTCACCCGGGTTCAGCGCGCCGACCTCCGCCTCGTCGCCGAGCAGGGCGGAGACCACCTCGCTGCCCGACTCGGTCGGCAGCCGGGCGAACTTCACGCCGGTCTTCTGCTCGATCATCCGGAACGCGACGTCGTCGGTGCCGCCCACGGAGCCGGCCAGGCCCAGCATGACCCGCCGCTTCTTGGCCGCGTCCACCACGTCCATACAGCTCTTCAGCGGAGAGTCCTTCTTGACCACCACCACGGAGCCGTCCTCGGCGATCTTGGCGATGGGCGTGAAGCTCTTGTACGTCCACGGCACCTTCGAGGTCTGCGGCATGGTCACCAGGGCGTTCTCCGTGGCCAGCAGGGTCTGCGGATCGCCCTGCTTGCTCATGAAGAACCCGTATCCCACCGCGCCGGCACCGCCCTCGCGGTTCTCCGGGTTCACGTTGAGGCCCGGGCTGGCCTCTTCGAGCCCGGCCGCCGTGGCGCGGCCGGCCAGGTCACTGCCGCCGCCCGCGCCGAACGGGATGATCATCCGTACGTCCCCGCGCGGCTTCCACGCTCCAGCGGCGCCCCCGCCACCGCCCCCACCGCCCGTGGGGTTCAGCGCACCGCAGGAGGTCGCGCCGAGGGCCACGGCCACGGCGGCGCCCACCAGCATCGTCGTCGCTGCCCTGCCCCGATCGCGGCGCCCTCTCGCGGTCCGCTCGACTCCTGCTCGCTGCTTCGTTCGCTCGCTCATGGCACTCCTTGGGGGGGATGGGGGCGAAGGGGCGAAGTCCTCGGCACGCGGAGCTGGGTCAGCCTGGGGCGCCTGCGGCTCCCTCGGCGATCAGGCGATCGATCGCCTGCCGCGGGTAGCCGAGCTCCCGCAGCACGTCCGTGGTGTCGGCGCCGAGCAGCGGGCCCGCCGGGCCGCGGCGGGGCGGTGTGCCGCCCAGCCGCATCGGCGAGCCGAGCTGCTCGACCGTGCCGAGCACGGGGTGCTCGGCCTGCCAGAAGAAGTCCCGGGACCGCAGGTGATCGTCGGTGAACACCTCGTCGTAGCGGTTGATCGGCACGCACGGCACGCCCGCCGCCTGCAGCGCGGTGACCACCTCGTCGGTGGTCATGCCGGTGGTGACCGCCTCGATCGCGGGGATCAGCTCGGCCCGCCGGGCGTGCCGGTCGCCGGGCTCGGTGTAGCCGGGGTCGTCGAGCAGCTCCGTCAGGCCGAGCGCGGTGCAGAAGCCCTGCCAGGTCTTGGGGCTCACCGCGCCGACCGTGCACCAGCCGTCCGCCGTACGGATCGCCTGGTACGGCGCCGAGGTCTGGTGCGCCGAGCCCAGCGGCCCGCCCACCTCGCCGGTGGCGAAGTACTTGCCGGCCTCCCAGATCGCGTACGAGACGCCCGACTCGTACAGGGACACGTCGAGGTGCTGGCCCTCGCCGGTCAGGTCCCGGGCGCGGAGCGCGGAGACCGTACCGAGGGCCGCGTACAGGCCGCAGGTCAGGTCGCAGATCGGCACACCGACCTTGGCCGGCTCGCCGCCCTCGGCGCCGGTGATGCTCATCAGCCCGCCGCGCGCCTGTGCCATGATGTCCAGCCCGGGCAGCGCGGCGAGTGGGCCGTCCTGGCCCCAGCCGGACACCGAGACGTAGATCAGCCGCGGGTTCAGCGCGGAGACCGCGTCGTAGCCGAGGCCGAGCCGGTCCAGCGCGCCCGGGCGCAGGTTCTGCACGAGCACGTCGGCCGTGCCGATCAGCTCGCGCAGCGCGGCGATGCCGTCGTCGCTCTTCAGGTCGAGCGCGACGGACCGCTTGTTGCGGTTGAGCCGGGCGAACGGCGAGCTGTGCCCGTCGAGGTGCGGCCCGGTGCCGCGGACGGGGTCGCCGCCCTCCGGGTTCTCGATCTTGATGACCTCGGCCCCGAGGTCGGCCAGCTGCATCGTGGCGAACGGGGCCGCCATGTACGCGCCGATCTCGAGCACTCGGATGCCGTCGAGGGGGGTCGTCGCTGCTTCGGGTCGCCGGTCCTGGGTGTCTGGAGCTCCGGAGGCCATCTCCACCTTTCGTCGAGCGTCCTGGGCGTGGCCCACGAGAAGGTGGTCTATTGTCTACAGAAGTCAGACAGGCGGAACAAGAGGGATCTTCGGAATTTCATGCCGACCGTCCAGAACGGCCCTCCCGAGGGCGGCCGCCGGATCGCCTCGCCTCCGAGCATGGTTCAGCTCGCCACCGAGGCCCTGCTGCGGATGCTGCTCAACGGCGAGCTGCGGCCCGGCGACCGGGTCGTGGAGAACCGCCTCACCCACGAGCTGGGCATCAGCCGGCCGCCGCTGCGCGAGGCGCTACGGGTGCTGGAGCAGCAGGGGCTGGTGGTGCAGGTGCCGCGGCGCGGCGCGTACGTGACCCGGCTCAGCCTGCACGACCTGTACGAGCTCTACACGCTCCGCGGCGAGCTGGAACGGATCGCCGTGGAGCTCGGGGTGCCGTGCAAGGACCCGGCCCGGCTGGACCGGTGTCGCCGGGCGCTGGCGGTCATGCAGGACTTCGCGGAGCGCGGCGATCCGAGCGCCATGCTCGAGCCCGCGTACGAGTTCCACGCCTCGGTGATCGGGATCTCCGGCCACCGCCGGCTGGAGGACGCGTACCGGTCCGTACAGCTGCAGATGATGATGTGCATGGCCATGAACCGGCTGGCCCGGTCGCAGCGGGAGACGCTGATCGAGGACGTCGGGCGGCACCGCGCCCTGCTCGACCGCATCGAGGAGGGCGACCGCGACGCGGTGCTCGCCGAGCTCGCCGTGCACGGCGACAAGACCTTCCTCGTCGGGATCGAGGAGCGGCTGGACGGCCACACTCCGGACGCGCTCGCCTGGCTGGAGCGTGTCAGGTCCGCCGAGGAGCAGGCCGGCCCACATAACCGACCCGCCGGTCCCACGTTCGGGTGATCCCCGAAATCAGCGGGGCGCCCGGCGGAGGTCGATCTTGACGTTCCCGCCGGTCTCCGGGGAGACGATGACCTCCTGAGCGGCGGCGACGCCGTCGGCCAGCAGCTCCGCCTCGACCGGGACGTTGCGCTTCACCAGCGCCAGCGCGATCGGGCCCAGCTCGTGGTGGCGCGCCGAGGAGCCCACCACGCCGACCCGGCGCCCGTCCAGCTCCACGTCGGCGCCGTGCGCGGGCAGCCGCTCCGCGCTGCCGTCCAGGTGCAGCAGCACCAGCCGGCGCGGCGGCCGGCCCAGGTTGTGCACCCGCGCCACGGTCTCCTGCCCGCGGTAGCAGCCCTTGTCGAGGTGGACCGCGTTCCCGATCCAGCCCGCCTCGTGCGGGATCGTGCGCTCGTCGGTGTCCAGCCCCAGCCGGGGGCGGTGCGCGGCGATGCGGCGCGCCTCGTACGCCCAGAGGCCGGCGGGCACGGCGCCCTGCTCGCGCAGGGCCTCGGCCACCGCTTGGAGTCGCTCGCGGGGCACGAAGAGGTCGGTCTCGTGCTCGGTGCGGCGGGCGGGCATGTCGTCCGGCACGGCCTGC
>WHSL01000013.1 GCA_009380095.1 Streptosporangiales bacterium | reverse complement strand
ACGCTCACCACGCGGGTGATGCGGGCCGTGGAGGACGGCAAGAAGAGCCGCCTCAAGCGGTACACCCCGCGATCCCGCCCGCGCGGCTCGCTCGCGGCGCCCCCGGGCGGGCCGCCTCGGTCACGGCCGGCCGCGCTCTAGTAGAGGCGGAAGTACTCGCGGTGCTCCCAGTCGGTGACCTCGCGCTCGAAGCGGGCGGTTGTCGCGACCCCACACCGCGCGGTCGGGAGCCAGCGAGTTCGGGCGGAAGCGTTTGTAGCCGTTGATCGTGGGGGTGCTGAACGCGGTCGCGCCGCGGGCGTGGGCGAGGAGACCGCCGAGGTACGCGCGTCCGTGCGCGGACAGCGCCCCACCCACGGGCTCCGGCTCGCCGGGCCCGCCCCGCCCGCCCGGCTTGCCCGGCTTGCCTGGCCCGTCCGGCGCGGTGGCGGCCGGCGGCGCGGTGGCGAAGGCGTTGTGGCCGCGGCGCGGGCAGCCCCGGTCGACGAGGCCCAGCTCGCCGCGCTCATCGCGGAACAGCACGAGATCCTGGCCGAGGACCCGTGGCGTCACCAGCGGGCGCAGGCCGTCCAGCTCCTCGGCGAGCGCGATCGGCTGCCAGTACCGGCGCATCCAGGCGCCGCCCGGTGTGCCCGGCCCGGTCCGGGTCAGCCTGACGTTCTCCTCTGCTCGCATCTGGGTCTCCCTTCACGTCCCCGGCATTGTCCGCGCTGAGCGATCACGACGAAAGACCCGCGGGTTTCGTGTGGCGTGCCGGGTTGGTACGGATGAGACGGATGGGCTTGACTCGGAGCGGGTTTAACCGGTTCACTGAAACCGTTCAGTGAACCGGTTAAACGAGTGGAAGGTGGTACTTGGAACCCCCGATCATCGACGTACACCAGCACCTCTGGCCCGCCGAGTTCATCGAGGCGCTGCGACGCCGTGCCAAGCCGCCACGGCTCGACGGCTGGACCCTGCACCTGAACGGCGAACCCGCCCAGCGGATCGACCCCGCCGACCACGACCCCGCCCGCCGCCTCGCCATCGAGACCGGCACCGCCGACACCGGCACCGCCGAGACCGGCCCCGCCGGGCGTGGGGCCGGCACCGCCGCCCGCGGGGCGGATGTGATCGTGATCGGCCCGTCGAGTCCGCTCGGGCTGGAGTGGCTCCCGCCGGAGGAGGCCGAGCCGCTCATCGACGCCTGGCACGCGGGCGCCCTCGCGCTCGGCGAGCCGTACCGGGTCTGGGCCGCGACGAACGTCCGCGAACCCGACCCCGCGACCGTGACCGCCGCCCTCGACGCCGGCTGCGCCGGGCTGCAGCTCCCCGCCGACGCCCTCGCCGCACCGGCGGACCTGGAACGCCTCGCCCCGCTCCTCCAGGCCTGTGACGCGGCCGGCAGGCCCGTCATGATCCACCCCGGCCCGGCGCGCGACGCCGCGGACCGCCCCGGCTGGTGGGCCGCGGTCGTCGACTACGTGGCCCAGCTCCAGGCCGCCTGGTGGAGCTGGCACGTTGCCGGCCGCGACGTCGCCCCGGACCTGCGGGTCTGCTTCGTGGCCGGCGCGGGCCTGGCGCCCGTCCACCACGAGCGGTACGCCGCGCGCGGCGGCGGCCGGCTCACCGTCGACCCCGGCGTGTTCGCCGACACCTCGTCGTACGGCCGCCAGGGCATCGACGCGCTCACCCGCGTGCTGGGCATCGATGTGATCGTCAACGGCACCGACCGACCGTACGCGGAACCCGCCGAGCTCTGCCTCGGCGACGCCGCCACCCACGCCATCCGCCGGAGCAACCCCCGGCGCCTGCTCGAAGGAGGACAACCGTGACCGCCGCCGACGCCGTCGCCTTCCCCGGCCCCGAGTTCGACCCGGTTCCCGCGGAGCTCGCCATGAAGTTCTCCGGCGTGCCCGCTGGCCTCGAGCTCGGCGACCTCCCAGGCCGCGAGCTGGACCGGCGGGAGCTGCGCCGGCTCGCGGTGTCCCTGGCGCGGCGCCCCGAGCTCTGGGCCGGCGAGGTCACCTTCGACGAGCACGCGACCGGCCGGTACTACGCGAACCTGCATCGGGACGCGCACGTGGACGTCTGGCTGCTGTGCTGGCGCCCGCAGGACGACACCGGCTGGCACGATCACGACGTATCCTCCGGAGCGGTGGCCGTGGTCGCCGGTGAGCTGGTGGAACACAACCTGGCGATCGGCAGGCCCACGCTCGCCACCGTGGTCGGGGAGGGCAACGCGTTCTGCTTCGGGCCGGAGCACATCCACCGGCTCACCGGGCACAGCGCGACCGCCGTGTCCATCCACGCGTACTCCCCGCCGCTGTGGCGGATGGGCCAGTACGCGCTGAGCCGTACGGGCGTGCTGCGGCGCGTATCGGTGTCCTACGCCGACGAGCTGCGCCCGCTCGAAGACGTCCGGTGAGCGGAGACCGGACCGCACGCCGAGGGGGGAACGAAGATGAGCATCGACGCGGCACCACCGGTGACGCGGCGCTCCCTCATGTCCGAGGTGGAGCTGGACGGCCGGTCGCTCACGCCGGAGTCGGTGGCGGCGGTGGCGCGCCGCGGCAGCGGCGTACGGCTGTCGCCCACCGCGCGCCGCCGGGTGGCCCGCTCCGCCGCCGCGGCCGAGGCCGCCGCCCGCCGCCGGGTCGTGTACGGCCGCAACAGTGGCGTCGGCGCCAACCGTGACGTCACCGCCGACCCCACCGGCCACGGCCGCCGGCTGCTGGACAGCCACACCGCGGGCGCGGGGGAGCCGTACCCCGCCGAGGTGGGCCGCGCCGCGCTCGTCGTACGGGCCAACCAGCTCGCCGCCGGCGGCTCCGGCGTGTCCCCGGCCGTGGTGGACGCGCTGACCGCCGCGGCCCGCGCCGGCGCCGTACC
Organism: Streptosporangiales bacterium; assembly: GCA_009380095.1. GTDB lineage: Bacteria > Actinomycetota > Actinomycetes > Streptosporangiales > Streptosporangiaceae > WHSL01. The sequence goes on along the minus strand of WHSL01000013.1, from coordinate 47,897 downwards.
GGTGCTGCACCGCGGCGGCGGGCTCGGCACCGGCGACCTGACCGCGCTCGCCGAGCTGGGGCAGGCGCTGTCCGGCGGCGCGCCGTGGCGAGACCGGGGCGCGCCGGTGGTCCGGCTGCGCGACTCCGACGTGCTGCCGCTGCTCTCCTCCAACGCGGTCACCACGGCGGAGGCCGCGTTGGCGCTGCTCGACCTGTCGGAGCTGCTGACCGCCGCGGAGGCGGTCGGCGCGCTGTCGGTGGTCGCGCTGTCCGGCAACACCGAGGCGTACGACCCCCGCGTGCACCGCGCCCGCCCGCACCCGGGCCAGGCGGAGGCGGCGGCCCGGCTGCGCGCGCTGCTCGCCGGCGCGCCGCTGGTGCCGCGGCGGGTGCAGGACCCGTTCGGGCTGCGCGCGCTGCCGCAGGTGCACGGCCCGGCCTGGGAGGCGGCCCACCGGCTCTACGACGCGCTGCTCATCGAGCTGAACGCGGCGGCAGAGAACCCGCTGGTCATCTCCGGCGACGTGCTGCACAACGGGAACTGGCACGCCGCACCCCTGGCGGTCGCGCTGGACTCGCTCCGGCTCGCCCTGTTCGGCCCGGCGTCGCTGTCGGCGGCCCGGGTGACCGCGCTGCTCGACCCCGAGCTGTCCGGCGCGCCCGCGTTCCTCGCGCAGGGCCCCGCGGGCAGCTCCGGCGCGATGACCATGGAATACGTGTCCCAGGGCGCGCTGTCCCGGCTCCGTCAGGCCGCCGCGCCCGCGGTGCTCGGCACGGTCGTGCTGTCCCAGGGCGTGGAGGACCACGCGAGCTTCGCGCCGCTGGCCGCCGAGCTGACCACCGGCTCGGTGGCGCCGCTCCGTACGGTGCTGGCCGCCGAGCTGGTCTGCGCGGTGCGGGCGATGCGGCTGCGCGAGGTGACGCCGGAGTCGCTGGCCCCGGCGCCGGTCGGGCGGCTGTACGCGGCCGTCGCGGCGGCCCTGCCGGAGGGTGCCGGAGACCGCCCGCTCACCCCGGACCTGGCCGCCGCCGAACGCCTCCTTCCGCGCCTGGCCGCCGGGACCATCCCGGCCCGCCGCCGTCCCTGACGGCGCGCGACGGCGCGACGGCGCGACCACGCCACCGCCCGACCGCGCGACCGCCCGAGTCGCCGGTGTACCGGCCAGCGGCGATCGATTTTTGGGTCTTTGGGGGCCCCCAAATCAGCGGCTTTCCGCATGCTCCGGGCATGATCGATGGACGGACGCGGGATGGCCGGATGAGGCCACGGCCGTCCGCATGACCCCGAGGTCAGCGGGCGGGGAGGACGAGGAGGGCCTCGCCCACGGCGCGCTCGCCCTTCTCCTCCGACGGGCGGTTGAGCAGCCGGCCGCCGACGGCCATGGTGGTGGAGCCGCCGCCGTCGAGGTTCAGCGCCTCGACGGCGCCGAGCGAGCGCATCAGCTCCGCGCCCTCGGTGAACGACACGCCGACGCTCTGCCCGTCCCGCCCGTCCACCGTCACCAGCAGCAGCCTGCCGTAGGCGTCGATCCCGGCCATCGTGCGCGGGTCCCGCCGCACCAGCCCCAGGTACGAGTAGCCTGGGTCGTCGCTCGCCAGCCCCGAGGCGCGGGCCTCCACCAGCACCCGCCCGCCGGTGACCAGCCGCGGCCCGCCGGAAACCACCGAGTCGCGCGGGCCGATCGCGTACGGCCGGCCGCGTGGGCCGGTGATCCCGTGCCGTACGGTCACCGCGGTCCCCGAGTGCCCCGGTTCGCGCAGCCACGCCGCGGCCGACCCGGTGCCGGCGAGCACGCTGCCGCCGGCCGGGATCGTCCCGCCGCGCTCGCGTACGTCGATGACCCGTCCGTCCGCGCCGATCACGGCCTCGGTGCCGTCGCCGCCGGGGGTGCGCGGGCCGTACTCGGGCGTGTAGGAGATCAGCTCGCTGTCGTCGGTGCAGGTCTCGCGGAGCGGCCGCTCGGTGGGCCGGTCGCCGCCGCGCCCGCCGCAGCCGACGATCTTGCCCGGCTCCCGGTTCACGCCGTCCAGCTCGCGCAGCGCGCTGCCCATCCGTACCTCGCCGGTGGTGGCGAGCTCGGCGATGGACGGGCGGCCGTCCGCCCGGAGCACCAAGGCCGGCGCGCCGGCCACCGCCTCGCTGAGCAGCCGTCCCCGGGACACCGCGATGCCCACCGGATCCCCGGGTGCCCCGTCGGCGTCGTGCTGCACGAAGAAGCCGCCGTTCACGGCCGCCACCGCCGCGGTACGGCGGGCCGTCTCGGTCACCTTCTCCGGGTCGCGGACGGAATCGCCCAGCTCCGCGACCACGGAGCCGTGGAACGCCTCCGGATCCACGGTCAGCACGGCGACGCGCCAGGGGCCGGTGGTGGGGGCGCCCTCGCGGTCCACCATCCGGAAGGCGGGGCGGAGTCCGGCGTGGGCCAGCCTGTCCCGGTCGGCGCGGGCCGCCGCCGCGTCCCGGTAGAGGCCGACGCGGACCCCGTACTCCACGGTGGGCGTGCCCAGGTCGGTGCGGCGCGGCGGGGTGACCGGCTCGATCCGCGGCTCCAGCCCGGCCTTGCGGACCCGTTCGGCCATGGCCTGCGCGGCCGCGGGCGGGCCGAGGTCGCGGTCGTCGCCGGGGCGCCCCGGTTGCACCGGCACGGTGAGGGTCCATCGGTCACCGGGGGAGAGCCGGCCCCGTACGACGGTGGTGAGCGTGACGCCGGGCGCGAGCCGGCGTTCGTGCCGGACCTCCGGCAACCCGGGCGCGCCGAGCGGCAGCCGGGCCGCCGCCCCGGAGGCGCCGGCACCGGCGAGCGGTGCCCGCGCGGGCACCGACAAGAGACCGGTGACGAGGCCGACCACCGCCGACACCGAAATGATCAGCGAAGGGCGGCGTACGGCCATCTCCCGCCCTCCTCCTCGTGTCGATGCGCGCTCGGTCAATGAGCCCGCTGCCGCCAGGCGTGGTCGACCGGGCCGATGCCCGCGCCGAGCGGGTAGCCGTGCGCGATCGCACCGGTGGTGTACGCCTTCGCGTCTTCCACGGCGCCCACCATGTCACGGCCCAGGGCGAGCCCGGAGGCGATCGCGGAGGCGAGCGTGCAGCCGGTGCCGTGCGTGTGCATGTTGTCGTGCCGTTCGGCGCCGAAGCGGTACTCGTGGTCGCCGTCGAACAGCAGGTCCACCGGATCGCCGCTGAGGTGCCCGCCCTTGATCAGCACCCACCGCGGGCCCAGCGCGTGCATCGCCTCGGCGGCGCGGCGCAGCTCCGACTCCTCGGTGACCTTGACCCCGGTGAGCTGCTCGACCTCCCACAGGTTGGGGGTGACCACGGTGGCGGTGGGGATGAGCCGCTCGCGCAGCGCGCCGACCGCGTCCGGGGCGAGCAGCGGGTCGCCGTGTTTGGAGACCCCGACCGGGTCGATCACCACCGGGACGTCGAGCCCGCCGAGGACCTCGGCGACCGTCTCGACGAGCGTGCTGGAGGCGAGCATGCCGGTCTTCACGGCCCGCGCGCCCATGTCGGACAGGACGGAGTCGAGCTGGGCCCGTACGGCCTCGGCGGGCAGCTCCCAGTAGCCCTGCACGCCGAGGGAGTTCTGCGCGGTGACGGCCGCGATCACGCTCATCCCGTGCACGCCGAAGGCCTGCATGGTCTTGAGGTCGGCCTGGATGCCCGCGCCGCCGCCGGAGTCCGAGCCGGCGACGGTGAGCACGCATGGCGGGGTCTGCGTCATGCGCCCAGATTACGGCGTACTCACCGAGCGCTCAGTGGAGTGTGCACGGGTCGCCGTTGAATCGGCAGGCAACGCCGCCCGAGGCGTCGCCCTCGGCGGTGAAGGTCACGGTGAGCGACTCGCCGGGGTCTATTCGCGGGGGACCGAGCAGGCCGCCCGCGATCAGGCCGTTCAGCGTGGGCTCGCCGAGCGCGTCGAGCACGCTGCTGACCCGGGCGTCCGAGAAGGCGAGCGCCAGCCGCCACTGCTCGATCGGCCCCTCGCCCACGTTGTGGATGGTCACGCTGCCGGTGAAGTCGCCGCCCTCGCCCGGGTGGGTCTCGTAGTCGAAGGTCACCGGCCGGGGCGTGCGGGTCGCGTACGGCGGGCGGGGCGGGATCTTCGCCTCCGGCGTGGCGGTGGTCCGCATGCGCGGCGTGTCGCGCGGCGCGGGCCCGGCCGGCCGGGCGGTGTCGCGGGCCTCTCTGGTGGCCCGCTCGGGCGCGGGCGAGGCCGAGCGGTAGACGTCCGCCGACGGCGGAGCGGTGGGCGGCCGTGGGAACGGTGGCGTGCCGGCGGACTCGTGTCGCGGCGGATCGGAGATGAAGCCGAGGTAGGTGTGCGTGCTTCCGTACGCGAGGGTGCCGAGGCCGACGATGACGGCGGACGTGGTCACGGCGGAGGCGGCACGTCGCTTCCACGACAGGTGCCGATCATCCACGCGGCGCGGGCGCGCCGGCGATGGATCCTGTACGCCATGGCGTCTCATGGGTCCCTCCCCGTGTCCGGGGATGTATACCAACACTTTCGGGCCCGTCGCCACCCGACGCGGCCAACCCCCGACACGCCGCTGGTCAGGGGCGTATTCGGCCCCCGGAGGCGATACTACGCAGGGGGTACGGGCCGTTGCCGTCAGTCGCGAAAATGATCCCAGCCGGTCGGTGGGGCGCCTTGTCCCGAGACGCCCGGAACGCTCACGCCCGTGCCTTCCCTGACCCGTCCGATCACCCGCCAGGGGGCGAGGGGAGGGGTCGGGAACGTACCGAGCAGCGCGTGGTCCTCGCCGCCGCCCAGCAGCCACGCGACGGGGTCCGCGCCGAGCGCCTCGGCAGCCGCCGCCAGCTCCGGGGACGGCTCGGCGACCTCGGGGAACAGGTCCACGCCGACGCCGGAGGCGGTGGCGATGTGGCCGAGGTCCTGCAGCAGGCCGTCGCTGACGTCGATCAGCGCGGTCGCGCCGAGCTCCGCCGCCCGCGGGCCCTCCGCGTACGGCGGCCGCGGCCGCCGATGCGCCGCGACCAGCCCTTCGTACGCCTCACCGAGGCCACCGGCGTCGCCGGGGCCATCGCGGCCACCGGCGTCGCCGCGGCCCCCGACGCTGCCAGGGCCAACGGGGTCGGCGGGGCTATCGGCACCGCCGGGGCCGGGGCCGGGGCCGGGGCTGCCGGGATGATCGGGGTGGCCGGGGCTGCCGGGGCTGCCGGGGTGGTCGGGGTGGCCGGGGCTGCCGGGGTGGTCGGGCCGATGGGGGTCGGGGGTTGCGGCGGCGAGGAGGGCGAGGCCGGCGGCGGAGCGGCCCAGGTCCCCGGCGACGGCCACCACGTCGCCCGGCCGGGCGCCGGACCGGGTGAGCGGCTGCCGGCCGCCCAGGTCGCCGAGCGCGGTCACGGCCAGGGTGAGCACCGGCGAGGCCACCACGTCCCCGCCCGCGACGACCGCGCCGGCCGCGGCGGCCTCCGCGGCGAGGCCGGCCATCATCTCCTCCGCCCAGGCCACCGGAAGGTCCGGCGGCGCGGCGAGGCCGAGCAGCAGCCCGGTCGGCCGGGCCCCCATCGCGGCCACGTCGGCGAGGTTCTGCGCGGCGGCCTTGTGCCCCACGTCGCGGGGCGACGACCAGTCGCGGCGGAAGTGACGGCCGTCCACCAGCAGGTCGGTGGTGGCGACGACACGCGCGTCCGGAGCCCGGAGCACCGCCGCGTCGTCTCCGGGACCGAGGACAAGATCGGACGTACGGGGCAGATCCGCCACCAGCCGGGCGATGAGCCCGAACTCGCCGACCTCCCCGATAGTGATCGACACCCTCGTCAGGGTACGGTGGGCCGTCCACACTCCGATCATCGGACGCCCCTGTCGGGAGGACACGATGGTCCAGGCCTACATCCTGATCCAGACCGAGGTCGGCAAGGCCGCCGACGTGGCACGGCACATCGCCGTGCTGCCCGGCGTCACGCAGGCCGAGGACGTCACCGGGCCGTACGACGTGATCGTGCGCGCCGAGGCGAAGGACGTCGACGAGCTGGGCAAGCTCGTCGTCGCCCGGATCCAGACGGTGGAGGGCATCACCCGCACCCTGACGTGTCCGATCGTGCACATTTGATGTTCCGTAAGGTCTCCCGCGCCGCGCCTCCGCTCGCCGCGATAATTTCGGCCGCCCTGCTGGCGGCCTGCTCGGGAGGCGCGGTGGAGGTGCCGCCGCCCACGCCGGACGCCGCGACCGGCGTGCTCTGCGGGCGGCTGCAGGAACGGCTGCCGCAGACGCTGGCCGGCGCGGCGCGGGGCCGTACCGAGCCCGCGTCCGAGTACACGATGGTCTGGGGAGACCCGGCCATCGCGCTGCGCTGCGGCGTGCCCCGGCCGGAGGGGCTGATGCCCACCTCGGAGCTGACCGTGGTCAACGACATCTCCTGGCTGCCGCTGCCCCCTGACAAGCCCACCTCCTACACGGCGGTGGGGCGCGAGGCGTACGTGGAGGTGACGCTCCCCGGCGACTACCGGGCCCCGGACGTGCTGGTCACGCTGAGCGACACGATCAGCGCCGTGATCCCGTCCAAGCCCGCCGGAGTGCTGTGACCGCGACTGCCCCGGTACGGACCGCGCGCCGGCTCTGGAGCCTCGGCCTGCTCGCCGCCGCCCTGCTCGCGCTCTCCGTGTGCGGCATGGTGCTGATGTCGGTGCGCGGCCGGGGCGGGCACGGCTCGATGCCGCACTTCGCCAAGGACCCGGTGCCGGTGGCGTGCGAGATGGTGCTGGCGCTGCAGAACTTCATCACCCGCAACGTGCCGGTCTTCGACCCCGCGGTGCTCACCGTCGGCCTGCTGCGGGCCGGCACGCTGCAGAACATCATCCCGGAGACGGCCGAGTTCACCGCGACCGTGCGGTCCTTCTCGGTGGCGACGCAGCGGATCCTGCGGGAGGGCGCGCGGCGGGTGTGCGAGGGCATCGCGGCAGCGCACGGGCTCGAGGGGGACGCGCAGTACGTGGAGATCTATCCGCCGACCGTGAACGACGCGGTGGAGGCGGAGTTCGCCGCCGGTACGGTCCGTGGGCTGCTCGGCGACGCGCGGTACCGCCCGATGCCGAACCCGATGCCCGCCTCAGAGGACTTCAGCCGGGTGCTCGCGGAGGTGCCCGGGGCCATGATCATGCTCGGCGCCTGCCCGCCGGACGCCGATCCGCTGGACGCGCCGATGAACCACTCGCCGTACGCGCGGTACGACGACGGGGTGCTTCCCGACGGTGCGGCCGTCCTCGCCGAGCTGGCGCTGCGGCGGCTCGCCGCCTGACCGCCGTCACCGGTGCCGACTCCGGACATGCGAAGGTCCGCCGCGCGCGGGGCGGGGCGGACCTTGGAAGGCTCAGGGGCGCCGGGTCAGCGCGCCACCTTGCCGGCCTTGAGGCAGGACGTGCACACGTTCAGCTTCTTCGGCGTGCGGCCGACCAGCGTGCGCACGGTCTGGATGTTGGGGTTCCAGCGGCGACGGGTGCGGCGGTGCGAGTGCGAGATCCTGTTGCCGAAGGTCGGCCCCTTGCCGCAGACGTCGCAGACGGAAGCCACGGTAACTCCAATCGAAGATTCGGGGCCTGCGCAGGGCGCACAGGTCTCACCGAAGAGTCCTACCTACCGAAGATCAGCGATGCGGGCCCGGCGGGCGAACGCACGGTCCAACCGTCTAAGAGTATCGGACGATCGCAGTGCCCCGCCAATCGGCGCAGGCCGGGCGCGTTCATGCTACAGCCTCGGATCGGCGGCCGTGGCCGTACCGGCGGGACCACCGGCCGGGCCGTGCGGTGTGCGGCCGGTCCGTGCGGCTGGACCGCGGGGAGGCCGCGCGGGCGGAACGTACCGAACTCGGCACGATCCGCGCGCCTGGGTGTTGCCGGGCGCCCGGCGGCGGTAGGCAGTGATCCGCGCCCGATGATGCGAGACCGCGATCCGCACCGATGTGGAGACGTGATCCGCTCCGATGTGGGGACTGTGATCCGCACCGATGGTGGAGACCCGATCCGCGTTCGATGGTGGAGACGCGAAGGAGGGACGGCCCGTGGCCCGGCTGGAGATCCTCGACGCCGCGGCGGTCCGGCGGTGGTGTGACGTCGCCGCCCGCGAGCTCGGCCGCAGTCACCGCGCGATCGACACGCTGAACGTCTTCCCGGTTCCCGACGGTGACACCGGGACCAACCTGCACCTCACCATGCGCGCGGCGCTGGAGGCCGCCGAGGAGCTGCCCGCCGAGGCGGCCCCGGCGGAGGTCTGGGCCGCCCTGGCCAAGGGTGCGCTGCTCGGGGCCCGCGGCAACTCCGGCGTCATGATGAGCCAATGGCTCCGCGGCCTCGCCGACATCCTCAGCGACGGCCGGGGAAGCGATGGCCCGCGATTGCGGGAGGCGCTCGCGTATGCCGGCGCGCTGGCACGGGCCGCCGTCGCGCATCCCGTCGAGGGCACCTTGCTGTCGGCCGCCGACGCGGCCCGAGACGGAGCGGCGAGTGCGGGAGACGGGCTCGCCGAGGTCGCCGCGGCGGCGGCCGTGGCCGCGCGGGCGGCTCGTGACGCGTCGCCGGAGCGGCTGGCCGTGCTCGCCGACAACGGGGTCGTGGACGCGGGCGCGGCCGGGCTCTGCGTGGTGCTGGACGCGCTCGCCGCGGTGGCCTCCGACACCTATCCCGAGCCGTTCTCCGTCCCCGCCGCGCCGCGCCGGCACGCGCCCCCGCCCATCTCCTCGCCCTTCCAGTACGAGGTCATGTACCTCCTCGACGCCGACGACGCGGCCGTCCAAGCGCTCCGCGACACGCTGGACCACCTGGGCGACTCCCTCGTCGTCGTGGGCGGCGCCGGGCTGTGGAACGTCCACGTGCACGTCTCCGACGCCGGGGCCGCGATCGAGGCGGGGCTGGCGGCGGGACGGCCGTACCGGATCCGGGTCACACACCTGGACACCGCGGTCCCGGCCGACCCCCCGAGCCGCGGCGTGCTGGCCGTGGTGGTCGGGGAGGCGCTCGGCTCGCTGCACGCCGAGGCGGGCGCCCGGGTGCTGCGCCGCGCGCCCGGGACGGTCCCGTCGGTCACCGCGCTGCTGGAGGCCGTACGGGAGACCGGCGGCGAGGTGGTGCTGCTGCCCAACGACGACGCGGTGCTCCCGGTCGCGGAGGCGGCGGCCGAGCGGGCCAGAGAGGAGGGCATCCGGGTGTCCGTGGTCCCGGCCCGCGCGTCCGTGCAGGGGCTCGCCGCGCTCGCCGTACACGACCCGTTGCGCCGCTTCGACGACGACGTGGTCGCGATGACCTCGGCCGCGGGCGCGACCCGGTTCGGCGAGCTGACCGTGGCCGTGGAACGCGCCATGACCTCGGCGGGGCTGTGCGAGCCCGGCGACGTACTGGGCATGATCGAGGGCGACGTGTCGGTGATCGGCGCGGACCCGCACCGGGTCGCCGCCGCCGTACTGGACGCCATGCTGGCCGCCGGCGGCGAGCTCGTCACGTTCGTCACCGGCGCGGACGGCGGCGCCGAGCTCGCCGAGGCGCTCTGCGCCCGGATGGCCGAACGGGCGCCGGGCGTGGAGACCGTCGTCTACCCCGGCGGCCAGCCGCACCACGCCCTGCTCATCGGCGTGGAGTGACGCGCCGGCCGGCCGGGCCGCCGTACGCCGCGACTGTCACCGGTATCCGCTGTAATGGGGAACCTACGGCGGCACCGATCGCGACGGGGAGGGGAATGACACCGTGGCCACGCTCGACGAGCCGCTCAAGAAGCTGACCGGGCCCAAGACGGCGAAGGTGCTGCACGACAAGCTGGGCCTCGACACCGTCGGCGACCTGGTCCGGCACTATCCCCGGCGGTACCAGCGCCGCGGCGAGCTCACCGACCTCGCCTCACTCACCGAGGGCGACGACGTCACGGTGCTCGCCGAGGTCAAGACCATCGACAAGCGGCCGATGCGGTCCCGCCGCGGCAACATGCTCGAGGTCGTGGTGACCGACGGGCACGGGCAGCTGTCGCTGATGTTCTTCCACAAGGCGGCCTACTTCGAGAAGGAGCTGTGGAAGGGCCGCCGCGGCCTGTTCGCCGGCAAGGTCTCGCTGTACGGGCGGAAGCGCCAGCTCGCCCACCCGGAGATGCAGTTCTTCGCCGACGACGAGACGGGCGCGCGCCGCGCCGCCGACTTCGCCGACCAGATCATCCCGGTCTACCCGTCCGCCCAGGGCCTGCCCTCCTGGCAGATCGCCAAGGCCGTCGGCGTCGTGCTCGACGTGGTGGAGATCGACGACGACCCGCTGCCGGTGGAGCTGCGCGCGCGGCACCGGCTGGCGAGCCTGCGCGAGGCGCTGACCTGGATCCACCGCCCCGAGGGCTGGGACCAGATCGGCCGCGCGCAGAGCCGGCTGAAGTGGGACGAGGCGTTCGTGCTGCAGGTGGCGCTCGCCCAGCGGCGGCTGGCCGCGGAGGCGCTGCCCGCCGCCCCCCGCCCCGGCCGCGCGGACGGCCTCCTCGAGGCCTTCGACAAGCAGCTCCCCTTCGACCTCACCGAAGGCCAGCGCGAGGTCGGCGAGAGCCTCGCCGAAGGCCTCCGCGCCACCCACCCCATGCACCGCCTCCTCCAAGGCGACGTTGGCGCGGGGAAAACCGTGGTGGCTTTGCGGGCGATGTTGCAGGTGGTGGACTCCGGGGGGCAGGCGGCGTTGCTGGCGCCCACGGAGGTGCTCGCGCAGCAGCATTACCGGTCCATCACCGATCTGCTCGGGCCGATGGCCGATGGGGGCAGGCTCGGCGGCGCGGACGACGCGACGCGGGTCGCGTTGCTGACCGGTTCGCAGGGTGCGGCGGCGCGGCGCGAGGCACTGCTGGAAGCGGCGTCCGGCCAGGCCGGCATCGTGGTCGGCACGCATGCCCTGCTCCAGGAGCACGTGCAGTTCGCCGACCTCGGCCTCGTCGTGGTGGACGAGCAGCATCGGTTCGGAGTGGAGCAGCGTGACGCGCTGCGGGAGAAGGCGGGGGACCGCCGCCCGCACGTGCTGGTGATGACCGCCACGCCGATCCCGCGCACCGTGGCCATGACCGTGTACGGCGATCTGGACGTGGCCGTTCTCGGCCAGCTCCCGGCGGGCCGTTCGCCGATCGCGACGCACGTGGTTCCCGCCGCGGACAAGCCGCACTACCTGGAGCGCGCGTGGGAGCGCATCCGGGAGGAGGTGGGCAAGGGCCATCAGGCGTACGTGGTCTGCCCGCGCATCGGCGACGGTGCGTCCGGCGACGGCCCCGCGGGCGGCGCCCCGGCGGGGGGCAGAGGCGCGGCGGCCGGGTCCGGCGGCCCGGGGCCCGGTGACCTGGACGACGAGGTCTTCGACTTCGGGGCGCTCGACGACGGCGCCGACGGCGGTGACGAGGCAAGGCGTCCCCCGCTCGCGGTGCTCGACGTGGCCCCGATGCTGGCGGACGGGCCGCTGGCCGGGCTCCGCACGGCCGTGCTGCACGGGCGGCTGCACCCCGACGAGAAGGACAGGGTGATGCGCGCCTTCGCCGCGGGCGAGCTGGACGTGCTCGTCGCGACGACCGTCATCGAGGTGGGCGTCGACGTGCCGAACGCCTCGGTGATGGTCGTAATGGACGCGGACCGGTTCGGCGTCTCCCAGCTGCACCAGCTGCGCGGCCGGGTCGGCCGTGGATCCGTGCCGGGCCTCTGCCTGCTGGTGACGGACGCGGCCGAGGAGTCCAAGGCGCGGGAGCGGCTGGCGGCCGTCGCCTCCACCACCGACGGCTTCGAGCTCTCCCGCATCGACCTGGAGCAACGCCGCGAAGGCGACGTGCTGGGGGCCTCCCAGTCCGGGCGCCGCTCCTCGCTGCGCCTGCTCACCCTGCTCCGCGACGAGGACATCATCCACGAGGCCCGCGGCGAGGCGACCACCCTCGTCGCGGACGACCCGGAGCTGGACCGGCACCCCGGCGTCGCCGGCGCGCTCGCCGAGGTGCTGGACGAGGAACGCGCCGACTACCTGGAGAAGGCCTGACGCGTGGACCACCGAGAAGCCCGCCCGACGGCCGCACCGCGCGCAGAGGCGGCACCGGCGTGACCCGGATCATCGCCGGCGCCGCGGGAGGCCGCAGGCTGTCCGTGCCACCGGGCCGCACCACCCGCCCGACCAGCGACCGGGCGCGCGAGGGCCTGTTCGGCACGGTCCTCTCGGAGCTGGGCTCGCTCACCGACGCCCGCGTCCTCGACCTGTACGCGGGGTCGGGCGCGGTCGGCCTCGAGGCGCTGTCCCGCGGCGCCGCGCACGCCCTGCTGATCGAGTTGGATCCACGCGCCGTCCAGGTGATCAAGCGCAACGTCGACACGCTGCGGCTGCCGGGAGCGGAGGTGGTCACCGGCCGGGTGGAGCGCGTACTGTCCCGTGGCCCGGGCGAGCGTGAACCCTATGACCTGGTCTTCGCCGACCCGCCGTACGCGGTCTCCGGCGCGGAGCTGACCACCGTGCTGGAGTCGGTGCGCGACCAGGGCTGGGCCGCCCCCGGCGCGCTGGTCGTGGTGGAACGGGCCACCCGGGATGGTGAGCCCTCCTGGCCCAGCGGGTATGCACCCGACAGGGCCCGTCGCTATGGCGAAGCATCGCTTTGGTACGGTCACGCCGCAGATAAGGAAAGGTAACCGCCCCGTTGCCTAACCCGAAGGGGTCGCCTCGTGCGTCGTGTCGTTTGCCCAGGATCTTTCGACCCGGTGACCAATGGCCATCTCGACATCATCAGCCGGGCCTCGCGTCAGTACGACGAGGTCGTCACGGCGGTACTGATCAACGTGTCCAAGAAGAGCCTGTTCACGGTCGACGAACGCGTCGAGATGCTCACCGAGGTGACCAAGGACTACGGCAACGTGCGCGTGGAGAAGTTCCACGGGCTGCTGGTCGACTTCTGCCGAGATAACGACATTCCGGCGATAGTGCGTGGCCTCCGCGCGGTCAGCGACTTCGACTACGAGCTGCAGATCGCGCAGATGAACTACCGGCTCTCCGGCGTGGAGACGCTGTTCATGGCGACCAACCCGCAGTACTCCTTCCTCTCCTCCAGCCTGGTCAAGGAGGTCGCGCAGTACGGCGGCGACGTGTCCTCGCTGGTCCCCGAGTCCATCGAGGTCAGGCTGCGGGAGCGGCTGTCCGCCCAGTGACCGCCGTCCGGCCGCGGGTGACCGGCGGGTAACCAGCCGAACGGGGTCCTCCGAGTTGGGACACCCTCATTCGTTCGGTAAGCTCTCCCTCTGACCTTGTTCTCCGGTTGCCGCCCGGCGGTTCGTCGGTGAGCGGGGTCTCGGTGATGGCCGTCACGGCGTCACCCGAGGTCCGCAGGCATGACGTACGGAAGCAGGAATCCGCTGACATCGCTCGACCCCCGAGACCCCTTTGTGGTCGACACCCGGCCGCTGGGGCGGTCCCCCGGGTCGATGCGACGGATCTCTCGTACCGTGCCCGCGCCCGCGGATCTGGGTGCCGGGATGGTCGGTGTTCCCAAGGGATCCGAGCTCGAGCTGGACATCCGGCTCGAGGCGGTGATGGAGGGCGTTCTCGTCTCGGGCACGGTGCGCGTGCCGCTGACCGGCGAGTGCGCGCGCTGCCTGGAGCCGCTCGACTATGACGTCGAGGCGGAGTTCCAGGAGCTCTTCGTCTACGACCCGGAGGACGCCACGGAAGACGACCACCGACTCGAGAGCGACATGATCGCGCTGGAGCCGGTGGTGCGTGACGCGGTGGTGCTCACGCTCCCGCTCTCGCCGCTGTGCCGGGACGACTGTCCCGGGCTGTGCCCCGTGTGCGGGGCGCGGCTGGCGGTCGCGGGGCCGGAGCACGACCACGACGAGCAGGTCGACCCCCGTTGGGCCCGTCTGTTCGACCTGAAGAACACGACCGACCAAGAACACGACCAGGAGGGCTGAAGTGGCCGTCCCAAAGCGGAAGATGTCGCGCAGCAATACGCGTCACCGGCGTTCGCAGTGGAAGACGTCGGCTCCGGCGCTCATCCGCTGCCCGCAGTGCCGGGACCCGAAGCTGCCTCATACGGCCTGCCCGACCTGCGGCACCTACAACCGCCGCCAGGTCATCGACCCCGCCTGAGTTTCGCGTGCCGGGGCGGCCCAGCGGCCGCTCCGGCGGGTACGGGTGGCGGAGCGGAGACCGTCCCGAGGCCGTGGTGGATGCCGGTGTCGCCGACACCGACCCCGACGCTCACCTCGTTTTCGCGGATGTTCACCGCCTCGTTCACCCTGGTGCCAGTCAGGTGGTTCCGCCGCCTCGCCCGGCCCTCCGGACGGGTCGCCGGCACCTCGTGAACATGCGGGCCCAGTGCGGCCGGACGCGTGCCGTCCGCCGGCCGGGGAGATGGGATCACCGCCTCGGGGGGCGGCCCTCGTCCCGGCGTCTCGCCTCGCCGGGTCCGCGAGGAGACTGATGTGAGCGTCGCGAACGACAAACCGTACGACAGCGTGGCGATCAGCGCCGAACTGGAGAAGTCCATCGGCGTCCGGGTCGCGCCCGACCTGCTCGAGCGCGCCCTGACCCACCGTTCCTACGCCTACGAGAACGGCGGCCTGCCCACCAACGAGCGGCTCGAGTTCCTCGGCGACTCGGTGCTCGGCCTGGTGGTGACCGACACGCTGTTCCGTGGCCACCCCGACCTGCCCGAGGGGCAGCTCGCCAAGCTGCGCGCCGCCGTGGTCAACATGCGCGCGCTGGCCGGCGTGGCCCGCTCGCTGGGGCTCGGCACCTACATCCGGCTGGGCCGGGGCGAGGAGGGCACCGGCGGCCGGGACAAGGCGTCCATCCTCGCCGACACGCTGGAGGCGCTGATCGGCGCCGTCTACCTCGACCTCGGGCTGGGGCAGGCCTCGGAGCTCGTGCACCGCCTGTTCGACCCGCTGATCCGCCGCGCCTCCGGGCTGGGCGCGGGGCTCGACTGGAAGACGTCGCTGCAGGAGCTCACCGCCGCGGAGATGCTCGGCGTGCCCGAGTATCAGGTGGAGGAGAGCGGGCCCGACCACCAGAAGACGTTCCGTGCCCAGGTGAAGGTGGCCGGCGAGGTCTACGGCGCGGGCGAGGGGCGCAGCAAGAAGGAGGCCGAGCAGCAGGCCGCCGAGGCGGCCTGGACGGCCATCCGGGAGCGCGCCTCCGCCGGCGACGCCCCCACCGGCTGAGTCATGCCCGAGCTTCCCGAGGTGGAGGTCGTCCGGCGCGGCCTCGCGGACTGGGCGGCGGGCCGTACGGTCACGCGCATCGACGTCTACCACCCCCGCGCCGTACGGCGGCACGTGGCCGGCCCGGTGGACTTCGCGCGCCGGCAGACCGGCCTGCGGCTGGAGCCGCCACGGCGCCGCGGCAAGTACCTGTGGCTGCCCCTGGCCCGCCCGGACTCAGCGGAGCCCCCCGCGGACGCGCTCCTCGCCCACCTCGGGATGAGCGGCCAGCTGCTGCTGCGATCCGCCGGCGAGCCGGACGAGAAGCACCTGCGGGTGCGGTACGTCTTCGACGACGACGGGCCGGAGCTGCGCTTCGCCGACCAGCGGACGTTCGGTCACCTCATGGTGGCGCCGCTCGCCCCGGCCGTGGTCGGCAGCGAGCCCGTCCCCGAGCCCATCGCGCACATCGCGGCGGACCCGATGGAGGACGCGTTCGACGTGGACGCGTTCCACGCGGCGCTGCGCCGGCGGCGTACCGAGCTCAAGCGGGCGCTGCTGGACCAGTCGCTGATCAGCGGGGTGGGCAACATCTACGCGGACGAGGCGCTGTGGCGGGCGCGGATGCACGGCGGCCGGCTCACCGCGAACCTCACGCGGCCCGAGACCGGCCGCCTGGTGGCCGCGATCCGCGGGGTCATGGCGCTGGCCCTGGACCAGGGCGGCACCTCGTTCGACAGCCTGTACGTGAACGTGAACGGCGAGAGCGGGTACTTCGACCGGTCACTGGAGGCGTACGGCCGCCGCGACGAGCCGTGCCGCCGCTGCGGCACCCCGATCCGCCGGGTCACGTTCATGAACCGGTCGTCGTACTTCTGCCCGGTCTGCCAGCCGGTGCCGCGCTCGCGCCGCCCGCGCGGCGCTCACCAGGCCGACGCGTGGTAGAGCGCGTGCCGGCCGAGCAGTAGCGGCGGCCGGCACGCCGTCGTGGACTTCCACCGCACGCCGCCGTGTTTGTACAGGCAGCGGTACCGGCCGGAGTCCTCGGTGCGCAGCGTGGAGTGGCCCATGTCCTGCCCGGGCGTGAAGAGGATCTTGTGCCGCGAGGTCATGCCGAGCGCGGAGACCGGCGGCACCACGCGGTCGTCGCCGGACCCGATCAGCGTCCAGTCGGTGCGCTGCGCGGACTGCGGTTCGTCCGTCAGCCACCGCAGGAACGCGCTCCCGGGGAGCATGTCGGTGCACTGACGGGAGGTATCACGGCAGTTCAGCGCCCAGGGCGTGCCGTTGTGCGGGGTGCCGAGGGTGGCGACGTCCTCGATGTACAGGTACGGCGGCCAGCCGTCGCGGCCGTGGTACTTGCGGACGCCGGTGAGCGCGGCCCGTACGACGAGGCCGCCCATCGAGTGGGCGAGCACGTCCACGGAGCGGCCCCGGGACGTGTGGTACCGGTAGATGTCGCGGGCCAGGGCCTTGCCCAGGGTGATCAGGCGGGTGTTCGTCGTGCCCCGGTAGTAGCGCGTGCAGTCGGTGCCGCCGCGGTAGTAGCCCCAGGTGATCAGCGGGCCGTCCCAGCCCCAGCGGCGGAACGCGGCCTTGGCGTCGCGCCAGGCCGGCGTGCAGTGCCGGACGCCGGAGCCGCTGTGGCCGTACACGAGGTAGACGGGCTCGCGGTCGCCGTTCCCGCGCGCCGGGGCGGCGTGCGCGGGGGTCGCGGTGACCACGGTGAACACGCAGGTGGCGGTGAGGACGAACGCGGCGGTGAGGCAGGCGGCGAGCGACCGGCGGTGCATGGCGTCCCTCTCGAGTCGGGTCGGGCTCGGCGTCGAGGACTCGGCGTGGCGGGCTCGGAGCGGGGGACTCGGCGTGGGCGGGCTCGGCGTCGGAGGCGGACTCGGCGTCGGTCGGGAAGGTGGCCTCGCCGTGATCTTCCCCCGGAACGCCGGCGCGGTCCATCGGCAAGAACCGCCAATGATCGGCCGGACGGTAGCCTCGGCCTGGTGAACGACGGCGAGACGGACGGAGCCCCCGTACGGCTGACCGCCTGGGTGCGCGGGCACGTGCAGGGCGTGGGGTTCCGCTGGTGGGTACGGGCCCGGGCGCTCGAGCTCGGCCTCGTGGGCGCCGCCACGAACCTCGACGACGGCCGGGTGGAGATCGTGGCGGAGGGCACACGGGAATCCTGCGAGCGACTGTTGGCGCTGCTCAGCGGTCCGGGGGCCCCGGGGCGTGTGACGGGTGTGACGAATCGATGGGACCAATCCCGCGGGGGACTGCGCGGATTCGTCGAACGTTGAGTACTCTAGAAGTCACGACAGGAGCGGCGTAGAACCGCGTCGAAGTAAAAAGCGATCATTATGATCACGCAGTGTTACCTCGACGTGACTTTCAACTTGACCGCTTCTCTCCACGGTGGGACTCTTAGGAGTGCTACCGCGCGCACCCTCCCGCAGCTTCGTGCGCGAACCAAATCTGGTCACTCAGCGTGGAGGACCCACAATTATGGCGAAGGCTCTTTACGGCCACGTGGGCGGTCCCGACCCTCGAATGGTCGCGGAGATGCGACGTCTCCAGCGGCGGGTCCGCGATCTCGAAGACGAGCTCGTACGCCTGCAGGAGCAGAACGAGGCCCTCTCGGCCGCGCAGGCGGAAGAGGTGCTCACCGTGAGCGCACAGGAACGCGAGCCTGTCCTCACCTGATCCGGGGCGGCGAGGCCTGTTCGGTGGCCATCGCCGCCTTCCCTTTTGCCCGAGGCGGCTTCGGCTGCTCATCGCTTCGCGATTTCGCCGGTGCCCGCGATGTCTTCCCGGGGGGACGACCCCCCGGACCTCCCGATGTCAGGGGGCTTCGCCCCCCGACACCCCCCGCCCCAGATGTCCGGCCCCGATGGGGACCCACGCCGGTAAGGTTTAGCCCTTGGTTGTGTGCCGTGATGGCCTTGCGTGTGGGTGCGGAGGGGTTGGCACGAGCGCTCGGGGAGGGGAGACCGCCGCGTGTATCTGAAGAACCTCACGCTTCGCGGCTTCAAGTCCTTCGCGTCCGCCACCAGCCTGCGTTTCGAGCCGGGGATCACGTGTGTGGTCGGGCCCAATGGGTCCGGTAAGTCGAACGTGGTTGACGCGCTCGCTTGGGTGATGGGGGAGCAGGGCGTCAAGTCGCTGCGCGGCGGCAAGATGGAGGACGTCATCTTCGCGGGGACGTCTTCGCGTCCTGCGCTGGGCCGTGCCGAGGTCAGTCTCACCATTGACAACCATGATGGTGCGCTGCCCATCGACTATACCGAGGTGACCATTACGCGGACGATGTTCCGTAGTGGGGGCTCGGAGTACGCGATCAATGGTGATCACTGTCGTCTGCTCGACGTTCAGGAGTTGTTGTCGGACTCCGGTATCGGGCGGGAGATGCACGTCATCGTCGGGCAGGGGCAGCTCGACACGGTGTTGCACGCCGGGCCGGAGGAGCGGCGGGCGCTGATCGAGGAGGCCGCCGGCATCCTCAAGCACCGCAAGCGCAAGGAGAAGGCGCTGCGGAAGCTCGACGCGATGCAGGCGAACCTGACCCGGCTCACCGACCTCACCGCCGAGCTGCGCCGTCAGCTGAAGCCGCTGGGCCGGCAGGCCGAGATCGCCCGGCGCGCCGCGATCATCCAGGCGGAGCTGCGTGACGCCCGGCTGCGGCTGCTCGCCGACGACGTCCTCTCCCTGCGCACCAGGCTGGAGCGGGAGGAGGCGGACGAGGCGGCCGTACGGGAGCGCCGGCAGAACGTGGAGCGCGACCTCGCCGAGGCGCAGCGGCGCGAGACCGAGCTGGACGAGCGGGCCACCGCCGCGGCCCCCGAGCTGAGCCGCGCGCAGGACACGTACCACCGCCTCTCCCAGCTGCGCGAGCGGCTGCGCGGCAGCACCGACCTCGCAGCCGAGCGGCACCGCAACCTCGCCGCCGAGCCCGCCGACGAGCGGCGCGGCCGCGACCCCGAGGAGTTGGAGCGGGAGGCCGCGGAGATCCGCGAGCAGGAGGAGGAGCTCACCGAGCGGCTGGAGCTGGCCCGCGAGGCCGCCGCCGCGGTGGTCGACGAGCGCACCACCTCCGAAGAGGCGCTGCAGGCCGAGGAGCGCCGGGTCTCCGCCGCCCAGCGGGCCGCCGCCGACCGCCGCGAGGGCCTGGCCAAGCTGCGCGGCCGGGTCGACGCGCTGCGCAGCCGGCTCGCCGCGAGCGAGTCCGAGGTGGGCCGGCTCGCCGAGGCCGCCGCCGAGGCGCGATCCCGCGCCGCCTCCGCACAGGCGGAGTACGAGGGCGCGGTCGCCGAGTCCGACGGCGCCGAGGACGGCGACGCCGAGCTGGAGGCCGCCATCGCCGCCGCCGGCGAGGCCGTGACCGCCGCCGAGGAGCGGCGGGACACGCTGCGCGAGGCGGAGCGGCTGGCGGAACGCGAGCGCGCCGCCCTCGCCGCCCGCAAGGACGCGCTGGAGCCGGCCCTGAACCGCAAGGACGGCACCGGCACACTGCTCGCCGCCGGGACGCGGCTGTCCGGTGTGCTCGGCACCCTCGCCGCGCTGCTCACCGTGGAACCCGGCGTACGGGAGGCGGTCGCCGCCGCGCTGGGCCGCGCCGCCGACGCGGTCGCCGTGGCCGGCCCGGAGCCGGCGGCGGAGGCCCTGCGGCTGCTCAAGAAGGAGGACGCGGGCCAGGCCGCCCTGCTCGTCGGCGGTCCCCCCGGCCCGCACGCGGGGCCGCCCCGAGACGACTGGCCCCGGCTCCCCGGGCACGCCCGGTACGCGCTCGACGCGGTGACCGCCCCGCCGGGGATCGCCGCCGCCGTGGCCGTGCTGCTCGACCGGGTGGCCGTGGTGGAGGACCTCGACGCGGCGGCGGACCTGGTCGCGGCGGTGCCCGGGGTACGGGCGGTGACACGCGACGGCGACGTGCTGGGCCGCGGCTTCGCGCACGGCGGCACCGCGGCCGTACCGAGCCTGCTCGAGGTGCAGGCCGCCGTGGACGAGGCCACCGCCCGGCTCGCCGAGGCGACGGCCGACAGCGAGCGGCTCCGCGCCGAGCTCGCCGAGGCCAAGGAGCAGCGCGCGCAGGCGGTCGCCGAGGCCGAGCGGTACGCGGGCCGGCGCCGCGAGGCGGAGCGGCGGCGTTCGGAGATCGCGCAGCTGGTGGGCCGGCTCGGCGGGCAGGCGCGCGGAGCCGCCGGGGAGGCCGAGCGGCTCGAGGCGTCCATCGCCAAGGCGGAGGCCGGCCGCGAGGAGGACCTGCGGCGCCTCGCCGAGCTGGAGGAACGGCTCGCGGTCGCCGAGGCGGAACCGGACGAGGAGATCTCCCTCGACACCGCGATGCGGGACGAGCTGGCCGAGCGCTGTGCCGCCGCCCGCGCGGCGGAGATGGACGCGCGGCTCGCTGTCCGTACGGCGGAGGAGCGCGTCCGCGCCATCGCGGGCCGGGCGGACGGGCTGCTGCGCGCCGCCGCGCGCGAGCGGGAGGCCCGCGAGCAGGCCGCGGAGCGGCGGCTGCGGCGCCGCCGCCACGCCGAGGTGGCGGCCGACGTGGTCGCGGCGGGCAGGGAGGCGCTGCGCCGGATCGAGCGCTCGCTGGCCGTGGCCGGCGAGTGGCGGGAGACCGCGGAGCGGGAGCGCGCGGACCGCGAGGCCGAGCTGAAGGTGGTCCGTACGCGGGTACGGGAGCTCTCGGTGGAGCACGAGAAGCTGGTCAGCGTCGTGCACGGCAGCGAGGTGACCCGGGCGGAGCAGCGGCTGCGGCTGGAGCAGCTGGAGACCCGCGCCATCGAGGAGCTCGGCGTCGAGGTCGAGGTGCTGATCCGGGAGTACGGCCCGAGCGTTCCGGTGCCGCCCCCGCCGGACGCCGAGGACGCGGTGCCGCTGCCGTACGTGCGCGAGGTGCAGGCCAAGCGGGCCAAGACCGCCGAGCGGCAGCTCGCCCAGCTCGGCAAGGTGAACCCGCTGGCGCTGGAGGAGTACGCGGCGCTGGAGGAGCGGCACGCCTTCCTCTCCACCCAGCTGGAGGACCTCAAGAAGACCCGGCGCGACCTGCTCACCGTGGTCGCCGAGGTGGACGAGCGGGTCGAGCAGGTGTTCACGGCGGCGTACGGGGACGTGGAGCGGGAGTTCGAGAAGATATTCGCCCGGCTGTTCCCGGGCGGCGAGGGCCGGCTGGTGCTCACCGACCCCGAGGACATGCTGTCCACCGGGGTGGAGGTGGAGGCGCGGCCGCCGGGCAAGAAGGTGAAGCGGCTGTCGCTGCTGTCCGGCGGGGAGCGGTCGCTGACCGCGGTGGCCTTCCTGGTGGCGATCTTCAAGGCCCGCCCGTCGCCGTTCTACGTGCTCGACGAGGTCGAGGCGGCGCTCGACGACACGAACCTGCAGCGGCTGATCATGATCCTTGAGGAGCTGCGGGAGAGCTCCCAGCTGATCGTGATCACGCACCAGAAGCGCACCATGGAGTGCGCCGACGCGCTGTACGGGGTGAGCATGCGCGGCGACGGCATCTCCAACGTGATCAGCCAGCGGATGCGCGAGGCGGAGGCCGTCTGATCCCGTCCGGCGTGCAGCGTTCTGACCTGCTGCGTAAGGTCTTGA
Source organism: Streptosporangiales bacterium (assembly GCA_009380095.1). Classification (GTDB taxonomy): domain Bacteria; phylum Actinomycetota; class Actinomycetes; order Streptosporangiales; family Streptosporangiaceae; genus WHSL01. Next base: position 26,189 of record WHSL01000013.1, on the reverse strand, counting down.
TCCGAAATGTGACCCATCTGGCATTGGTGGTGGTCCGGCGATGACAGAATCCCGGTCGTGACATCTCCTTCGGCCGCGTTGTCCAGCGGTCCCGTGCTCGCCGCCGTGCTGTTCGGGGTGGGGCTGCTCGCCCTGCTCGCCGGCATGTTCGCGTACACGGGCCGCTGGAGAGCGTGGTCGGGCAGCCCCTTCATCCGTTTCACCGGCCCGGCCCTGGCCTGGTACGGCGTCGCCGCGCTGCTCCTCGGCGGCGCGGCGCTGGCGCCGTCCACCGGCACGGTGTGGGGCCCGGTGGTGTGGGGTCTCGTCGGCACCGCGCTGGTGCTGGTCGTGCTGGCCTTCCTGTTCGTGTTCTGGATGCCGCGCTTCCTGCGGCCGCGCTGGCTGCGCGAGGGCGTACGGCCCCGGCAGCGCCGCCCCCGGCCGGAGATGCCGGACCCGTGGATCTTCCCGGCCAGCGAGAGCGTGCCGGAGGACGCGCCGAAGGTGCCGTACGGCCGGCTGCCCGGCGCCGCCGTGCTCAGCCGCGAGCTGTCCCGGCGCAGCGCGCCGGAGTGGCGGCCCCGGCTGGAGCTCACCGGCGTGCTGCACGGGCCGCTGCCGCATCCGCGGCCGGACTCCGGGCCGCGGCGTGGCACCCTGCTCGCCGGGCCCGGCGCCCTGGTGTTCATCCAGGCCCCGGAGGACGACGCCGCCTGGGGCGAGTCGTACCACCTGCGGGTGCCGTTCCGCGAGGGCTCGCTGCCGGAGGTCGCCCCGGCCAGCGTGGGCGACGTGGCGATCCTGCTCGGCCGGGCCCGCGACGGCGAGCGCCGGCCGCTGTTCTTCATGGTCGCGGGCGAGGCCCTGGCCACCGCCCGGGCCCTGCGCACCGCCCTCTACGAACACTGAGCCGGGCGCGCCGGGCTCCGGTCAGATGGGGCGGGCGCTCAGCCAGGAGTGGTCGGGGGTGAGGTACTCCTCCAGGGTCAGGCCGGTGGACTTGAGCTCCGTCTCCAGCTCCGGGTCCTCCAGCACGCGGGTGGTGAAGGCGTGGGTCCACGACCTGTCGCCCACCGTGTAGATCATCGTCATCTTCATCCGCCCGCCGTCCAGCGGCTCCAGCTCGGCGATCCGGTACGCGATGCCGCCGCGGATCCGGGTGCGCGGCTTCACGTCGAACCACGACGCGGGCGAGCGCTGCACGATCACGTGGCCGCCGTCCCGTACGTGCCGGCGGCAGGCCGCGAGCAGCTCGCGGCGGAGCGCGTCGTCGGGCACGTTCACCAGCTGCGATGCCAGCAGCACGGCGTCGAAGCGGCGGGACAGGTGCAGGTTCTCGATCGAGCTGCGCACCTTCGTCGCGCCGTGCACCTTCTCCAGCATCTCGGGCGACTCGTCCACGGCGGTGACGGCGTGCCCGAGATCGATGAGGGGGTGGGTCATCCGCCCGGCTCCGCAGCCGAGCTCGAGTATGGACGCGCCGTCGCCGGCCGCCCTGTGCACGATCTCCGGCTCTCCCTCCGCGTGCAGCAACGAGTAGAACTCGACAGCACAGCCATCGGGGGTGATGACGCCGGGTCCATCTCCGCGTGCGAACTCACGCACCGGTTGCGCCATTGGGCCTCTCCTCGGTCCGTCCGTCCGGGTGCCAGCGAGGGTACGCCCCCGGCGGCGGGCTTGGAGGTGCCTCCGAGGGACCCATCGGCGTGTCTTGTTGATACCGTTCCATCGGCATCGGCGCTGGTCGCCGAGCCGATGGTGGTGCGCGAGCGAAGTCCGGTTCTCATCCCGGCGCTGTCCCGCAACTGTGAAGCCCCAGGTCATGCCCTGGGGACGAGCCAGGTCGCCTCGCCTCCGCCGACGACATCGACCCTCGAGGTAAGGGTGATCCGTCTTACGGGTCTCGCCACCTCATCGGCATCTGGGAGATCAGATGAGGCCCACCCTCCGTACCCCCGTCGTGGCCGCGCTGCTCGGCGCCCTCGTTCTGAGCGGCTGTGACGCCGGCTCAACCGGCGACAAGGCCGGACCGAAATCATCCGGCGGGGGCTTCCCCGCCACCGTGCAGGCCGCCAACGGCAAGATCACCATCGACGAGCGGCCCGAGCGCATCGTCTCGCTGACCCCCACCGGCACCGAGATGCTGTACGCGATCGGCGCCGGAAAGCAGGTCATCGCGGTCGACGACCAGTCCGACTTCCCGAAGCAGGCGCCCCGGACGAAGCTGTCCGGCTTCAAGCCCAACGTCGAGGCCATCGCCGGGCAGTCGCCCGACCTCGTGGTGCTGGCCGACGACGCGGACGGCATCGTCGCCTCGCTCACCAAGCTGAAGGTGCCGGTGGTGCAGGTGCCCGCCGCGACCAGGCTCGACGAGACGTACGACCAGCTCGGCGACCTCGGCACCGCCACCGGCCACACCGCCGAGGCGGACAAGGTCGCGCGGGACCTGCGCGCCGAGCTGACGAAGATCGTCAACGAGACGAAGAAGCCGGCGAAGCCGCTGACCTACTACCACGAGCTGGACAACTCGCTGTACTCCGCGACCTCGAAGACCTTCGTCGGCCAGGTCTACGGCATGTTCGGGCTGACCAACATCGCCGACAAGGCCAAGAAGCAGGTCGGCGACTATCCGCAGCTGTCCTCGGAGTACGTGCTCGAGTCCGACCCCGACATGATCTTCCTCGCGGACACCAAGTGCTGCGGGCAGGACGCGAAGACCGTCGCCGAGCGGCCGTCGTGGGACGAGCTCAAGGCGGTCAAGAACGGTGACGTGGTCGAGCTGGACGACGACATCGCCTCCCGCTGGGGGCCGCGCGTGGCCGACTTCGCCCGCGCCGTGTCCGCCGCCGTGAACAAGGCGGCGGCCGGACGGTGACCTCGGCCAGGCTGCGCCCGGTCCACCTCGTCGTGGTCCTCGCCCTGGTGGCCGTGTCCTTCGTGGTGGGCATGGTCACCGGGGCGGCGCGGATCTCCCCGGGCCAGGTCGCGGCCGTGCTGCTGGACCGGCTGCCGTTGGTGTCCCTGGACACCGGGCTGCTGCCGGTGCAGGAGAGCCTGCTCATCGAGCTGCGGCTGCCGCGGGTGCTGTGTGGCGCGCTGGTGGGCGGGCTGCTCGCCGTGGCCGGCGCGGGGTATCAGGGCGTGTTCCGCAACCCGCTGGCGGATCCGTACCTGCTCGGCGCGGCGGCCGGGGCGGGGCTCGGCGCCACCGTGGTGATCGGCTACTTCGGCGGCACCGAGGCGCTGGTCCCGGTGGCGGCGTTCGTCGGCGCGCTCGCCGGGGTCGCGCTGGCCTACCTCCTCGGTACGGCCGCCGGCCGGCGCGGCACCGCCAACCTGGTGCTCGCCGGGGTCGCGGTGTCCTCCTTCCTCGCCGCCGCGCAGACCTTCGTGCAGCAGGCGCGGGTCGACGAGCTGCGGCGCATCTACTCCTGGATCATGGGGCAGCTCATCGCGGACTGGGGGCAGCTCGCGATGGTGGCCCCGTACGCGCTCGTGGGCATCGTCGTGCTGCTGATGCACGCGCGGCTGCTGGACGTGCTGTCGGTGGGCGACGACGAGGCCGCGGCGCTCGGCCTGCACCCGGTACGGGTCCGGCTGGCGGTGCTCGTCGCGGCCTCGCTGGCGACCGCGTCCGCCGTCGCGGTGAGCGGCCTCATCGGCTTCGTCGGCATCGTCGTGCCGCACATCGTGCGGCGGCTCGCCGGCGGCGGCAACCGGATCGTCATCCCGCTCTCCACGCTCGGCGGCGCGGCGTTCATGATGCTCACCGACGTGGCCGCGCGCACCCTCGTCTCGCCGGCCGAGCTGCCCATCGGCGTGGTCACCGCGTTCGTCGGCGCGCCGATCTTCGTGCTGGTGCTCCGCGCCACCCGGGTGGTCACGCCATGACCGTGATAAGCGCCCGCGGGGTGGTGGTGACGCTGGACGGCAACCGCATCCTGACCGGGGTCGACGCGTCCGCCGGCGCGGGGGAGTGGCTGGCCGTGATCGGGCCGAACGGCGCGGGCAAGTCCACCCTGCTGCGGACGCTCGCCGGGGTGCTGCGGCACGAGGGCGAGGTGACCGTGGACGGCGCCCCGCTGGGCGGCATGTCGCCGCGCGAGCGGGCGCGGCGGATCGCGTACGCGCCGCAGCAGCCGGTCCTGCCCTCCGAGGTCGCGGTCTTCGACTACGTGCTGCTCGGGCGGACGCCGCACCTCGGCTACCTGGCCCGGGAGGGGCGGCACGACAGGGACGTCACCCGCGACGTGCTGCGCCGGCTCGACCTCACCGGGCTCGCCGGCCGGCGGATGGGCGCGCTGTCCGGCGGGGAGGCGCAGCGCGTGCTGATCGCCCGGGCGCTCGCCCAGGAGGCCGCGGTGCTGCTGCTGGACGAGCCCACCACCGCGCTCGACCTCGGGCACCAGCAGCAGGTGCTGGAGCTGATCGACGGGCTGCGCCGGGACGACGGGCTCACCGTGATCTCCACGCTGCACGACCTGACGCTGGCGGGACAGTACGCGGACCGCCTGCTGCTGCTCGTCGACGGCCGGACCGTGGCGGAAGGCCCGCCGGCGCGGGTGCTGGAGGCGGCCACCATCGCCCGGCACTACGGTGCTCGCGTACGCGTGGAGACCGATCCCGACGGACGTCCTCAAGTCCGCCTGGTCCGCCCCGGCGGGTGAAGGAGGCTGTGGTGCGGCTCGAGCGGTTCGAGCGCGAGGAGGACGGCGCGTGGTTCGCCGCGCTGGCCTGGCGGGCCGGTCCCGGGTGGCGAGTGGTCGCGAGCTCCTTGGTGGGGGGTGGGCTCGGTGAGCGGTCCTGGGTGCTCAACGCGCAGGTGAGCGGGGGTTACGCGCGCTTGGACCCGGACGAGCACCTGCGGGAGATCGCCGCGGGGGCGGGGCTGGAGGGGCCAGGGGTGGCGATGATGACCGCCGCCTCCGTGGATCGCGTACGGGTCCGTACGGACGGCGGCGTGGCGGCCGCGGTGACCGTCGGCCTGGGCCGCCCCACCTGGGCCGCCGCCTCCCCGGAGCTCGACGAGCTCCGCCTCGGCCTGCCGGAACGGTACGTGCCCGGGACGATCAACATCGTCGTGGCCGTGCCCGCGGCTCTGAGCGACGCCGCGCTGGTCAACGCCGCCGCGACCGCCACCGAGGCGAAGGTGCAGGGGCTGCTCGACGCGGGCCTCGCCTGCACCGGGACGGCCTCCGACGCGATCTGTGTGGCGGCCCGTACCGGCGGCGTGCCCGACCCGTTCGGCGGGCCGCGCTCCCGCTGGGGCGCGCCGCTCGCCCGGGCCGTCCACGCGGCCGTCAAAGCGGGCGCACTCAGCGATGAGTGGCGCACCGCTCGGTGAGGCCGTACCGCGGGATACGCGGGGTCTGGAAGACTGGGGTGCGCTATGGACTACGTGATTCTCGCCGTGATCCTGCTGATCGTCGTGGTGCTGGCCGGGGCGGTGGCGCTGCTGCGGCCGGGCCGCCGCACCGCGGCGCCGCCCGCCGAGCAGGCCGACAGCACGGTCTCCGACGGCGCGACCGCCACCGGCGCAGGGCAGGACGAGGCCGACGACGCCGGGGTGGGGATCCTCGACCGGCCGGGGGTGCCGCCCACCCCCGAGGTGGAGACCCCGCCGCCGTCCGCGGGCCGGATGGTGCGGCTGCGCGCCCGGCTGGCCCGGTCGCAGAGCGGCTTCGGCAAGACCCTGCTCAACCTGCTCTCCCGGGACGCGCTCGACGACGACGCCTGGGACCAGATCGAGGACACGCTGATCACCGCGGACGTGGGCGTGGCGTCGGCCCGCGCGGTCGTGGAGGACCTGCGCACCAAGGTCAAGGTGGCGGGCACCCGCGACCCCGAGGAGGTGCGCGGGCTGCTCAAGGCCGAGCTGCTCACCCAGCTCGGCACCGACCTGGACCGCACGCTGCACACCGCGCCGCACGGCGAGCGCCCGGCCGTGGTCATGGTCGTCGGCGTCAACGGCACCGGCAAGACCACCACCTGCGGCAAGCTCGCCAGGGTGCTCATCGGCGACGGCGGCAGCGTTGTGCTCGGCGCGGCCGACACGTTCCGTGCCGCCGCCGCCGACCAGCTGGAGACCTGGGGCTCCCGGGTCGGCGCGACCATCGTCCGCGGCCCGGAGGGGGCGGACCCGGCGAGCGTCGCGTACGAGGCCGTCTCCAGCGGCATCGCCGGCAAGGTGAGCACGGTGATCGTGGACACCGCCGGCCGCCTGCACACCAAGACCGGGCTGATGGACGAGCTCGGCAAGGTCAAGCGGGTCATCGAGAAGCAGAGCGAGGTGGACGAGATCCTGCTGGTGCTCGACGCCACCACGGGTCAGAACGGCCTCCGCCAGGCGCAGGTGTTCGCCGAGGTCGTCAACGTCACCGGCATCGTGCTCACCAAGCTCGACGGCACCGCCAAGGGCGGCATCGTCGTCCAGGTCCAGCGCGAGCTCGGCGTCCCCGTCAAACTCGTCGGCCTCGGCGAGGGCCCCGACGACCTCGCCCCCTTCGACCCCGAGACCTTCATCGACGCCATCCTCGCCGACTAGCGCCCGGCCCTACCTAGCGCCTGGTGAGGACGCGGGCGGCGCCGGCGGCGATGGTGGTGACGAGGACCCAGCCGGCGGCGACGAGGCCGTAGGAGAGCCACTGCCACCCGTCCACCGGGTCGAACGCCCGCTCCTGCCCGAGGTCCACGAACGGCAGCAGCAGGTCGAGCGTGTAGCCGACCGGGTTGAACCGCGGGGCCTCGTCGAGCTTGAGGGGGCGCGGCTCGTTCATCCCGTACGCGACCGAACCGGCGGTGACCAGCAGCACCAGCCAGAGCGCGGCCCGCCACGGCTGATACCCGTACGCCACGGTGCCGTCCTGCAGCAGGCCCCAGACGCGACCGAGCGAGGTGAGCGTACGGCGCCGCAGCCGCTCGCGCTGCAGCAGCACCCGGCGCGCGTCGGTCTGGTCGCCGAGGCGTTCGTACAGCGCGGCGAGCTGCTCGTACGGATGCGGCTGATAGCCGCGCGCGTCCCGGCCCAGCCAGCTCAGCCGCTCCCGCGCGCGCAGCCGCGGCTCCAGGGCCTCGTACGTGAGCCCGTCGAGCTCCACCGCCGCCCCGCGCACGACCGCGTTGTCCCGCAGCACCCCGACGCGGGCATGCCGCAGCACGACCTTCCCGCGCACGCTCCTCGGCATCAGGTCGAGCTCGCTCACGTCCAGGAACGGCGCGATCAGCGCCGCGGCGCCGGGGTTGTGCACGGCGACGTCGCGCATGTCGGCGCGGCCGCCGATCCGGGTACCGGCGAGCCGGAGCTCGCCGTCGACCGTCATCTCGCTGCAGAAGAAGTCGGAGCCGATCTCCGCACGCGACAGCCGCAGCGCGACCCCATCGGGGTTCTCCACCCGGGCGCGGTGCATCTCCAGCCGCCCGTTGATGCGGGCGGTGGGCATCCGGATCGCGCCGGTGGCGTGGAACCCGTGCTGCATCTCCATGTTGCCACCGACGGTGAGCGAGTCGGCGGTGAGCGCCAGCCCGCCGCCGTCCGGCGCCGTACTGTCCGGCCCGCTGCCGCCCGCCCCTTCGGGCGCCGCCGGGCTCGGCTCACTCCCGTTCAGCCGCGCCCCGTTCAGGTTCAGCGGGCCCGCCACCTGGGCCCCGATCAGCCGTACCTCTCCCTCGGCGGTGAACCCCTCGCCCCCGTCGAGGACGCTGCCGATCACCGCGTGGTCCAGGTTGAGCGCACAGCCACCGGGCGCCCTCAACCGCACGTTCCGCATGGTCAGGTTGGCCCGGAACCGGGCGCCGATCAGCCGGATCTCCCCGTCCGCTGAGAAGCCCTGCACGAGGAACGCGCCACCCTCCACGGTGAGCCCGCCGCCGAAGATCGCGTGGCCGTCGGTGTTCACCAGCCGGGCGGCGGTCATCAGCATCCGGCCGCCGACCCGGGCGTTCTGTATCCGCAGCTGCCCCCGCACCTCCGCCTCGTGCATCGCGAGGTCGCCGTCGATGACCGCGTTGTCCGCCACCATGGCGCGGTCGCCGGGGTTGCTCAGCCGGGCCTGCCGGATGTGCAGCGAGCCGCCGATGCGCGCACCCCGCAGCGTCAGCTCACCGGTGATCCGGCAGCCGCTGAGCACCACGCCCCCGTCGCTGCGCAACCCCCGCGCCTCCAGCCCGGGCAGCGCACAACCGGTCAGGTCGACGGCCCGGGTGGTGGCCTCGAGCAGCGCCGGCGGGCGCTCGAACACGCAGTCGTGCATCAGGATCGGCGCGCTCACGTGCGCGTACGAGAGGTCGAGCGCCCCGGTCACCCGGGCCCCGGCGAACCGCAGTGCGGGGACGCGGCCCGGCACCACCTCCGGCCCGCCGCCCAGCAGCAACGCGGCGAGCACCTCGGCCCGTACCTCGGGCGCGGCGCCGTCGCCACGGAAGTCGATCAGCTCACCACGTGGATAGGCAGCCCAGAGCCGTCGCTCCACGGGGGAAAGGTCCTGCACGCGCCACACTCCTCGGCCGGTCGCGTCCGATTGTGACGGATCGGGCCACGTTCCGGTGCCCGCGGGGAATCTCGCGGCTTCCGGTACGGCGGAGCGACCGCAAGTCGTACCGGCGCGTGTCCGAAACACGCGCGAAACACACCGCCACCGGGTTTCATCTGGCCGAAACGCGAGGAGACGGGACGCGAAACGGCCGCGCGCGAGATTGAGCAGGTCGCTTCATCCCCGAACGGAGGGTCGAGCCCGCATGATTCAGGGCGATACGGCCTGGGTCCTCACGAGCGCGGCATTCGTCATGCTCATGACGCCCGGAGTCGCTTTCTTCTACGGCGGCATGGTCCGCTCGAAGAGTGTCCTCAACATGCTGATGATGTGCTTCACCACGCTGGGCATCGTCAGCATCCTTTGGGTGCTCTACGGCTACTCGATCGCGTTCACCACCGACGTCGGCGGTGGCCTGCTCGGCGGGCTGAGCTCGCTGGGCCTGGCCGGCACCATCGGCCAGGTGAGCGGAACGATCCCCGAGCTGGGCTTCTCCGCCTTCCAGCTCATGTTCGCGATCCTCACCCCCGCGCTGATCGCCGGCGCGGTCGCCGACCGCATGAAGTTCGGCGCCTGGGTGGCCTTCTCGGCGATCTGGGTGACGCTCGTGTACTTCCCGGTCGCGCACTGGGTGTTCTTCTTCGACGACGGCAACGGCGGCTGGATCGGGGACCGGCTCGGCGTGCTCGACTTCGCGGGCGGCACCGCCGTGCACATCAACGCGGGCGCCGCGGCGCTCGCCCTGGTGCTCGTACTCGGCAAGCGCAAGGGCTGGCCGCGGGAGAACATGCGCCCGCACAACCTGCCGTTCGTGCTGCTCGGCGCGGGTCTGCTCTGGTTCGGCTGGTTCGGCTTCAACGCCGGCTCCGCCGTGGCCGCCAACGACACCGCCGCGATCGCCTTCATGAACACCCAGGTGGCCACCGGCGCCGCCGCGCTCGCCTGGATCCTGGTGGAGAAGCTGCGGGACGGGAACTCCACGACCCTCGGCCTCGCCTCGGGCGCGGTGGCCGGCCTCGTCGCGATCACCCCGGCCTGCGCCTCGGTGAACCCGATCGGCGCCATCGCCATCGGCCTCATCGCCGGCGCGATCTGCGCGTACGCGGTGGGCCTGAAGTACAAGCTCGGCTACGACGACTCGCTCGACGTGGTGGGCGTGCACCTGGTCGGCGGCCTCGTCGGCTCGCTGCTCATCGGCCTCTTCGCCACGAGCACCGTGGTGGAGGACGTGGACGGGCTGCTGTACGGCGGCGGTCTCGCGCAGCTCGGCAAGCAGGCCATCGGCGCGTTCGCCGTGCTCGCGTACTCCTCCGTGGTCACCTGGGTGATCGCCAAGGTGCTCGACAAGACGATGGGCCTGCGGGTCGCCGAGGAGGACGAGGCTCAGGGCGTGGACCTGGCCGTGCACGCGGAGAGCGGGTACGAGTTCGGCTCGGTCCCCGGCGGCGGTTTCGGGGCGCTGTCGCGGTCGGCCGGCAACGAGTCCCAGGACGCCGGCAAGGCCGGCAAGGCCGGCAAGGCCGATAAGGCCGATAAGGCCGACAAGAAGGTGGAGGCCGAGGCATGAAGCTCGTCACCGCCGTGATCAAGCCGTTCAAGCTGGACGACGTCAAGGCCGCGCTGGAGACCTTCGGGGTGCGCGGCATGACGGTCAGCGAGGCCAGCGGGTACGGACGGCAGCGCGGCCACACCGAGGTGTACCGCGGCGCGGAGTACCAGGTCGATCTCGTGCCCAAGGTGCGGGTGGAGATCCTGGTGGACGACGGCGACGTCGACGACGTGGTCGACGTGGTCGTCAAGGCCGCCCAGACGAGCCGGATCGGGGACGGCAAGGTGTGGGTGGTCCCGGTCGAGACGGTGGTCCGGGTCCGTACCGGCGAACGTGGACCGGATGCGCTCTGACGGTTCGACGTACGCGGCCGGCCGCACCACGTTCGGTGCGGACCGGTCGCATCGGGGGATGGAGACCGACCGGTGGCTGGCCGGGCTGCTGGGCGACGAGCGCGAGGTCGCGCTCGTCGCCGTCGGCAGCCACGGCCGCCGCGAGCTGACCCCGGGAAGCGACCTCGACCTGGTGTTGCTGCACCGCGGGCGCACCGACGTGGGGGAGCTCGCGGACCGGCTCTGGTATCCGATCTGGGACTCCGGAGCCCGTCTCGACCACGCCGTACGGACCGTCGGCGAGGCGCGCAAGGTCGCGCGCGGCGACCTGAAGGCGGCGCTCGGCCTCATCTACGCCCGGCACGTGGCCGGTGCCCCCGAGCTCACCGAGGAGCTGCGCCAGGGCGTGCTCGGCGACTGGCGGGCCGACGCCCGCAACCGGCTGCCCGAGCTGCGCGAGATGGCGGCGCAGCGGGCCGAGCGCCACGGCGAGCTCGCCTTCCTGCTGGAGCCCGACGTCAAGGAGGCCCGCGGCGGCCTCCGCGACGTGCACGCCATCCAGGCCGTGGCCGCGGCCTGGGTGGCCCCCGCGCCCGGCCCCAAGGTACGGGCCGCGTACGACCTCATCCTCGACGTCCGGCACGCGCTGCACGAGGTGACCAGCCGTCCGTCCGACAAGCTGGTGCTGCAGGACCAGGACGCGGTGGCCGGCGCGCTGGGCCTACTCGACGCGGACGTGCTGCTCCGGGCGCTGGCCGAGGCCGGGCGGACCATCGCGTACGCCGCCGACCACACCTGGCGGCAGGTCGTCCGGTCCCTCACGCCACGCCGGCGGCGGGGCCGGATCCGCGGCCGGTCGCCGCTGCGCCGGCCGCTCGCCGACGGGGTCGTGGACCACGACGGCGAGGTGGTGCTGGCCCGTACGGCCGCGCCCGAGACCGATCCCGCCCTGGTGCTCCGCGCGGCGGCCGCGGCGGCCCGGGCCGGGCTGCCGTTCGCACCCCGCACGCTGGACCGGCTCGCCGCCGCGCAGTCGCCGTCCGTACCGTGGCCGAGGGAGACCCGGGAGGCGCTCGTCGCGCTGCTCGGCACCGGGCCCGCCGCGATCCCGGTCTGGGAGGCGCTGGACCAGGCCGGCGTGGTCGTGACGCTGCTGCCCGACTGGGAGCGTGTCCGCAACCGGCCGCAGCGCAATCCCCTGCACCGCTTCACCGTGGACCGGCACCTGGTGGAGACCGCGGCGTACGCCGCCTCCCACACCCGTGAGGTGGCCCGGCCCGACCTGCTGCTGCTCGCCGCGCTGCTGCACGACGTGGGCAAGGGCTGGCCGGGCGACCACAGCGACTCAGGGGCGGTTGTCGCGCGGAACGTCGGCACCCGGGTGGGACTGCCAACCGCGGACGTGGCCGTGCTGACCGCGGTCGTCCGGCACCACCTGCTGCTGCCGCAGACCGCGACCCGGCGGGACCTGGACGACCCGGTCACCGTACGGACCGTGGCCGAGACCGTGGGGGATCACGAGACGCTGCACCTGCTCGCCGCGCTGGCCGACGCGGACGGCCGGGCCACCGGCCCCACCGCGTGGAACGCCTGGAAGGCCGGGCTCGTCGGGGAGCTCGTCCGGCGGGTCGACGCGGCGCTCGCCGGGCGCCCCCTCCCCGAGGAGCCGCGGCTCAGCGAGGAGCAGGCCGCGCTGGCCCGACGCGGCGGGCCCGCGGTGGCGGTGGACGGCTCCACCGTGACGGTCGTCGCGCCGGACCGGCCCGGGCTGCTGTGGCGCGCCGCCGGCGTGCTCGCGCTGCACCGGCTGGAGGTACGGGCCGCCACGTCCGCCGCGGAGGGGCCGACCGCGGTCATCCAGTTCACCGCCGTCCCCGAGTTCGGGTCGCCGCCGGACGCCACCCTGCTCGCCGACGACCTGCGGCGGATGCTGGACGGGCGGCTCGACGTCGCGGCGCGCTTGGAGTCCCGGCGCAACGCCTACCGGACGACGCTGCCGGTGGCGCCGCCCCGGGTCACGCTGCTCGACGACGCCTCGCACACGGCGACCGTGGTGGAGGTCCGGGCCAACGACGAGCCGGGCATCCTGTGGCGGATCGGGCGCGCGCTCGGTGACTGCCGGCTGTCCATAAGGGCGGCCCGGGTGGAGACCCTGGGCGCCGAGGCGGTCGACGCGTTCTACGTGCTCAACGCCTCCGGCCGGCCCCTCACCCGGGACTCCGAGCGCGACCGCGTGCGGGCCGCGGTGATGGACGCTCTGCGCGACCGGGGGCGCGAGGCCTCTTAGACTGCGGGCATGGAACTGAAGGACGCGGCGCTGAAGATCCTCGAGGGCTCCGCCGCCCACCCCGACCTGATGCGCCGCGCCCGGTACGCGTACGAGGAGTTCGAGGCCGGCCGTTCAGTGCACCACGTCACCCTCACCACGCTGCTGAAGGACGCCACCGTGAGCGGTGTGCTGGCCGGGCTGCGCGATCGGGACGCCCGGTCCTGCGACGCGGCCGTGACCGCGCTCGCGGTGGAGATCGACCGCCAGGCCCCGGTCGGCTCCGGCCGCTGAGCCGAGCCGTACGGTCCCGTACGGCGGCGGGGATCAGCGGCCGAGGCCGGTAGGCTTGTCGGGAACCCGCATCGCCGCCTGCATGAGGACTGACCAGACTCGTGTTCGAGACCCTCTCCGACCGGCTCACAACGGTCTTCACGACGCTCCGCAGCAAGGGGCGGCTGTCCGAGGCCGACATCGACGCCACCGCGCGCGAGATCCGCATCGCGCTGCTGGAGGCGGACGTCGCGCTGCCCGTCGTCCGGCTGTTCATCGAGCGCGTCAAGGAGCGGGCCCGCGGGTCCGAGGTCTCGCAGGCGCTCAACCCGGCGCAGCAGGTCGTCAAGATCGTCAACGAGGAGCTCATCGAGATCCTCGGCGGCGAGACCCGCATGGTGCGGTTCGCCAAGACGCCGCCCACCGTCATCATGCTGGCCGGTCTGCAGGGCGCCGGTAAGACCACGCTGGCGGGCAAGCTCGCCAAGTGGTTGCGCGACCAGCGGCACGAGCCGCTGCTCGTCGCCGCCGACCTGCAGCGGCCCAACGCCGTCGGCCAGCTCCAGGTGCTCGGCGAGCGCGCCGAGGTCGCGGTGTTCGCGCCGCAGCCGGGCAACGGCGTCGGCGACCCGGTCGCGGTGGCCAGGGAGTCCATCGACCACGCGCGGCGCAACAACCACGACGTCGTCGTCATCGACACCGCCGGCCGCCTGGGCGTCGACGAGGAGATGATGAAGCAGGCGGCGGACATCCGCGACGCCGTCTCCCCGGACGAGATCCTCTTCGTGGTCGACGCCATGATCGGCCAGGACGCGGTGAACACCGCGCAGGCCTTCATGGACGGCGTCGGCTACGACGGCGTGGTGCTCACCAAGCTCGACGGCGACGCCCGCGGTGGTGCGGCGCTGTCCATCCGGCAGGTCACCGGCCGGCCGATCATGTTCGCCTCCACCGGTGAGAAGCTCGCCGACTTCGACGTCTTCCAGCCGGACCGGATGGCCTCCCGGATCCTCGACATGGGTGACATCCTCACCCTGATCGAGCAGGCCGAGAAGACCTTCGACGCCGAGCAGACCGCCAAGATGGCGACCAAGTTCGCCTCCGGCGAGGACTTCACCCTCGAGGACTTCCTCGAGCAGATGATGATGGTCCGCAAGCTCGGCCCGATCGGCAACCTGCTCGGCATGATGCCCGGCATGGGGCAGATGCGGGACCAGATCTCCCAGGTGGACGACAACCAGCTGGACCGGCTCGCCGCCATCATCCGCTCCATGACGCCGGCCGAGCGGGCCAACCCCAAGATCCTCAACGGCTCCCGCCGCGCCCGCATCGCGAACGGCTCCGGCACCGCGGTGGGCGAGGTCAGCGCGCTCGTCACCAAGTTCGCCGAGGCGCAGAAGATGATGCGCCAGATGGCCAACGGCGGCATGCCCGGCATGCCGGGCATGCCGGGCATGGGGAAGCGCGCCAAGGGCAAGGGCAAGCAGGACAAGAAGAAGAAGCGCAAGGGCGGCAACCCCGCGAAGGCCGCGGAGCGCGAGGCGCAGAAGGCGGCCGAGCGCGCGGCGCGGCGCGAGCAGCCGGGCGCCGTTCCGGGCGCGCCCGGCATGCCCCAGCTGCCTCCGGGCATGCCGCCGCTGCCGCCCGGCGGGAAGATGCCGGACCTGTCGAACCTGAAGTTCCCGAAGAAGTAGAGCACCAGGTCCGCACGGGAGCGCCAGAGCAGGCCTCCGCGTCTGGCAGAATGGAGCCCGACTAACCGGCGGGTGGGCTGCCCTCTACTTCTCCGCTCGCCGCACGTCGCAGAGAGTCCGCGTCACAACCCCACGTGACTCAACCGGCCTCTCCACCACGCCTTACCTGGGAGATACCACAGCCGTGGCTGTCAAGATCAAGCTCAAGCGCATGGGCAAGATGCGTGCGCCGCACTACAGGATCATCATCGCCGACGCCCGCACCAAGCGGGACGGCCGGGCGATCGAGGAGATCGGCCTCTACCACCCGAAGGAGGAGCCGAGCCTGATCCAGGTCGACTCCGAGCGGGTGCAGTACTGGCTGTCCGTCGGTGCGCAGCCCACCGAGCCCGTCGAGCGTCTGCTGAAGCTGACCGGCGACTGGCAGAAGTTCAAGGGCGAGAAGGCCCCGCCACCGCTCAAGGTGGCCGAGCCGAAGCCCAGCAAGGACGAGCTCTACGCCGAGGCCGCCAAGGACGTCCTGGGTGACGACGCCGGCGCCGCCACCACGCCCAAGAAGAAGCGGTCCGAGGGCAAGAAGACCGAGAAGAAGGCCGACAAGGCCGACAAGGGCGAGAAGGCCGACAAGGCCGACAAGGGCGAGAAGGCCGAGGACAAGAAGGCCGCCAAGGCCGAGAAGTCCGACGACAAGAAGGGCGCGAAGGCCGAGGAGTCCGCCGAGCCGGCCGCGGCTCAGGCCGACGAGGCCCCCGCCGCGGAGAAGACCGAGGGCGAGGCCTGAGGTGCTCGAGGAAGCCCTCGAACACTTGGTGAAGGGCATCGTCGAGTTCCCCGACGACGTCCGGGTGCGCATGCGCAGGCTGCGCAAGGGCAAGATCCTTGAGGTCCGCGTCCACCCCGACGACCTCGGCAAGGTCATCGGCCGTGGCGGCCGTACGGCCAAGGCGCTGCGCACCGTGATCGGCGCGCTCGCCGGCGGCAAGTACGTCCGCGTCGACCTGCTCGACCTGCACGAGGTCCGCTGAACGGCGGCCCGTTACCGACGGTGCCGTACGCCGCGGCCCCACCCGGGGCACGCGGGGTGCGGCACCGTGCCGGTTTCGGCGGGCACGGGCCGGTTCACCGGGACGAACGGCCGGGACGTGGGATCCTGGTGTCTGGGAAAGGGGCTCCCACGTGCAGCTTGTCGTGGGCCTGATCGGGCGCGCGCACGGCGTCCGGGGCGACGTGACCGTCGACGTCCGCACGGACTCGCCGGAGGAGCGGTTCGCTCCCGGCACGACGCTGGAGGTCCAGCAGCCGGAGCGGGGACCGCTCACGGTCGAGACCGTTCGGTGGCACTCCGGGCGACTGCTCGTCCGCTTCGCCGGCGTCCGGGACCGCACCGGCGCGGAGGAACTGCGCGGGCTCGCCCTGGTCATCGACTCCGACACGCTCCCTCCGCCGGAGGACCCCGAGGAGTTCCACGACCATCAGCTCATCGGGCTCACCGCCCGCACGCCCGGCGGCGAGACCCTCGGCGAGGTCGTCGACATCCAGCACCTCGGCCAGGACCTGCTGGTGATCGACGGTCCGGACGGCGAGGTCCTGGTCCCGTTCGTCCGCGCGCTGGTGCCCGAGGTGAACCTCGACGACGGGCACCTCGTGGTCGATCCGCCGCCCGGCCTCCTCGACCTGAACGGCTGAGCCGCCATGCGCATCGACATCGTCACGATCTTCCCCGAGTACTTCGACCCGCTGCGGCTCTCGCTGATCGGCAAGGCCCGTACGTCCGGCCTGCTCGACGTGCACCTGCACGACCTCCGCGGGTGGACCCACGACCGGCACCACACCGTGGACGACACCCCGTACGGCGGCGGTCCCGGCATGGTGATGAAGCCCGAGCCGTGGGGGGAGGCGCTGGACGCCGTGGCCCCGCCCGGTGCGGACGCGGTGCCGCGGCTCGTCGTGCCCACCCCCAGCGGCCGCCCGTTCACGCAGGAGCTCGCGGTCGCGTACGCGGCCGAGCCGTGGCTGGCGTTCGCCTGCGGCCGGTACGAGGGCATCGACCGGCGGGTGATCGACGAGGCCGCCCGCCGGATGCCGGTGGACGAGGTGAGCATCGGCGACTACGTGCTGGCCGGCGGCGAGTCCGCGGTCCTCGTCATCGTGGAGGCGGTGACCCGGCTGCTGCCCGGGGTGCTCGGCAACGCCGACTCGGTGATCGACGACTCGTTCGCCCCGGGGCAGATGGAGAGCCTGCTGGAGGGCCCCGTCTACACCAAGCCGCCGGTCTGGCGGGGCAGGGAGGTGCCGCCGATCCTGCTGTCCGGGCACCACGCCGCCGTGGCCCGGTGGCGCCGTGACGAGGCGCTGCGCCGTACCGCGCGGAACCGCCCCGACCTGCTGGCCGCGCTGGACGCCGGCGCGCTGAGCGACCGCGACCGCGAGGTGCTCGCCGACGCCGGGTTTCAGATCAGTCCCGAAGATATGGCAGACTAGAACGGCCGCCGCCTCCACACGCGCACTTCCGAGAGCCCGCGACAGGGCGGCGACGAGATCCATTGACCCCACCAGATCCGCCCCGCGCGAAACCGGCACGTCGCAGCGGCGCGCGCTCGTGATGAGGAAACGCTGAGATGCACACCGCTATCCAGGAGCTCGAGAAGGCCCAGAAGCGCTCCGACGTACCCGACTTCCGTCCGGGCGACACGCTCAACGTGCACGTGCGGGTCAAGGAGGGCAACCGCTCCCGGATCCAGGTCTTCAAGGGTGTGGTGATCCGGCGCCAGGGCGAGAGCTTCCGCGAGACCTTCACCGTCCGCAAGGTCAGCTACGGTGTGGGCGTCGAGCGCACCTTCCCGGTGCACACCCCCGCCATCGAGAAGATCGAGGTCGTCACCCGCGGTGACGTCCGCCGGGCGAAGCTCTACTACCTCCGCGAGCTTCGCGGCAAGGCCGCCCGCATCAAGGAGAAGCGCTAACCCTCCACGGTACCGCTCGGGTGCCCGGAAGAGTCCGCCCACAGCAGGCCGCGCGTCCATCGTGTAACGGCCGAGTCCACGCCGCTAGGCTCGATGTCGATGAGTGACGACGACCGTGGTCTACGACGACGACCGGCCACCGCCGGTGAAGGGTCCCCCCAGGAGCTGAACGGTGAGACGCCCCCCGCGCCGGGGGGCGCCGCCGGATGGTCCCCCTGGGGGAGCGACGACCCGCAGGGGACCACAGGAAGAGCCTGGGCTCGTACGGGCGGCGCCTCCCCCACCGAGGGCGACGACGTCCGCGAGGCCGGCTTCCCCGGGCCGGGCGCCGGCGACGCCGGCAAGGGGGACGACGGCGACCCCGGGGGCGAGGAGTCCGAGGAGAAGCCGGAGAAGGCCGGCTCCTTCTGGCGCGAGCTTCCGGTGCTCATCGCGATCGCCCTGGTGCTGGCGCTGGTCATCAAGACCTGGGTCGTCCAGGCGTTCTTCATCCCGTCCCAGTCGATGGAGAACACCCTGCTCATCGGCGACCGCGTGCTGGTCAACAAGCTCGTCTACCACGTCCGCGACATCAAGCGCGGCGACGTCGTCGTGTTCAACGGGCTGGACTCCTGGGACGAGGAGACCATCGCGATGCCCGAGGCGACGAACCCGATCTCGCGCTTCCTGCAGTCGGTGGCGTCGGCGTTCGGCGTCGCGCCCGGCGAGAAGGACTACATCAAGCGGGTCATCGGCCTGCCCGGCGACAAGATCGCCTGCTGCGACAACCGGGGCCGGGTCACGGTCAACGACGTGGCGATCGACGAGGGCTCGTACCTGTATCCCGGGGACGCCCCCTCGGCCAACCGCTTCGGGCCGGTCACCGTCCAGCCCGGGCAGCTGTGGGTGATGGGCGACCACCGCAGCGTCTCCCAGGACTCCCGGGAGCACATGGGCGACCCGGGGGGCGGCGCGATCCCGGAGAGCCGGGTGATCGGGCGGGCCTTCGTGATCGTCTGGCCGGTCAACCGGATGGCGACGCTGCCGATCCCGGAGACGTTCGCGCAGCCCGCGCTGAGCGCCGCCGGTGCCGCGGCGCCCGCGCTGCCGCTCGCCCTCGGCTTCGCCGCGGCGATGCCGGTCAACCTGGGACGGCGGCGGCTCGTACGGCAGGTCAGGGCCCGTCGCCGTGCCCGCTGAGTCCCGGATACGCGGGGAGGCTCTCCCGTCTCGCCGAATGGGCGTACGCTGCCCATTGTCATGACCGATAAGGCCACAATCCGCACCCGGTTCGTGGTCCGCCGTGACGGTGGGCTGTACGCGTACGAGCGTGCGCTGGGCCGGGGCGGTTTCGAACTCGTCGCGGGGGCCGATGAGGCGGGCCGTGGAGCCTGCGCCGGTCCGCTGGTGGTCGCGGCCGCCGTGCTGCCGCCGGGGCGCCGCGGGCAGGTGCCGGACCTCGCCGACTCCAAACGGCTCACGCCCCCGGTGCGGGAACGGGTCTTCGACGAGGTGGTGAAGCGCGCGGTCGCGCACAGCGTGGTGATGATCCCCCCGGGGGACGTGGACCGCTTCGGGCTGCACCAGTGCAACCTCGCGGGGATGCGGCGGGCGCTGGCCCGGCTCGACGTGCGGCCGGCGTACGTGCTCACCGACGGCTTCCCGGTGCCCGGCATCGACGTGCCGAGCCTCGCGGTGTGGAAGGGTGACCAGGTCGCCGCGTGCGTGGCCGCCGCGTCGGTGCTGGCCAAGGTGACCCGGGACCGGATCATGACGGAGTTGCACGACCGGCATCCGCACTACGCATTCGACGCGCACAAGGGGTACGTCACCCCTGAGCACCGCCGCGCGCTGGCCGAGCACGGCCCCTGCCCCGAGCACCGGTTCTCGTTCGTCAACGTTGCCAGGGCCGCCGGCGGGGCGGGTGAGGTCACAGTGGAGATCGCCAAGATCGATGACGAGCCTGTGTTCCATGACAAGGACGAGGCGGGGGCGGCATGAGCCGCCGACCGCCCGGCGGGGAGGAGTGAACGGCCGATGAGCGCAGAGGATCTCGAGAAGTACGAGAGCGAGATGGAGCTCCAGCTCTATCGGGAGTACCGCGACGTCGTCGGGCTGTTCTCCTACGTCGTGGAGACCGAGCGGCGGTTCTACCTGACCAACCAGGTGGATCTGCAGGTGAAGACCGCGGGCAACGGGGACGTGTTCTTCGAGGTGTCCATGCAGGACGCCTGGGTGTGGGACATGTACCGGCCCGCCCGGTTCGTGAAGAACGTGCGCGTGGTGACGTTCAAGGACGTGAACGTGGAGGAGCTCGCCAAGAGCGACCTGGAGCCCCCGGACAAGTCCGACTTCGGCGGCTGATCGCGCCTCATCCGGCCGTCCGTCCCGATCCGGACCGGGGGGTGTCGGGTTATGCCAGGATTTTCCGCATGTCTCAGGTCAACGTTCAACAGCAGCCCCGGTTCGTGATCAAGCAGAAGATCACCCCGATGGCGAACCGGTACGTGGTGTCGGTGCCGCTCCCGGACGGCAAGCCCGGCCCCACGGTCGCGTACGTGGAGCAGGCCCGCTTCAAGTTCAAGGAAGAGGTCACGTTCTACACGGACGAGTCGAAGCGGTACGAGGTCTTCCGGTTCAAGGCCCGCAGCGTGATCGACTTCGGCGCCACGTACGACGTCTTCACCCCCCAGAACGAGGCGCTCGGCCTGTTCCGCAAGGACGCCAAGGCATCTCTGTTCCGCTCCACGTGGCACCTGGAGCCGGCCGGCCAGCCGCCGGCCAAGGGCCAGGAGCGCAGCGGTGTGCTCGCCGTGCTCCGCCGGTTCAGCGACTTCGCCGCCATGTTCCCGTTCCACTTCGACTTCGAGCGGCAGGGCCAGCCGCTGATGCGGATCGACAGGAAGGTCGCGCTGCGCGACACGTACCTGCTGGAGATCGCGGACCCGTACCTGGACCGCCGGCTGGCGATCGCGATGGCCGTCGCGCTGGACGCGCTGCAGGCCCGCTGAGGCCGCCTGTCGGTGGAAAAGGTCCCGGCGACGTTCGGCGCGTCCGGTGCCGGGTACGGCTCCGGTATGACGCAGGAAGTCCCGAGGACCAACCAGCGGCGTGAGGAGCCGATCCCGGCGAGCCCCGAGGAGGAGCCGGACCAGCTGGCCGTACGGCGCAACGAGGAGCTCGGCTCGCAGGGCGCCGGCACGGCCCTGCCCACCCCGTCGCCGAGCCCGCTGCCGGACGCCGTCCCCGCCGTGGACGCGCCCGCCGACGCACCCGCGGTACAGGCCGTACGGGCCGACTCGGAGGACGGCGAGGTGGAGCGGGTGACGGAGACCTCCAACGCCGTCCCGGGCCGTCCCGACGGCGAGGTGGACCCGCGGGTCGAGCCGCCGCACGAGGTTCCGTAGCCGCTCGCCCCCGTTCGCGGCCGCCCGGGCCGTACGTGGTCCGCGCCCGTTTCTCCACAGGCCCTGAGCCGAGCCCCGCGCCCTTTTCCACAGGCGCCGTCCCCGGGGCCCGTTCTCCACAGAACCCCGCTCGGCCCCCCTCCCACCCCACCCCCTCCGGCAACGTGATGCCCGGAGGTGGTCGCCATGCGCGCGAAGGACATGCTGGGCCGGTTCGGGGAAGAGACCGCGGTGCGCTATCTGCGCTCCCTCGGGATGGTCGTGCTGGAGCGCAACTGGCGTTGCCGGCACGGCGAGATCGACGTCGTCGCCCGCAGCGGGCCGACCCTCGTCTTCTGTGAGGTGAAGACCCGCCGCGGCACGCGGTACGGCGGGCTCACCGAGGTCCTCACCCCGGCCAAGCTCCGCCGATTACAGGCCCTCGTCGGCGTGTGGCTCGCCGAGCACCCGACCGAGCGCGCCGCCCGGGTGCGGATCGACCTCGTCGCCCTCGCCGTGCGCGGCGAGACCGTGACCGAGCTACGGCACCTGCGCGGGGTGTCGCCGTGAGCCTCGCCCGCACGCGCTCGGTGGCCCTCGTGGGCGTCGAGGGCCACATGGTCGAGGTCGAGGCGCACATCGCCGCAGGCCTGGCCGGGCTCCACCTCGTGGGCCTTCCCGACACGGCGCTCCGCGAGGCGCGGGACCGGATCCGCGCCGCCGTGATCAACAGCGCGGAGGACTGGCCGGACACGCGGATCACGGTCAGCCTCGGCCCCGCCAGCCTGCCGAAGCGGGGGAGCGGGTTCGACCTGGCCATCGCGGTGGCGGTGCTCGCGGCCGCCGGCTCGGTGCCGGTGTCGTCGCTGGACGACGCGGTGCTGCTGGGGGAGCTCGGCCTCGACGGCCGGCTCCATCCGGTGCCGGGCGTGCTGCCCGCGGTGCTGGCGGCGGTCGCGGCCGGGTGCCGCCGCGCGGTGGTGCCCGAGTCCTGCCTGCCGGAGGCGCGGCTGGTGGAGGGCGTGCGGGTGATCCCGGCCGCGTCCCTGGCCGGCGTGCTCGCGTACCTGAGCGGCCGGTCCGTCCCCGACGACCCTCCGGCGGAGCCGCTCCCCGGGCCGCCCGCGAGGGGCGTCGGTGACCTGTCCGACGTGCTCGGGCAGCCGCTCGCCCGGCGCGCGCTGGAGATCTGCGCGGCCGGTGGCCACAACCTGTGGATGCTGGGCCCGCCGGGGACCGGCAAGAGCATGCTCGCCGAGCGGCTCACCACGATCCTTCCGCCGCTGAGCCGCGCCGAGGCGATCGAGACGACCGCCATCCACTCGGTGGCGGGCCTGCTGCCACGGGGGCATCCGCTGATCGACCGGCCGCCGTTCCGCGACCCGCACCACACCTCCAGCAAGCCCGCGATCGTCGGCGGCGGCTCGGGCCGGGTCCGGCCGGGCGCCGCCTCGCTCGCCCACAACGGCGTCCTGTTCCTCGACGAGGCCCCCGAGTTCGACCGCGGCGCCCTCGACGCGCTACGGCAGCCCCTGGAGACCGGCGAGATCCACCTCGCCCGGGCGTGGATGTCGGTGCGCCTGCCGGCCCGTTTCATGCTGGTGCTCGCGGCCAACCCGTGCCCGTGCTCGCGCACCGGCACCCGCGGCTGCCTCTGCCCGCCCGACCGGCGCCGGCGCTACCTGTCCAAACTGTCCGGCCCACTGCTGGACCGGATCGACGTGAAGGTGTCCCTCCATCCGGTGGGCCGCGCCGAGCTACTGGCCGACCGCGCCTTCGCCGAGTCCAGCGCCACGGTCGCCCAGCGCGTGGCGGAGGCCCGGCGCCGCGCGACGCGAAGGCTCACCGGCACACCCTGGCGATCCAACGCCCAACTCCCCGGTCCGGTCCTCCGCCGCGACTACCGCCCCGCCGACGCCGCCATCCACCGCCTCGAAACCGCCCTCGACCGCGGCCAACTCAGCGCCCGCGGCGTCGACCGCGTCCTCCGCCTCTCCTGGACCCTCGCCGACCTCGCCGGCCGCGACCGCCCCACCCCCGAAGACACCGCCTTCGGCCTAGCCCTCTGGCAAGGAGCCCACCCATGACCCCACCCCCGCCCCCACCCCCCACAGACCCTTCCATCCCCACCTCGAACGCCGGTGCGCCCCGGACCGCCCCCACCTCGGGCAACCATCCACCCGAGCCTTCCGCGCCCACCTCGGGCGATGGCACGGCGCGGGCGGGCGGTGGCGGCGCGGGCGGCCAACCATCCGAGCCTTCCGTGCCCGCGTCTCGTGATGGTGCGGCCTCGGGGGGCCGCGGTGATGGTGGGGCGGCCGAAGGGGGTGGGGCGGCGGCGCTGGGCCGTGTCCGGGGGCGGTGGTCCGACCATCGGGCGCGGGCGGTGCTCGCGCATCTGGCGGAGCCGGCGGATCGGCTGATGGGGGAATTGCTGGCCCGCATGCCCGCCACCGAGGTGCTGGCCCGGATCCGCACGGCCACGCCTGGCGAACTCCTGGAGCTGGCCGGAGAGCACGACCCGGAGCACGCCCACGAGATCGCCGCCGCCCGCCGCCTGTCGGGCTGGCGCTCCCGCCTCACCGCCCGCGCCACCGCCCCGGATCCGCTCGTCGTCGCCCGGGCCACCGGGGCACGGCTCGTCGCGCCGGGCGACCCCGAGTGGCCGACCCAGCTCGAGGCGCTGGGCACCGCCCAGCCGTACCTGCTCTGGGTGCGGGGCACGGCCGACCTGAGGCACTCCTGCCTGGAGTCGGTGTCGGTCGTGGGGGCACGCAACAGCACCGCCTACGGCGCCCACGTGGCGATCGGCCTCGGTGCCGACCTGGCCGAACGCGGCTGGGCCCCCGTGTCCGGCGGCGCCTACGGGATCGACGGGTCGGTGCACCGGGGCGCCCTCGCCGCGGGCGGCCCCACCGTGGTGGTGCTGGCCTGCGGCGTGGACGTCGTCTACCCACGCGGTCACGCAGGGCTGTTCGCCGAGGTGGCGAGCCGCGGCGTGCTGATCAGCGAGTGGCCACCAGGCTGGCATCCGCGCCGCATGCAGTTCCTGATCCGCAACCGGGTGATCGCGGCCCTCAGCCGCGGCACCGTGATCGTCGAGGCCGCGGCCCGCAGCGGCGCGATCAACACCGCACGCTACGCACGCGATCTCGGCCGCCCACTGATGGCCGTCCCCGGCCCGGTCACCTCGGAGTACTCCGAAGGCTGCCACATGCTGCTGCGCGAGTGGGCCGCATGCTGCGTGACCGGCATCGCCGACGTCCTCGACCACGTCGGCGCGCTCAGCACCAATGCGACCCCCCGCCCACGCGGCCCGGTGCTACCCCGCGACGAACTCGGCCCGATCAGCCTGTCCGTCCTCGACGCCGTCCCCGCCCGCGGCTCCGCAGGCCCGGCGGTGATCGCCACCACGGCCGGCCACCCCATCGAGGACACCCTCCGCAGCCTCGGTCTCCTCGCCGCCGCCGGCTTCATCGACCACACCGAGACCGGCTGGCGCCTCCGCCCCCACCCACCCTCAACCCCCGATCCACCCTCAACCCCCGACTCGGCCCTCCACCCACCCTCGACCACCCATGTCCGCACCGACCGCACCACCGTGGACCCACCGCAGAGAGGCGGCCGGGGCGGCGAAGCTGCGGGAGGTGGTGCGGGGCCGCGTGGCGGTGCTTGACCTGGGGGAGTGGGCTGCGCACCGTTGCGGCATGGCCAAGCGTGCGGAAAGCGGCGATCTGCCCGAGTCGTTCACGCGGGCCCTCGCGGAGTTCGGCCGGCACCTGGAGATGGATCGCGGCCGCTCCCCCCACACGGTCCGCGCCTACGTCGGTGACGTCACGGGCCTGCTCCGGCACGCGTACGCCGCCGGCGTGGAGGATCTCCGCGGTCTCACCCTGCCCTTGTTGCGCGCGTGGCTCGCGGCCCTGCACGCGGGCGGCGCGGCCCGCTCCACGCAGGCACGGCGCATCTCCGCGGCCCGCGGATTCACCGCCCACCTGCACCGCCGCGGTCTCCTGGAGACCGACCCCGGCCTGCTCATCGGCAGCCCGAAGGCGCACCGCCGCCTCCCCGAGGTCCTCCGCCAAGACGAGGCCGCCGCCCTCCTCGCCCCCGCACCGCCCGACTCCGCACCGCCCGACTCCGCACCGCCCGACTCCGCACCGCCCGACTCCGCACCGCCAGATCCCGCACCGCCCGACCCCGCCCTGCCAGATCATGCCCATCCTGAGACCGCGAGGGCCGAGCAGCGGCCCGGGGGGCCAAAGGCGCTGCGGGATCTTGCGCTGGCGGAGGTGCTGTACGGGACGGCGATCCGGGTCAGCGAGCTCTGCGGTCTGGACATCGACGACATCGACTGGCACCGCCGGACGATCCGCGTGCTCGGTAAGGGCGCCAAGGAGCGGACGGTGCCGATCGGTGTCCCCGCCATCAGCGCCGTCGAGGTCTGGTCGCAGCAGGGTCGCCCGTCGTTCGCCGGCCCGCGTAGCGGTGCGGCGCTGTTCCTCGGCGAACGTGGCGGCCGGCTCAATCCGCGCAGCGCCCGCCGCGCCGTTCACGGCCTGTTGGCCCGGCGGCCGGGCCTCCCCGACATCGGACCGCACGGCCTGCGACACAGCGCCGCCACCCACCTCCTGGAGGGTGGCGCGGACCTCCGCAGCGTCCAGGAGATGTTGGGCCACTCCTCACTGGCGACGACCCAGATCTACACCCACGTCTCCATCGAACGCCTCACCGCCACCTACCGCCGCGCCCACCCCCGCGCCTGACCCGAGACACCGCGACCTCCCAAGGCCAGCCCGCCGCCCCCAGAAGCCCAACGCGATTCGAGACCCGGTCACCGTAAGGCGGATCAGGCCGGCTCGTCGGGGTCAGGGGGAGGTCCGTCCGGGCCGGAATCGTCGTTGATGGCACCTTCGGTCCTGGTGTCTCGCGATCCGGTACGCCGTGGGCCGCTGCTCTCTGGACCTGCGCCGTCCGGCCTTGAGTCGTCTGGACGCACGTTGCCTGGACCTTGTCGGCCAGGTCCAGGTCCAGGTCGAGGGCCAGGGCCAGGACCAGGACCAGGACCAGGGCCAGGACCAGGGCCAGGACCAGGACCTTTGCCGGGGCCGGGGCCGGGGCGGGGATGGCGTTCGCGGCGGCGGATTCGTTCGGTGGTGAGGTCGATGACGTTTCGGGACGTGGGTGATGGGCCGCGACGAGGGAGGCGCAGTGCGCGGCGGAGTCCTTGTCGGCGT
>WHSL01000202.1 GCA_009380095.1 Streptosporangiales bacterium | reverse complement strand
GTGGGGCCGGTGGGATTCGAACCCACACTGTCATGGACCTAAACCATGTGCCTCTGCCGTTGGGCTACGGCCCCGCCACGCACGATCCGGCGGCCGGCCCAGCGTAGCCGCCGGGCCGGATCATGATCGTCGATCTTGGGAGACCGGGGCTCAGACGCCGAGCTCCCGGCGGAGGCGGTCGACGTGGCCGGTGGCCTTCACGTTGTAGAACGCCTTCTCCACCTTGCCGTCCGCGTCGACGATGAAGGTGGACCTGATGACCCCGACGGTGGCCTTCCCGTACAGCTTCTTCTCGCCGTACGCCCCGTAGTCGGCCAGCACCTTCTTGTCGGTGTCGGACAGCAGCGGGAACGTGAGGTGCTCGGAGTCGCGGAACTTGGCCAGCTTCTCCGGCTTGTCCGGCGAGATGCCGATGACGGCGCAGCCGGCCTTCTCCAGGTCGGTGAGGCTGTCCCGGAAGTCGTTGGCCTCCTTGGTGCACCCGGGGGTGAGGGCGGCCGGGTAGAAGTAGAGGATCACGCGGCGGCCGCGGTAGGACGACAGGGTCACCGGGTCGCCGTCCGCGTCGGGCAGCGTGAAGTCGGGCGCGACGTCGCCTGATTCAAGCCGGCGGGGTGCGTCGGTCACCGGGTCTCCCTTCGGTCGATGCGGGCGCCACCAGCGGTGCTCGCTACGCGCTCTCCTATGGTCGGACGCTCTAACCGTACCTAGGGCCGGAGGCGGCCGGGAACGCGCACCGCGCCGCACTCCGGCGAAGGCCGCCGGTTGATGACAGACTGATCACTGAAACGGACGGGCGAAGGGACGGGACGGTCATGGCGCGACACGACGCCGACGCGGTACAGGCGGAGATCGAGCGCACGCGTGCCGACCTCGCGCGGACGGTCGACTCCCTGGCGGACCGGCTGAGCCCCAAGCGGGCGGCCCGGCGCGGGGCCCGTCGCGTCGCGCGCGGGGTGGGCGACCTGGTCGACGATGTCGGCGGCATGTTCTCTGGCTCCGGAGTGGTGCGGCGGGACGCGCATACGGTGGAGCCGCCGGAGGGGAGCGTCACCACGGACGAGGTGACCAGCTCCACGTACGAGCTGCGCAAGCCCCCGCCGACCCCGCTGGTGATCGGGGTCGGCGTGGGCGTCGTGGCGGTGGGGGCGTACCTGCTCTGGCGGCGCTCCCGGCGGCGTTAGGCCGCCGTACGTCCCCGGGCCGCCGGCACGCGGGTGGCTCGGGCCGGGCCGGCGCGGCCCGTACGGGCGAGGATCCAGGTGAGCCGGGTCCAGGCGAGGGCGCCGAAGGCGAACCAGGGCTCCCAGAAGAACAGGAACCAGGCCGCCATGTGCCGGTAGTTATCCCAGTACTCGGGCGGGACCTGCCGGATGCCGGTGAGGCCGAGGCCGAACTCGACGTAGATGTCGATCGAGCGGGCCAGCAGCAGGAACGCGCCCATTCCGGTCAGGCCGAGCAGCACCCTGCGGGCGAGCCGGGCCCAGCGGGGCGGCCAGACGCGCAGCGTGGCCAGCGCGGTGGCCGCGCCGCAGAGGCAGAACAGGGCGATGCCGGCGTTCAGCAGCTGGAAGCCGAGCCCCAGGTCGCGGATGATCGCCTCGCTGAGCGCGGTGTCCAGGCCGCCGACGGCGCCGGACGCCCAGTACACGTGTGGCGCGGCGAAGGCGATCGCCCAGGCGGCGGCCAGGTAGGCCCACATGCGGTGCCTCATCGGGAGCCCTCCTTCACGGGCGAGAGGTACAGGGCGAGCAGGCCGGCGCCGGTGAGGGCCGGTCCGTACAGGGCGAACACCCAGGGGTTCATCAGGAAGACGCCGCCCACCACCGTGGCGACGCCGGCCAGGGTGAGGACGACGGCGGCACGGCGCCGTGGGGTCGGCCGTACGGGCGGCAGGTCGCGGTCGCGGTGCCGCGCGAACCGGGAGGCGGCGATCAGCAGCACGCCCATCACCACGAACCATGGTTCGGCGTACAGCACGTTGAACCAGTCGTAGCCGCGCATCATCTCCGGGGTGATGTGCCCGGCCTCCGGATAGCCGACCACGCCGAGCAGGCGCAGCGCGCTCGCCACGGTGAACGCGACCCCGTGCAGGATGCCGAACACGCCGCCGATCCAGGCCATGCCGTGCAGCAGCGGGCGGGGCAGCGCGGCGGCGATCCGGCCCCCGCCGCCCTGGGTCAGCGCCAGGCAGACGAGGCCGGCGCCGGCGATGACGAGGCAGGCTCCCCAGTTGGCGGCGCGCAGTTGCGGCGTGCTCTCGGCGATGCCGATGCTCGGTGTCACCCCGCCGAGGGCCCAGTGGACGTGGATGGGGATGTAGGAGATCGCCCAGGCGAGGCCCACGTATCCGGCCCAGGGCCGGCCCCGGCCGGTACGGCCCTGGCCTGTGGGGCCCTGGCCTGTGGAGCCCTGGCCTGTGGAGCCCTGGCCGGTGGCGCCCGGGCCGGTGGCGCCCGGGCCGGTACGGGCCTGGCCGGTGCGGCCCGTGGGGCCCCTGCCGGTGCGGCCCGGGGCGCGGGCGGGTCTCCGGTCCTGGGCCGGGCCCGCGTGGGCGAGGTTCGAGGTGGACATTCCGCTCCTTCGCGAGACGTCATTGCGTCGTGAACGGCTCCACCTTCGCCCGAGCGCAGGTCACCCCGCGTCGCCGCCAGGTCGCGAGGGCGTCCACCCCCGGTCGGATCCGCCCCGCCTCCGCCTCAGCCCGCGGGTGGACAGGGTCGCGCTAGCGGGGGCGGACGAGTCCGTGGTCGTAGGCGAAGATGACGGCGTGCACGCGGTCGCGGAGGCTGAGCTTGGAGAGGATTCGGCCGACGTGCGTCTTCACGGTGGCCTCGGAGACGAACAGGCGCTGCGCGATCTCGGCGTTCGCCAGCCCCTGGCCGATGTGCAGCAGGACCTCGCGCTCGCGCTCGGTAAGGACGTCCAGCGCGCTGCCGTCGGTGTCGGGCGGCTCCGCCCGGGCGAGCGCGTCGAGCATCCGCCGGGTCGTGGAGGGCGCGATCACCGCGTCGCCCTCGTGTACGGCCCGGATCGCGGCGAGCACGTCGTCGGCGCGGGCGTCCTTGAGCAGGAAGCCGCTGGCCCCGGCGCGCAGCGCCGCGTACGCGAACTCGTCAAGGTCGAACGTGGTCAGCACGATCACCTTCGGCGGATCGGGCCGGGCGAGCAGCCGCCGGGTCGCCTCCACGCCGTCCATCCGCGGCATCCGCACGTCCATCAGCACCACGTCCGCGGTGATCCGGGACAGCGTGTCCAGCGCGTGCTCGCCGTCGCCCGCCTGGGCCACCACGCGCATGTCGCCGGCCGCCTCGACGAGCATCACCAGCCCGGAACGGACCAGCTCCTGGTCGTCGACGAGCGCCACCCTGATCGTCATCGCGCCTCTCCCGCCACTCCCCCAGCTCCCCCAGCTCCCCCGGCTCCCCCAGCCCGGGCGGGGAACACGGCCCGCACCCGAAACCCCGCCCCGCGCTGCCCCGCCTCGAACTCGCCACCCGCAGCGGCCACCCGCTCCCGCAATCCCAGCAACCCCACACCCGTGCCGATGGGGATGCCGCCGCCGGTATGTGCGCCCATGCCGGTGCCGACGGGTCCGTCACCGGTGCCTGGGCGGGCGGCGGCTCCGGCGTCGGTGTCGGCGGGAGTGCCGGCGTCGGCGGGAGTGCCGGCGTCGGCGGGAGTGCCGGCGTCGGAGGCCAGCGCGGGGGTGGGGGCGTCGGCCGGGCCGGTGTCGGTCACCTGGACGGTGAGGCCGGCCGCCGACCAGTCCAGCGTGACCGTCGCCTGCGCCCCGTGGCCCGCGTGCTTGATCGTGTTGGTGAGCGACTCCTGGACCAGCCGGTACACCGCCACCTCGGCCACCCCGCCGAGCTCCACCGCCTTCCCGCGCTCCACCAGCTCCACCTCGAGCCCCGCCTCCCGCACCCGCCCGACGAGCACCCCCAGCTCACCGATCGAGCGCGGCTCGGCGGAGGAGCGCGACTCACCGGCGCGGCGCGACTCGCCGGCGCGGCGCGACTCGCCGGCGCGACGCGGCCGACCGAGGACGGTGGCCGGGCCCGGGTCGACGGGGTCGGGGGTGCGGAGGACGCCGAGAAGGCCGCGGATGTCGTTCAGGGCATCGCGGCCCGCTTCGGCGATGGTGGTGAGGGCGCGGGCGGCCTGCTCCGGCGCGCGGGCCGCCGCGTACGCCCCGCCGTCCGCCTGCCGGACGATCACCGCGAGCGAGTGCGCCACCACGTCGTGCACGTCGCGGGCGATGCGGGCACGCTCCTCGAGGACGGCGAGCCGCGCGGCCTCGTCGCGCTCCGCCGCCCGCCACTCCCGCCGCAGGGTCTGGAAACGCCCGAGCCCCCACGCCGCCAGCACCGTGACCAGCAGCGCGGCCCCCACGTACGCCGGGAGCCACCAGCCGGGGTAGGTGAGCCAGACCGCTACCCGTGTGGTGACGAGGACGGCGCCGATGAGCCCGATCGCCAGCGCGAGCGCGCGCACGCCGCGGCCCAGCCGGGCGACCGCGGTCAGCATGGGCAGGAAGGCCAGGCTGGACGGCAGGAACACCACCGGCACGGACGCCGGCAGGCCGTTGCCGGTGGCCACCGCCGCGGAGGCCGGACCGTACGGAATGTCCGGCAGCGCGACGACCGTCAGCATCGCCGCGGCGGCCACCAGGAACGCCGGAAGCGGCGCGACCCGCCGCAGCGCCACCATCACGTGCAGCACGACCAGCGCCCCGAGCGCGGCCGCCCGCTGCGCGCCGGTGAGCACGAGATCCTCCATCGCGCTCAGCGTGAGCGAGCCGAGCACCGCCACCAGCGCCAACGCGAG
The DNA here is from genome assembly GCA_009380095.1 of Streptosporangiales bacterium. Classification (GTDB taxonomy): domain Bacteria; phylum Actinomycetota; class Actinomycetes; order Streptosporangiales; family Streptosporangiaceae; genus WHSL01. The sequence continues at coordinate 5,268 of WHSL01000202.1, read as the reverse complement.
CATCAGGTCGATCGCCCGGGGATGCGCCCGCGCGCCCCGGTCGACGGCCCCCAGCCAGCCGGCCTCGGCGGCCGGCGGTGCGCTGCTGCTGCTCATGCGGCGATCGTAGGCCGAGCCACCGACGATTCGGCCACGGCCGCGCCAAGGGGCCTGGCGGGCCGCCACCGGTGGCGGCGCCGGCGAGCACCGCGGTTGGGCCGGTGGGCGGCCCAGCCCCGCCGCACCGCGGGGTGGGCGCCTGCCCGGCGCCGGGCGCCGGCCTGCGCACCTGGCCGGTGCCGCGGGCAGGCCCCGGCGAGCACCGCGGGGTGGGCAGGCCCGGTGAGCGCCACGGGTGGCCAGCGGGGTGGCCTGGGCCCGGGCGGGATGGCCGGTACGCGCCGTCAGCGGCCCCTGGCGCTCCGTCAACGCGCACCGATAATCGGAGACTGCCCGAACCGCGACAACAGGGACGTGATCCCCCATGGCCGACGACACCGCCGGCGCCCCGACCTTCCCCATGCCGCGTACGGACCCCCTCGACCCACCACCCGGATACGCGGATTTACGGGCCCACGGCCCCGTCGTCCGCGCGGTCTTCCCCGACGGCCGCCCGGTCTGGCTGATCATCGACCACCCGCACTGCCGGCAGATCCTCACCGACCAGCGCATCTCCTCCTCCCGCGACGCGCCCGGCTTCCCCACCGCCATCTACCTCCCCGCCAGCGTCCGCAAGGACAGCGGCACCCACATGATCGGCATGGACCCGCCCGAGCACGCCGCGCACCGCCGGGTCACGATCACCGAGTTCACCGTCCGCCGCATGCGCGACCTGCGGCCCCGCATCCAGGCCATCGTGGACGAGCACATCGACGCCCTGCTCGCCGGGCCCCGCCCGGCCGACCTGGTGGCCGCGCTGTCGCTACCGGTCCCGTCCCTGGTGATCTGCGAACTGCTCGGGGTCCCGTACGAGGACCGCGCCTTCTTCCAGTCCCGCAGCGGAAGGCTGCTGGCCAACGAGCTGCCCGCGGAGGATCGGGTGACCGCCAACCGCGAGCTCGTCGTCTACCTGGACGCCCTGATCACCGAGAAGGAGAAGGAACCGGGCGACGACCTGCTCGCCCGCACGATGGCTCGCTACCGGGAGGCGGGCCTGTACGACCACCGCACCGTACGGGACATGGCCCGGCTGCTCCTCGTCGCCGGACACGAAACCACCGCCAACATGATCTCCCTCGGCGTATTGGGCCTGCTGCGCAACCCCGGCCAGCTCGCGGCGGTCAAGGCGGACCCCGAGCTGATCCCCACCGCCGTGGACGGGCTGCTGCGCTACTTCACGATCACCGACACGGTCGGCATGCGTACGGCGCTGGCGGACATCGAGATCGGCGGGGTGACGATCCCCAAGGGGGACGGCCTCATCGCGCTCACCGGCTCGGCCAACCGGGACCCCGCGGAGTTCGCGGAGCCGGACCGGCTCGACGTCCGCCGCTCCGCACGCCACCACCTGACCTTCGGCTACGGCGTGCACCAGTGCCTGGGGCAGAACCTCGCGCACCTGGAGCTGGAGGTCACCTTCGAAACGCTGTTCCGCCGGGTGCCGGGGCTACGGCTCGCCGCGGCGGTGGAGGATCTGCCGTTCAAGCACGGCGCGATCGTCTACGGTCTTCATGAGCTCCCGGTCACCTGGTGATCGCCGTGGTGACTCCGCATCGCCTCGGCCTCCAGCTCGGCGGCGTGGATCGGCTCGCTCGTCAAGACCCGCCGGGGCGTGGCGCGAAGCCCGTCCAGGAGGACTTCCAGGTGCCGCTCCAGGCTGCGTCCGGCCAGGTCCTCGGGTAGGCCGGGGACCCGCCGGGTGAACACCGCGATCATCAGCGTCACATCGCCGGTGCCGAGGTCGGTGCGCATGGCGCCCTCCCGCTGAGCGCCGAGGACCATCTCGTCGAGCAGCCCGAACCACGCCCGTCGCGCCACGCCCAGCTCGCCGTCGGCTTGCAGGGACCGTACGACCCGCGGGCGCAGCACGGTGATCAGCGAGGCGGTGCGTAGCTTGGCCGTCTCCCGGAGGAAGCGCTCCAGGGCACCCCAGGCGTCCGGCTCCTCGGCCTGCGCCCGGCGCCCGGTGGCGGTGAGCCGGACGAGCAGACTGTGCATGACACCGCGGAACAGCGCGTCACGGTCGGGGAACCGGCGGTAGAGCGTCCCGACGCCGACGCCCGCCCGCCGGGCGATCTCCTCCATCGGCGCGTCGGCGCCACGCTCGGCGAGGACCGCGGCGGCGGCCGCGATGATCCGCTCACGGTTGCGCCGGGCGTCCGCCCGCAGCTCCGCGCCTTCCTCCGTCACCCGCTCTCCGCCTTCCGTACGGTTGCCCGTTCTCTTACCACGCCGCCAAGGTCGCGACACTAACTGGACGATCCCCTTCCGGTTAGCCTACGCTGTCGAACCGGAAGGATTTCATCCACTTATCCTCCGGGGGTTCCCATGACGGACGTCACCGAGCACACGACCCCGGTTTACCCGATGGCCCGCACCTGCCCGATGAGCCCGCCTCTCGAGTACGCCAAGCTGCGCGAGCGCGGCCCGGTCAGCCGGGCCCGTCTCCCCGACGGCCGCCCCGTCTGGCTGGTCACCGGCCATGCGGAGACCCGCGCCGTCCTCGCCGACCCGCGGGTGAGCTCCGACCGCACCGCCCCCGGCTACCCCAGCCCGTTCGTGGTGACCCGCGAGCTGGTGAAGCAGGGCGGCCCGTCGATGGTGGGGCAGGACCCACCCGAGCACGGCCGCACCCGCCGGCCCACCATCACCGAGTTCAGCGTCAAGCGGGTCCGGGAGCTGCGCCCGCGCATCCAGGAGATCGTCGACGAGCACATCTCCGCGCTGCTCGCCGGGCCGCGCCCGGCCGACCTGGTCCCCGCGCTGTCGCTGCCGGTCCCGTCCCTGGTGATCTGTGAGCTGCTCGGTGTGCCGTACGCGGACCGCGCGCTGTTCCAGTCCCGTACGGCGCTCATGATCAGCAACTCCACCCCGCCCGAACGGCGGCTGGCGGCGAGCCAGGAGATCCTCGACTACTTCGACGTCCTGATCACCGCGAAGGAGACGCGCGGCGACGACGACGTGCTCGGCCGGGTGATGGCCCGGCACCGCGCCGAGGGCACGTACGACCACCGGGCCGCCGTGCAGCTCGCCCGGCTGCTGCTCATCGCCGGGCACGAGACCACCGCGAACATGATCTCCCTGGGCACGGTGGCGCTGCTCGAGCACCCGGAACAGCGGGCCGAGCTGGTCGCCGACCCGGAGCTGGTGCCCCAGGCCGTGGAGGAGCTGCTGCGGTTCTTCACCATCGCGGACACCGTCACCATACGCACCGCACGCGCGGACATCGAGATCGGCGGAGTGACCATCCGCGAGGGCGAGGGCCTGGTGGCGCTCGGCGCGGCGGCCGACCACGACCCCGTGGTCTTCGCCGACCCGGGCACGCTGGACATCCACCGCGACGCGCGCCACCATGTCGCCTTCGGCTACGGCATCCACCAGTGCCTGGGGCAGAATCTCGCCCGCGCCGAGCTGGAGATCGTCTTCGGGACGCTGTTTCGCCGGATCCCCGGCCTGCGCCTGGCCGCGCCGGTGGAGGAGCTGGCGTTCAAGACCGACGCCGTGGTCTACGGTATGCACGCGCTCCCCGTGACCTGGTGAGCGAGGCAGGAGAGGAGCCGCCGACATGCGCGTCAACGCGGACCGCGACGTGTGCATCGGCTCGGGGCAATGTGTGCTCAGCGAGCCGCGGGTCTTCGACCAGAGCGACGAGGACGGCCTGGTGCTGTTGCTCGCCGCGGATCCCCCGGCGGACACGGCGGAGGGCGTACGGCGTGCGGTCACGCTGTGCCCGTCCGGGGCGCTGTCCGTGGAGGACGACGAGGGCTGAGTCCGGCGCGGCCGACCCGGTCGAAACCGGACACCAGGGACGATACGTAGGGTTGCGTCAGGGATGCGTTCCGCTGACCGTGTGGCCCGCTGCACCTGCCCTGGATGCGTGTTAGGTTCGCCTGCGTCGGACCCATTGCACGAGCGCGCTCGGCAGGAGGACGCGTGGTCAGCGCCGGGGATTTGAAGGCCGCGATCGTGGCCGCCAACGACTCCGCCGAACAGGCGATCCAGTCGTTGGCCATGGCTCGCGACCAGACGGAGGGCGCCCTCCAGGCGCTGATCCAGGCCGCCCAGGGCAGCACGCACCTGGATCTCGAGTCGTCCCAGCGGGCGCTGAACCAGGTGCTCACCTCCATCGGTGAGTGCCAGGCCGAGTTGCAGCAGGTCATGCAGGGCGCCAACGCCTACGCCGAAGGATTGTGAGCGGGTCTGGCGGCGGCGATCGAGGGTCCGGTGTGTCCACGGCCCAGGAGCTGGCGGCCGAGCTCCGGTCGATCGGCGCGGCGCTGCCCTCCGCACGGCTCCGGCACGCGGCCGGCCTGCTGGAGCGCGCAGCCGTCGCGGTGAGGGGCCGTACCGGCCCGGGCCCTTCCGACGAGCGGCTCACCAAGCTCGTCGGCCGGCTGCGCGCGGCCGGTGAGGAGATCGGGCTCTGCGCCGATCGCCTGGACGAGGCGCGCGACAGGCTCGCCGCGTACGTGACGGGTCCGCTTGGCATGTCGGGTACACCGGAGATGTCGGGCGTGCCGGACCCCCGCCCGGGTGCCCGCACGCCGGACGGCGCTCCCCATCCCCCCGCGAAGGAGTAGCGGTGCTGGCTCACGATCAGGTGATCGCCGGCGTACGCCGCGAGCTCGGCCTGGTGGGCGGCATCCTGGCCGCCCGGCGCGCCCGGGCGCGGGCCCGGGTCGCGGAGGCCGAGGCCGAGGTCGCCCGGCGGGAGCACGCGCTGGACCGGACCGCGACGGAGATCGCCGCCGCCGTGGCGGGCGACGGCGACGGGCCGCCCCCGCTGCTCGCGCGGTGGGCGGAGCTCGCCGCGACGGCCGCGGACGGCGCCGCGGGCGCGCCGTGGGAGGCGTGGCCGGGCGCCGCGCCGCTCGCCGCCCGCCCCCCGCTGCTGTTCCGCATCGGCAGCACCGACCGCCTCATCGACGACGCCACCGCACCATCGTCGCCCCCCTGGAGCGAGCACCCCCGCCCCGCCGCACCGCCCGGCCCCGCCGCACCGCACGACGGCACCGCACCGCACCGCACCGCACCACCTGGCCGGACCGCACCACACGATCGCACCGCGGCACGCGGCGAGGCCGTACCCCCCGGCGACGCGCGCTCCGGGGACGCGCGCTCCGGGGACGC
>WHSL01000130.1 GCA_009380095.1 Streptosporangiales bacterium | reverse complement strand
CCGCCGCCGTTGCCACCACCGCCGTCGCCGCCGTCGCCACGGGTATAGGAGTGCCGGTGGAGATCGACGGCGCGCCGATCCCGCTGCTCGGCTTCGCCCAGCTCACCCTGGTGTTCAGCGCGATCGGCCTGGTGCTGGCCATGGCGCTGAGCCGCTGGGCCGCGGCACCCAAGCGCACGTTCACCGTGACCACCGTCGCCCTCACCGCGCTGTCGGTCGTGCCCGACCTCCTCGTCGGCGCCACGACCGCGACACGGGTCACCCTGATCCTTTCCCACCTCGTGGCCGCGGCCATCGTCATCCCCGCCGTCGCCGGCCGCCTCCCCGCCCGCAACCGCTAGCCGTACTCGCGGGCAAACGACTCCGCCGCCTCCTCGCCGGGCCTCATGGTCGACGAGGAGGCGGCCCGCTGCTCTGAGGGCGGTGGACGTTTCATCCACCCGAACCGGTAGCCGCCGTCCGACGCTACGATTTCGCCGGACGGCGCGCTCGGGCGGGCCGCTGAGGCGCCCCGGGAGGGTCCGCGTGGAGGTCTGGTACTTCTGGCCGACCGGGCTGTTCTTCGTCGTACTTGGCGTCCTCCTCCTGATCAGGGCCTGGCTGTGGCGTGCCCGCGCCGTACGGGTCCCTGGCCGGATCACTGGAGTCAGGGGAACCGAGGGCCAGAACGGCATCAACTACATGGTGAATTACCGGTTCACCACGAAAGAGGGCGACAAGATCAAGAGCTCGTCCGGCGCCGGCTCCTCCACCGATCTGAGGGAGGGCGCGCAGGTCGAGGATCTCTACGACCCGCGGAAGCCGGCCTCGTCCTACATCGACGCCAAGGGCATGCGCGGCGGCTGGGCCGGCTGGGTTCTCGCCGGCATCGACGGGGATGGCCTGGTTCTCCGCCGCCATGGTCTGGCTCTTCGGGCCCGAGGGCCTAACTCCGCGCCTGAGGCCGGCGAGGGGAACAAGATCGACAAGGCGGGCATGCGCGGCTACCAGATCGGCTGGGTCGTCGTCGGGGTCGACGCGTTCATCGCCGTCACCGCCGTCACCGCCATCGTCGTCGCCATGATGGGCTGAAGCGGCGCCGGCCGAGCCTGCCACCGGTACGACGACGAGTCGTTTGCCTTGAAGGCATTGTCAGCAGCAGACCTCGAGGTACGCCTGGAGGTCGACCAGCGCCCGAGAGATGCCGGTGTGGTCGCTCCGGTACAGCACGCTCTTGCCGCTTCGTCGCGAGGTGAGAATGCCCCCCTCGCGCAGCTGATCCAGGTGGACCGACGCCGTGGGTTGCCCCACTCCGGCGCGTTCGGCCACCTCGCCCACCGAGAGCTCGGCCCCCCGGAAGAACAGCAGCATGATGCGCTGCCTTGTCGGATTGGCGAGGGCCTTGAGGAACTTCTGCGAAGCGGCGGTCAGCTCCACCGGCCCGGGCGCATCCGGGTGAGACGGACTGGTCCGGCCGGCCGGCGACGACATACGCCGTAGTGTACTCGCGGCTTCGCTGATTCGACATATCTAAGATTTGACATATCTCGAATCAACTATATGTTGTGGTGGCATGAGCAGAACCGTGAACCCGCCCGTGGTCGTCGTCGGCGGCGGCCAGTCCGGGCTGTCGGCCGCGTGGGCCCTCCGTCAGGCCGGCCTTGAGGCGCTGGTGTTGGAGGCCGGAGATCGCCCGGTGGGCTCTTGGCCGGGTTACTACGACAGCCTCACCGTCTTCTCGCCGGCCAGGTACAGCGCGATGCCGGGCATGCCCTTCCCCGGAGATCCCGAGCACTACCCGCGCCGCGACGAGGTGGTCGGTTACCTCGAGCGGTATGCCGCGAGCCTGGATGTCGAGATTCGCACCAACAGCCGGGTCGACTCGGTCGAGCCCGCCGGCCGCGGCTTCACGGTGCACACGGCGTCCGGCGACGCTGTCGCGGCCGCCGGCGTGATCGCCGCCAGCGGCTCGTTCTCCAGCCCGTACACACCCTCGCTGCCGGGTCAGCAGGACTTCGCCGGTGAGCTGCTGCACTCGGCTACGTACCGGAACCCCGAGCCCTTCGCGGGGAAGCGGGTGATCGTGGTCGGCGGCGGGAACTCCGCGATCCAGATCGGGTACGAGCTCGCGCGGGTCGCGACCGTCACCCTCGCCACCCGCCAACCCGTCAAGTTCATCTCACAACGCATCGGCGGCAACGATCTGCACTACTGGTTGGAGAACACCGGGTTCGACCACCTTCCGATCGGCTGGATCGCACCGTTCCTCACCGCAACACCGGTGCTGGACGACGGCAGCTACCGGTACGCCGTGGAGTCTGGTGCCCTCGAGCGGCGTCCCATGTTCACCGCCTTCGACCACGACGGCGTCGTATGGTCCGATGGCGCTCGGGAACACGTCGATGCGGTGATCCTGGCCACCGGCTATCGACCGAGCCTGAGCTATCTACGCACGCTGGGTGCGCTCGACCTCGACGGCACACCTCGACACATCGGCGGGATCTCCGCCACCCACCCCGGCCTGGCCTATGTGGGGCTGGAGTTCCAGCGCTCCTTCTCCTCCAACACCTTGCGTGGCGCCTACCGTGACGCCCAGCACGTGGTGGCTCCGCTGGCCGCCCACGCCCGAGCCGCCACGACGGCGATCGGTCTGTGACTCGAGCCGATTCCCCGCCCGCCCTGCCCGCCTCGTCGCGGGCAGGGCCGCGCCGCGTCCTGGTCACCCTGTGCGTCACCGAGGTTGTCGGCTACGGAGTCCTCTACTACGGGTTCCCTGTCCTGGCCCCCGACATCGCCGCCGCCACGGGCTGGTCGACCAGCTGGCGCGGTCTTCTATCCACCGGCGTTCACCGCGCTCACCCGCTGGTATGGTCCGCGGCGCGTTCCTGCCCTCACCTGGCTCACGCTCGCCGCCGGACTCGCCAGCAGCATCTTCGCCCCTATCACGGCCACGCTCACAAATCTCTGGGGCTGGCGGATCACGTACCTCGTGCTCGCGGCGATCCTCGCCGTCATCACCATCCCCGCGCACTGGTGGGGCCTACACGTCCCCTGGCCACGCCGCCCCACTGAACGGCCGGTCGCGCACCGACCCGACCGACCCGTCCTCGGAGTGGCCTCCCAGCCCCGGGCGGGTACGCCTATCAGCGGGCTTGGCGGCGTGAGCTGCGCAAACCGAGGAAGTTGCGGGAATCCCGCGCCTTCCTGAACGCGAACCGGCGCCACAGGCGCCGGCACACAGAACAAGGAGAACCCACCCATGCGTGGAGTAGTGATGTACACGGCCGGTGATGTCCGAGTGGAGGAGCGCGAGGACCCGAAGATCGTCGAGCCCACCGACGCCATCGTGAAGCTGACCGCGACCTGCATCTGCGGGTCGGACCTGTGGCCGTACCGCGGAGTGGAGCCCGCCGACCGCCAGGTCATGGGACACGAGTACGTAGGGGTCGTGGAGGAGGTCGGCTCCGAGGTGAGGAACGTCAGGCCCGGAGACTTCGTGGTCGGGTCGTTCGTCATCTCCGACAACACCTGTGAGATCTGCCAGGCCGGGTTCCAGTCCAAGTGCGTGCACGCCGAGTTCGTCGCCCAGACGATCGGCACCCAGGCCGAGAAGGCCCGCATTCCGCAAGCGGACGCACCCTCGTCGCCACCCCGGGACAGCCCGGCCCCGAGCTGATCCCCGCCCTGCTGGCCGCCTCCGACGTGCTCGGCACCGGCTGGTACGCCGCCGTCGCCGTCGAGGCCGGCCCCGGGAAGACCGTCGCCGTCGTCGGCGACGGCGCAGTCGGACTCATGGCCGTCCTGGCCGCCAAGCAGCTGGGCGCGGAACGGATCATCGCGATGTCCCGACACCCCGAGCGGCAGAAGCTGGCCCGTTACTACGGTGCCACCGACATCGTCGAAGAGCGCGGCGACGAGGGCATCGCGAAGATCAAGGAACTAACGAACGGGCTCGGCGCGCACTCGGTGGTCGAGGCGGTCGGCACCCAGGAGTCATTCATGCAGGCCGTCGGCACCACCCACGGCGGCGGGCACCTGGGCTACGTCGGCGTCAACTACGACGTGACCATCCCCGGGATCGAGCTGTTCTTCGCCGGCATCCACACCCTCGGCGGTCCGGCCCCGGTGCGCCGGTTCCTGCCCGACCTGATCCAGCTCATCTGGGACCGCAAGATCGACCCTGGGAAGGTCTTCGACCTCACCCTGCCCCTGGACCAGGCGCCCGAAGGCTACAAGGCGATGGACGAGCGCCGCGCCACCAAGGTACTCCTCACCCTCTGATATGCGGCCCGGCCCGCCTCGCATCACCGTCGCTACGTTCGGTCGAGTGTGCGACTTCAAGATTTGAAGCAGATTCGCCGGTGTGGCTAACCTGGACCGATGAACGGGTATGGGCAGTTCTGCGCGGTCGCACGAGCACTGGATGTGGTCGGCGCGCGGTGGACCCTGCTGATCGTGCGCGAAATGCTCTCCGGGCCGGTCACGTTCGGCGACATCCGCCGCGGCATCCCCCGCATCCCACCGGCCACGCTGTCCAGCAGATTGCGCGCCCTTCGCACCGCCGGCCTCGTCGACGTTTCCGACCGCCGCTACCGGCTCACCGACGCCGGGCTGACCCTCGCTCCGATCGTCCGTGAACTGGCCCGGTGGGGGATGACGACCGAGAGCACCGCCTTGTCCGAGGACGACTTCGACACCGCGGCGCTCACGTGGGACATGCAACGCCGAGTCGATGTCGATGCCCTGCCCGGGCACACCGTGGTCCTCGCGCTCGAGTTCACCGACCGACCGCCGCGCGACCGGTACTTCTGGCTGCATCTGTCCAAAACGAACGTCAACCTGTGCCGGCAGGACACCGGCGCGCCGGTGGACCTCTGGCTTACGGCGCCGACCGCCGAGGTCACCCAGTGGTGGCTCGGCGACCTGACCTGGTCCCAACTGCAGCGGCAGCCCGGAGTCACCGTCCACGGCGACCGCGCCGTGCAACGTCAGATGCAGCATTGGTTCCTTCGGTACGCGTTCACCCGTAGCGCTCTCGCGCAGACATCTTCTGCTTAGCGACGCGACGAGGGCTGCCGAGGCAGTTCAAGATTTGAACTTGCCGCGGTGGTGGCCTGGCTTGACGATGAATCTTGTCCGCGTCACGCACTCGTCGACGTACCGATCGCGTACGTCCGAGCGACAACGGAGAAGCAGAGTTCGATGAACACGCCGCCCACCACAGTGGTCAACCTGAAGGGTCACCGCGACGACCCCGAGTACGCCGACGTCGTCTACGTAGGCCGGTCGATGCACCGAGGAGGCTGGCACCTGGACGCCTCGCCGTTCGCCAGTCCGTACCGGCCCGGCCCGGACGGCAGCCGGGAACAGGTGATCGAGAAGTACAAGGCATGGCTGCTCGAGCAACCCCATCTGCTGGCCCGGCTTGCCGAGCTGCGCGGACGCCGGCTGGGTTGCTGGTGCGCGCCGCTTCCCTGCCACGCACAGGTACTCGCCGAGCAGGCCGACAGAGGCGCGGAATAGCGCTTCTCGGCGGCGAACGCGTCCGATCTGACGATGTCGAGGTGGTATCCCTTGACGGCGCAGATCAGAGCCAGCGAGACACCTGTGCTGCCACCGGTGTACTCGACCACCCTGCCACCCGGCCGCAGCCGGCCATCAGCTTCCGCGGCCTCGATCATCGCCAGCGCCATCCGGTCCTTGATGCTTCCGGTTGGATTGCCGTCCTCCAGCTTGAGCAGGAGACGTGATCCGTTTCGCGGTCCGAGCCGGCGCAGTGGCAGCAACGCGGTATTGCCGATCCGATCCAGAACGGTACGAGGCGCGGGAGATGACATGTCCATACGCGCAGGCGATTGCGGTGGGCTGAACATTTGTTTAGTCTCGGGGTCGTGTCGGTTTCCGGTGAGTCGAGCGCTCGCACGCGGATCCGGGATGCGGCGTTGGAGCGGTTCGGTCGCGATGGTGTGAATCGGGTGACGGTCCGGGCGATCGCGGCCGATGCGGGTGTCTCGCCCGCGTTGGTGGTGCATCACTTCGGGTCGAAGGAGGCGCTGCGCCGGGAGTGCGACGCCTACGTTGTGGCGATGATGCGCGGCGGCGGTGCTGACGACGCCGATGAATGGGCGGAGGCGGCGGCGGGCAACGCTCGCGGGCTTTCCCGGACGCTGGCTGCGGCCGCGCCGGTGCGCCGTTACCTGGCGCGGGCGTTCCTCGACGGCTCGCCCGAGGCCGCGGCGCTGTTCGATGAGATCGTCGATCTCACGGAAGCGTGGCTCGCCGAGGGTGAACGCGAGGGGCGGGTCCGTCCCACCGAGCATCCGCGCACGCGTGCCGCGGTCTATGTGACCTATCTGCTGGCGCCGCTCGCGTTCGACGAGCATGTCGTGCGTGTGCTCGGTGTGGAGGATCTGCACGGCATCGACGCGACGCTGCGCTTCTCCCGGGTGGCGCTGGAGATCTTCACCCGCGGCATCTTCACCGACGAACGCGCGCTCGACGCGTGGGACGCGGTCAGGAAGGAGCGCGAATCATGAAGGCCCTCGCGCTCGCCCATGCCTTGCCGGAGGCCGGGCACAACGCCCTGTTGGGCGCCGCGGTGCCCGCCGCCGACGTGGATGTCGTCGTCAATCAGCTATGACCGCCGGACACCCGGGCAGGGCGCTGGCGATCTTCCTGCGCGACATCGCGCGGACTCCGGCCTGGGTCGCCTGGGTGTCGGGGGCCTCCGTCCCTCTGATTCCTCGACTGCGCCGGCTCGCCCCGCACCAGCTCGACGACTGCGCGGCCATCGACGAGGTGGGCCTCCGGCTGGATGCGTACGCGCGAATCGACGTGCCCGCCGTCCTGCTCGGCGGCGAACGGAGCCCGGAACACCTGGGCGAACGGCTGGATGCGCTGGAACGCGCCATGCCGAACACCGAACGCGTGCGGCTCCGCCGCCAAGGCCACGCGGCGAACAACCTCGCACCGGCCCGGGTGGCCGAGGTCATCGCCAGGCTCGGCGACAAGGTGCCGCGAAAGCCGTCACAGTAGTTTGCGTCCAGCGGCCATGCGGTGGCGGCCGGAAACGGTTCAGCCGCGGCCGGCCCCGCCATCGGGCAGGTAGCCGTCCCGGGTCTGCGGCAACCTCATCCCCAGCAGCCTCCCCGCCACCTGGGTGCGCAGGACCTGCGCCGTACCACCGGCGATAGTGAACATGCGGGCGTCCCGCACGTGGCGCTCCAGCGGCAGGTCCCTGCCGTACCCGGACGAACCGTGGATCTGCAGAGCGTCGTTGGTGACCCGCCCCGCCATCTCGGCGGCGAAATACTTGGCCTGCGCCGCCGCGGCCATGTCCGGGAAGCCCCCGTCGCCACCGCACGCGACGGCCCGCAGCAGGTGCCGTGCCGCCGTGACCTGGGTGTCCATGTCGGCCAGCATCCACTGCAGCCCTTGGAACTCGGCGATCGGACGGCCGAACTGGTGGCGCTGCCGCGCGTACGCGACCGCCTCGTCCAAGGCCCCCTGCGCGATGCCGAGCGCCACCGTCCCCGCGCCCACGCGCTGCGCGTTGTAGGCCCGCATCAGCGCCCCGAACCAGCGGGCCGGTTCCCCCGGCGGCCGCAACAGCATCGACTGGTGGATCCGCAGGTCGCGGAACTCGACGTACGTCTCCGGAATTCCGCGCACCCCCATGGCCGGCAGGCGCCTGGTCACCACGAGCCCGGGCGGGGCGTCCGCGCCGTCCCGTACGCAGATGAGGCCGCCGATCCCCTGGTCCACCCCGTCGTCGAAGACCCTGGCGAAGATCAGGTGCAGCCGGGACACACCGCCGCCGGTGATCCAGTACTTCTCCCCGTTGAGCACGTAGTCGTCGCCGTCGCGGTCGGCGCGGGTGGTCATCTCCCCGGCCGCGCTGCCCGCCTCCGGCTCCGTGATGCAGATCGCGGGCTTGTCCCCGGCGAGTACGCAGTCCGCGGCGAGGCGCCGTTGCTCCTCGGTCCCGTACCGCATGATGGCGCCGATCGCGCCCATGTTCGCCTCGACCGTGATCCGGCCCATCGTGGCGCAGGCCTTGGCCATCTCCTCGATGACGATCACCGTGTCCAGGTAGCTCATGCCGCGCCCGCCGTACGCCTCCGGGATCGTCATCCCCATGAAGCCCGCGTCGCGCAGCTTCGCCACGTTCTCCCAGGGATAGGCCTCGGTGCGGTCGATCTCGGCCGCGTACGGCGCGAACTCGCGCCGGGCGAGCTCGCGCGCCTGCGCCTGAAGGCCCATCTGACCGGGCGTCAACGCGTACATGTGCCACCTTCCGCGAGTCCATGTGGACGCTGCCGCTCATATTGCCCGGATGCCTCCCGTACGGCCGGGTGACGTAGGTCACCGGCGATCGGCCCGTACGGCTGTCAGATCTCACCGGCCCGCTCCGGTCACAGGGGGTGGAACCAACGAAACGGCAAGGAGATCATCATCATGGAGGCTCGCCTCAACCCCTTCGGCAGCGCCATCGCTGGCCAGGTCATCAAGCACCTCAACGCGACTAACAAGGTCGTGGCGGGCACGGCGCTGCCGGCCGCGACGCAGGAGCTCGTCAAGCTCCGCGCCAGCCAGATCAACGGCTGCGGGTTCTGCACCGACATGCACAGCAAGGACGCCGCTGCGGCCGGGGAGACCTCGGTCCGCCTCAACCTCGTCGCGGCCTGGCGCGAGGCCACGGTCTTCACGGAGGCGGAGCGCGCCGCCCTGGAGCTGGCCGAGCAGGGCACCCGCATCGCGGACGCCGCGGGCGGCGTCACCGACGAGGCCTGGGCCAACGCGGCCAAGCATTACGACGAGGAGCAGCTCCTGGCGCTCGTCGCCCTGATCGCCACGATCAACGCCTACAACCGCATGAACGTCATGCTCCAGATGCCCGCAGGCGACTACCAGCCGGGCCAGTTCGGCTGACCGCCGCCGCAACGGCTCTTGGGGAGTCGGCTGGGGAACGAGCTCGCCCCTCCAGGGGGAGTTCCGCTCCCCGGCCGATTCGCCATAGGTCCCGGTCACCGCGTGGATTGTCGGTGGTGCCTCCTAGTCGGTGGGGAAGTCGTGAACGAATCGATGGCCTGCGACAACTCCGCGCCGCCGAGCTCACTGCAGACCACCAGGCCAAGGCCACCCAGCTCAAAGAGCTACAAGAGACCCTGCCGGCCCCAACCGCGGCCAACGTCATCAATACCGGCCCCCCGCGTGGCGGGAAATGGAGACGACGTTCTTATCTGTGTGGTGCACCCAACTGGACACAATGCGAACCTTCACGTGCTCATCGAAGGCCCCATCCTGCACGTCTCCGTCGCCCACGCGAAAGTTCGCCGAGACGGCTACCGCGGGCCCAGCACCTGATCGGCGCCGACGTCTGGACGCGTCACCAGCAACCGCCCAACGGTATGGACCGCAGTGTTTGCTTCGATAATCCGATCTCGCGACCGGCGGTGGATGAATCGGTATCATCGGCCCTTGGTACGGCCCGAATCATCGCCGCCCTCGGCCATCGGCGCGGTGCACGCGGTGCACGCGGTGCCGGGCGAGAAGGAGAGTCGCAGGTGGACCCTGATGTGGTGCCGCACGGCTTGAGTGTGCCGAGCGTTCCGAACATCGCGCGCGCCTACGACGCCGCCCTGGGCGGTAAGGACAACTACGCCGTCGATCGTGTCTTCGTCGAGAGGCTGAAGGGGGTCGCTCCCGACATCACGGTCGCCGCGCGGACCAACCGGCAGGCGCTGATCCGCGGTGTGCGCTTCCTCGCGGCCGAGGCGGGCATCCGGCAGTTCCTCGACCTGGGCTCGGGGCTTCCCTCCGCGCAGAACACCCATCAGGTCGCGCAGCGGGTGGACCCCGAGGCCCGCATTGTCTATGTGGACAAGGACCCGACCGTGCTGGCGTACGGCCGGGCGCTGCTGGTCGAGAACGAGCACACCACCGTGGTCACGGCCGACCTGCGGGATCCCGTGGCGGTGCTGGACAGCCCGGCCGTGAAGGGGCTGATCGACTTCTCCCGGCCGGTGGCCGTGCTGCTCGTGGCCATCCTGCACCACCTCGAGGACGCGGAAGACCCCGCCGGCCTGGTGCGCACCTACCTCGACGCGGTCCCGGCGGGCAGTTATCTGTTCATCACCCACTTCTGCCGCTCCTTCCCCGCCGCCGACGACCTCGAGCAGTCCTTCCAGACCATGCTCGGATCGGGCCGGTTCCGTACGCGTGAGGAGATCGGCCGCTACTTCACCGGTCTTGAGATGGTGGAGCCCGGCCTGGTGCCCGTCGCGCAGTGGCGGCCCGAGGGACCGTTGCGCCGCGATCCGACCGTTGGCGAGCGCATGCACATCGCCGGCATAGCGCGCAAGCCCTGACGGGAATGAGCCGCGCCATGAGGGACATCGAGGTGGTCGTCGCCGGGGGCGGCCCGGTCGGCATGTGGCTCGCGGCCGAACTGCATCGCGGTGGCGTCCGGGTCGTCGTACTGGAGAAACGGGTGCAGCGGCCGCCGCAGTCGAAGGCGTTGACGATCTACCCGCGTACGATCGAGCAGTTCGCGTTGCGCGGCGTGGCCGACAGGTTCCTGGCCGAGGGCACCCCCGTGCCGTCCTCGCACTTCGCGATCCTCGACAACCGGCTGGATTTCTCATTCCTGGACACGCGGTACCCGTTCACCCTGTTCCTGCCACAACGACGCACCGAGGAACTCCTCCAAGGCCACCTGGACGAGCTCGGCGTGCCGCTCCTGCGCGAACACGAGGTGACCGGCGTGCGGCAGTCCGGTACGGGAGTCGAGGTGGACGCCGTTACGCCATCGGGGCTGGTCACCTTCGAGGCGGCGTACGTCGTCGGCTGTGACGGCGGCGGCAGTACGGTCCGGCGGGCGGCCGGGATCGAGTTCGTGGGGACGCCGTCCACCTGGCACATCGCCCTGGGGGACATTGAACTGGACGATCCCCCGTCGACCCCGGCGCTGACGATGTCCACCCCGGGCGGGTCGCTGTACATGGTGCGGCTGGGGGGAAGCCGGTGGAGGCTCGCGACCATCGACCATGCCACGCTGTTCGACGCGCCCGACGGGCCGGTGACGTTCGGCGAGCTGCGGGCCGGCGCGCTGCGGCTGGCGAACACCGACTTCGGGATGCGCGAGACCCCGGACGCCTGGCTGAGCCGCGTCGGCAACGAGACCCGGCAGGCGGCGGTCTACCGGTCCGGCCGCGTGTTCCTGGCGGGTGACGCCGCGCACATCCACTTCCCGGCGGGCGGACAGGGCCTCAACCTCGGGCTGCAGGACGCCACGAACCTCGGCTGGAAACTCGCGGCAGTACTCCGGGGCTGGGCGCCGCCGTCCCTGCTCGACACGTACGAGGCGGAACGCGTGCCGGTCGGCCTCGACGTCGTCGAGGACTCACTCGCCCAGTGCGGTCTCTTCGCCTCCCCCGGCCGGGAGGGCGTCGCGCTCCGTGACCGGTTCAACGCCCTCCTGGGATCCACTCCCCCTCTCTGCCGGTCGCTCTCCGTCCGGCTGTCCGGCCTCGGCATACGTTATGGCGAGGAGGGGGTCCGGGTGCCCGACCTCGACCTGCGCGGCGCCCCGGCCGCCAGCGTCTACGGGCTCCTGCACGCCGCGAGATTCGTCCTCCTCGCCCGGCCGGGCGCCGATGTCCCAGATCACCACCACGTCGACGTCGTGCACGCAGAGATCGCCACCGACGACCCGGACTGGTCCGACGCCGGTCCGTTGCTCATCCGCCCGGACGGCTACCTCGCCGCCACCGGCTCCCTGGGACTCACTTGACGAGGATCCCGCCGCACCAGGCGGGCCTGAGCCGACCGCGATGACTTCGGATCCCGGCCCTCCGACGCCGCTGCCGTCGTGCGGCCATTCGGATCCGGCCCCTGGCGGCCGCCTGCGCCCCGCGTTCCCATCTGTGTGGTGCACCTTCGCTCACTCCTGTCCCGGTTTGGCTGTTTCCACAGGTCAGGTGGGTTGCAGCAAGTTCTCTGCGGCATGGTTGTGCACATCCCCCAGACAGTCAAAACGGCCGTCCACCAGGCACGATGCCCAGTGGACGGCCGTTTTGGTTCCGCCACTATCCGACGCGCTACGCCGTCCCCCGCCAAGGTCTGGGTACCAGACGGGTACAACGACCTTGTCGGTGACCCGGGAGATCAGGTCTTTGGACACCTCGACCTGGTAGATCTCCGCCAGGTGCGCACGGATCTCGCCCGTGGTCAGCCCCTTGGCATACAGCGAGACGATCGCCTCATCAAAGCCCTCCACCCGGCGGGCGTGCTTGGGCACGATCTGCGGCGAAATCGCCCGCCCGATCCCGCGGCACCTGCGCCTCCACCGGGCCGATCTCGGTGGACACCTCTTTCCACTCGTGCCGTTATGGTGATTCCCCGTCGGCTGGACCGGGCGTTCGCCCCGTCATAGCCCAGATGCTCGGTCATCTCCGCCTCGAGCGCGGCCTGCGGCACGGTCTTGGTGATACCCGCCAGCAGCCCACCGGGCCGACCAGCGACACCCCCTCAGCCCTGGCCTTCTCGATCAACTCCGCGGCCAACTGGACATCCAGCCCGCCCCGCGACTCGCTCTGGTCGTGCTCAGTTACACGATCCTTCCCCAGCCGAGGCATCAGCCCCAGCCTTCCGGATCACCGCCCCCCACACCATCTTCAGGACACTCCCTCCGTCCCATCGGAGTTGAGCCCGATCTGATGGCATGACCTACCAAGTCGGCCGTGGCATCACCGAGCGGACCTTGGGAAGGAGGAGAGGAACAGAGGGAGGCTGTTGTGGCGGGTGATCGGCTGGAGCTGGGAGGGCTTTTAAGGGCGGCGGAGGACGCCGCTCCTGTGGAGTCCATCGACGTTGTCGCACGGAACCTGCGTGACCGATTCGGTGCCGAGGCGGTGTCGTTCCTGTTCGCCGACCTCGTCGGCGGGCGGATGGTGCGATTCACCGAGGCGGCCGCCCCGCAGAAGGGTCAAGAGGCCGAGCAGATTCCGTTGGCCGGCAGCATCTACGACGAGGTGTTGCGTACCCAGCGGGTGACTACGGCCTCCGGCAGCAGCAGGGGCCAGTGGGTGATCGCGCCGGTCACCAACCGGGGTGACACCATCGGCGTGCTGGAGCTGACGTTGCCCGAGGCTACCGACGATGTGCTGGACCAGGTCGGCGAGGCCGCCCTCGCACTCGCCTACATCATTGTCACCGACCGCCGCTTCACCGAACTTTACCTATGGGGCCAGCGCACCACCGCCGTCAGCTTGGCCGCCGAGATCCAGCATCGACTGCTGCCTGAGGCCACCTGCTGCGAGGCCGCCGAGTTCACCCTTGCCTGCGCGCTGGTCCCGGCCGACAGCATCGCCGGCGACACCTACGATTACACCCTCGACCACGGCACCCTGCACCTGACGATCACCGACGCCATGGGTCACGACGTCAACGCCGCCATGCTGGCGACCCTGCTGGTCGCCGCAGCCCGTCGCGCCCGCCGCGCCGGGGGCGACCTGCCCGGGCAGGCCGACCAGACGCATCAGGCGATGCTGGAGCACGGCCGCGGCGCCATCGCCACCGGTCAGATGCTGCGCATCGCATTGGACGGGACCGGCACCCAGCTGGTCAACGCCGGGCACCCCTGGCCCCTGAGGCTGCGCGACGGCCACGTCAGCGAGGTACTTCTTGACATCGACCTGCCGCTCGGCGCGCCCGTATCCGGTGGCTACCGCTTACAGCAGGTCGATCTGCGGCCCGGCGACCGCCTTGTGCTCTACACCGACGGCATGCAGGAACGCCAGGCCGAAAGCGTCGACCTGCCCGCCCTCATCCGCGACACCACCGCCCGGCACCCCCGCGAAGTCGTGCGAACCCTGACCACCGCGGTGAACGAGGCCTGCCACGGCCGGCTGGAAGACGACGCCACCGTCGTGTGCCTGGACTGGCACGGCCCCCACCCCGAAGGCCGTAACGCCCAAGGCGGAGCCGACGCCTGAATACCCCTGCCGGGCCGCATCCAGCGCCGCTGACATGTGCTCACGCGCCATGCGCGCCAGGGCGAGCGGATACCTTCGCAGGATGCCGTGCACCCGGTAGTCCGACGGCACCTGGTCGAATAACCACACGATGGCCGACTGCTCGTACCCCTCGATCCCGGGAGGACGGGACACTCGTCGGCCAGCCCCCAAGGAACCGAAGCACGCATAACGCCCATGACACGCCCATATCGAATAGAAGTTCGAGACCGCTATTCTGGTTCGACAACGTCCGCGCGGGCGTGCTGCGGGACGCCGTGTGATGGTCAGGTTTCGAGGTTGAGGTCGGCCGGGACGTCGGTGGGTGTTAGACATCCCTGGAGCTTGGGTGTCAAGCGGCTTGTTCGTGGATCGGTGTGACCAGGCGGTTGTCTGGTTGTAGGGGGTGTGGGTTTTGAGGCAGCCGTGGAGGATGCCGACGAGGCGGTTGCCGACTTGGCGTAGGGCGGCGTTGTGGCCGTTGTCGCGGGCGCGTAGCTGGTCGTAGTGGGCGCGGACTTCGTCGTCGTGCAGGAGCGCGCAGGAGGCCTGGAGGTGCAGCGCGTCCAGGAGCCGGTCGTTGTGGACGAATCGGGCGTGGACGGTGCGCATCTTGCCGGACTGGCGGGTGATCGGTGAGGTGCCGGCGTAGTTCTTGCGGGCCTTCGCGCTGGTGTAGCGGCCGGCGGCGTCTCCGAATTCGGCGAGCACCCGGGCACCGAGAACGACACCCAGGCCGGGCTGGCTGAGGTAGAGCTCAGCGTCCGGGTGCCGGCCAAAATGCGCCTCGACCTTACCCTCCAGGGTCTTGATCTCGGCGTTCAACGTGCCGATGACCGCCACGAGTGCCTTGACGGTGGAAGCGTAGGCGGCGGTGACCAGGCCGGCCTGCCCGAGCTGAGGGCTGCCCAGCACCTCCCTGATCGCCTGCGCCTTGCCCGCGATGTCGCGCCGCCCCTTCAACGCCGCGCTGATCGCGCTGATCGGAAGCTCCGCTGCCGCTGCCGGGGTGGGCGCCGCGGCGAGCAGCTTCAGCACCGTCTCCGAGGTCAGGCCCAGCGGCT
This sequence comes from Streptosporangiales bacterium, assembly GCA_009380095.1. Taxonomy (GTDB): domain Bacteria; phylum Actinomycetota; class Actinomycetes; order Streptosporangiales; family Streptosporangiaceae; genus WHSL01. The sequence continues at coordinate 961 of WHSL01000130.1, read as the reverse complement.
TGTAGGCTTCCAGAGCGGCCGGGAAGTAGTCCCGCAACGCCACCCGCAACCGGAGCATGTGCCGGGTCCGTTCCCACAACAGGGTCTGATGCGCGCGGGTGACGACCTTGACCGCCTCGGCGATCTCGGAGTCGGCGGCCACCTCGCGGAGCTGGTGACGGCGGGTACGGATCATGTCGGCCAGCGCGTGCGCGTCCCCCTTGTCGCTCTTGGCACCGGAGCTGCCCAGGATCTCCCGGTGCCGGGCCGCCTGCTTCGGGTCCACCCCGAACACCCGATACCCCGCCGCCCGCAGCGCCCGCACCCACGGTCCCCGGTCGGTCTCGATACAGACCACCACATCGGAGGGCTCGGCGTCCTCGGCTGTCGGCGTACTCCTTGGAGTGCAGAGGTGAGTACGGGTAAACGTTTACCCGTACCTACCTCTGCACTGGCAGCCGTACGCCGACACCCGAGCGGTTCGTGCAGGATCAGGCCGGGCACGCCTACGCCTCCACCACGGCGATCTATACGGGGGTGTCGGATGAGTACCGCAACCGGCTCCTGGTGCGGGCGCTGGCCGCTCACCACGACGAGTTGGGGATGGACCCGCCGTGATCAAGAAGATGGGCTACCGGTGGCATCTGCGGCGGCTGATGGCCGACGCCGAGATGTTCCAGACCTCGGAGCTGGTGCCGCGGCTGGCCGAACGCGGCGTGCACCTTTCACGCGAGCAGGTCTATCGGCTGGTGACGCAGCCGCCGCAGCGGCTGTCGATGGAGGTGCTGCCGGCTTGTCGAAGTCCACCATCGGGCGGATCTGGAAGAAGTTCGACCTCAAGCCGCACCTGAGCGACTCCTTCAAGCTGTCCGCCGACCCGCAGTTCGCCGGCAAAGTCGTCGACGTCGTCGGGCTGTACCACAACCCGCCGGAGCGGGCGGTGGTGCTGTGTGTGGACGAGAAGAGCCAGATCCAGGCCCTG
>WHSL01000127.1 GCA_009380095.1 Streptosporangiales bacterium | reverse complement strand
GCCGCTCGACGTGCACCCTCAGGTGTTTCTCTCCGGCATGCGCGAACCGCAGGCCCTCCGGCGCGGAGATCCGGCCGTCACCGTCCTGGCGCTGGAACGCGTCGGAGTCCTCTACGCACTGCCGGAGATCGGCACCCCCGGTTCCCGGATCGACGACGCCTTGGAACTCGCCGCGGCGCTCACCGAGAGCTCGCCGGGCAAGGCGGTCGCCGGCGCCTGGGCGGCACTCGAGGCGTTGCTGTTCTGCGACACCGACGCCGCCGACCGGGAGGAGGGCCGCGCCGTGGCCGCGGACCGCGCGGCCGCGCTGGTGACCGCGGGGTGGCCGCGAGCCGAGCTGACCAGCCTCAGCTACGACAAGGACCTGCTCGCCGGTGCCCCTCGGCTGGCGTACGAGCTGGCCCCTCTGGAGGGCGAGAACCGAGAACGGACCCGGCGGATGGTCGCCTGGCTGCTGACGCGCCCGCCGCAGCCGGAGGCCTCGTACGCCACCGTGGCCGCGTTCGCCCGTGCCCAGGCACTCGTCGTTGCTCCCGGCCCCACGCTCGGCCGGATCAACCGCTACCTCCGTGCGAGCTTCCGCCGCCTCTACCGGCAGCGGAACGTTGTCCTGCACGGCGGATCCACCCGGTCGATCGCCCTGACCGCGACGGTCCGCACCGCCGGACCGCTGGTTGGTGCGGCGCTCGACCGGCTCGCGCACAGCTACGCGACCGTGAACGACCAACCCCTCGACCTCGCCAACCGGGCCGAACTCGCGCTCCGCGTGGTCGACGACAAGGACGGCTGGGGGCTCCACGAGCTACTCGGTATCTGAGGCCGGGCCGTTTTCGGTGTGCTGTAGGACACCGCGGCGCGTAGGAGCCTGGCGGGTTGGCCAGGCTCCTACGCCGGGCGGCGGGGTCAGCCGCGGAAGGTGACTTCGGGGTAGGTGGGGGAGGGGGCGTCGAGGAGGGGGGCGTCGCGGCCGCGGAGGTGGCGGTCGAAGAAGGCCGCGACGTAGGCGCGGGTGATCTGCATGCCACGGACGCCGCCGATGGTGTCGGGCTGGGGTGGGACGCCGAGTTGCTCGCCGAGCAGCATCCAGTCGCTGAACGACATGTGGTCCGCGGTCGGCACCTGCAGCCAGCGGCGCGGGCCGGTCAGCTGCGACCAGGTCTGCTCCCAGGTCTCGTCCTCGGTCCCCGGCTCGTGCGGCTTGCCGCCCATCATCAGGAACGGCCGGTCGACACCGCGGGTCGGGACCGGTTCGAAGAAGGTGCCGTCCAGGTTCACCCCGGCGTCGACCCGGGAGTCGGTGAGCATCGTGGTGGCCGAGGAGGCGCCGCCGAGCGAGTGACCGCCCATCCCGACCCGGTTCTTGTCGATCATCGGGGCGCCGGGCCACAGCCGCCCGCCGGTCAGCCTGTCGAGTACGAAGCCCGCATCCTTCGCCCGCCCCTGGGACACCTTCGCCCCCAGCTCACGGCTGAAGTCGAGCTCACAGACGAGGCAGCCGGCCAGCCGCCCGCCGGGGAGCTCCACGGCGGTGGCCTCGTACGGGTGGTCGATCCCCGCCACCACGTACCCCCGCGAGGCGAGCTCCTCGGCCAGCGAGCTCAGCGACGCGCGGGGCAGCCCGCCGCCGGGCGACAGCACCACGAGCGGACGCCGCCCGGGCAATGCGATCGCGCGGTCGTACGCGTGCGTCTCGACCCGGCTGAGGATGTCCGGCTCGACGGGCAGACCGACGTCGGCGATGTACGCCGCCGAGGCCTTCGCGCCGATGTACGGGGAGTGCCGCCCGTTCGGCACCGCCGGATACCACAGCGAGACCATGAGCTCCCGGCGCACCTCCGGCTTCCACGGGTCGGCCCGGTCCTCGTCGACGAGGTGCATCGGGGTCATGCCCACCGGGTACCGGCCGGTGGGCGCGGGCAGCCTGGGGGGCTCGGCGGCGGCCCGCGCCGGCCGCGTTCCGGCGACCAGCAGGGCCAGGCACACCGCCACCAGCAGCGCACCGAGCAGATAGGGACGGATCCTGGGGATCGTCGAACGTCTGATCATGCGGCGAAACTAGGCGCCGGGGCACCCCCGCCACATGCGCCGAAAGCCTGCCCAGCGATCTCACTTTCGGCAGAAGCGAGATGGCCACCCAGTCGGCGAGCGAGCCGGCATGCAGCCAGCCCAGCAGCACCGGGCCGAGGATCATCGACAGCGCGATCATGTCGAGCGTCAGCAGCATCAGCGTGCGCCGCCGCGCGCCCCGGCCGACCATCCAGATCAGCGCCGCGACGCCCATGAAGACGGTGAGGACGCCCAGAACATAGGCGACGATCTGCGCGATCGCCGCGACGTCCTGGATGTCCACGAGCACAGGACATTACCCGGCGCCAACGCGCCAAGGAACAAGATCATCGCTACCCGGCCGCTTCCGGCCCGCGCGCCCGGGAGGGGTCAGCGGCCTCCGCCGAGGATGAGGCTCATGGCCTCGGCGCGGGTGCGGTCGGAGTCGCGGAAGGCGCCGCGGACCGCCGAGGTGAAGGTCTTGGAGCCGGGCTTGCGCACGCCCCGCATGGTCATGCAGAGGTGCTCGGCCTCGATCACCACGATCACCCCGCGCGGATCCAGGTGCTTCATCAGCGCGTCGGCGATCTGGCTGGTCATCCGCTCCTGCACCTGCGGGCGGCGGGCGTACACGTCGACCAGGCGGGCCAGCTTGGACAGGCCGGTGATCTGGCCCTTCTCGTTCGGGATGTACCCGACGTGGGCCACGCCGTGGAACGGCACGAGGTGGTGCTCGCACATCGAGTAGACCTCGATGTCGCGGACGAGCACCATCTCGTCGTGGTCGGCGTCGAACACCGTGGTCAGCACGTCCTCCGGGCCCTGCCGCAGCCCGGCGAACTGCTCGGTGTAGGCCCGCGCGACGCGAGCCGGAGTGTCGCGCAGGCCGTCCCGGTCGGGATTTTCACCGATCGCGAGCAGGATCTCGCGTACGGCCTTCTCGATCCTGGCCTGGTCGAACTCCGGCCCGCGCGGCACGGGCTCGGTCATGAACGACCCTCGGGGTCAGCGGCCTGCGCCTCGGAGCCGGTGGGCTGGTGCGCGCCGGGGCCGCTGCCGTTGCCGGGCAGCTCCTGCACGTCCTTCGGCCCGATCAGGGCGAGCTCCTTGGGCGTCAGCACCGGCGGTCGGTCGGACGGGATGCGCTTGCCGTACCCGGTGTACGAACCGCGGTTGGGCCGCTTCTGCACCGGGGCGAAGACCTCCAGGACCTCGTCCTTGGAGAGCGTCTCCTTGTCCATCAGCCGCAGCACCAGCTCGTCGAGGACGTCGCGGTACTCGACGAGGACCTCCCAGGCCTCGTCGTGCGCGGACTCGATGAGCCGGCGGACCTCGTCGTCGATCGTGGAGGCGACCTCTTCGGAGTAGTCGCGGGAGTGCGACATCTCCCGGCCGAGGAACGGCTCCCCGGAGGAGTCACCGAACTTGCGGGCGCCGAGGCGCTCGCTCATGCCGTACTCCGTGATCATCTTCCGGGCGATGGAGGTGGCCTTCTCGATGTCGTTCGACGCGCCGGTGGTCGGCTCGTGGAACACCATCTCCTCGGCGGCGCGGCCGCCGAGCAGCATGGCGAGCTGGTCCATCATCTCCGACCGGCTGGCCAGGAACTTGTCCTCCATGGGCAGCGTCATCGTGTAGCCGAGGGCGCGGCCGCGGGAGAGGATCGTGATCTTGTGCACGGGGTCGGCGTTCGGCAGCGCGTGCGCCACCAGCGCGTGCCCACCCTCGTGGTACGCGATCGTCTTCTTCTCCCTGTCGGACATGACCCGGCTCTTGCGCTCCGGCCCGGCCATGACCCGGTCGATCGACTCCTCGAGCGTCGCCATGTCGACCTGCTTCTCGCCCGCCCGGGCGGTCAGCAGCGCGGCCTCGTTGATCACGTTGGCGAGGTCGGCACCGGTGAAGCCCGGCGTACGACGCGCGATGACCTCGAGGTCGACGTCGCCCGCGAACGGCTTGCCGCGCGCGTGCACGTTCAGGATGCCCTTGCGGCCCTCCAGGTCCGGACGGTCCACGACGACCTGGCGGTCGAAGCGGCCCGGGCGCAGCAGCGCGGGGTCGAGGATGTCCGGCCGGTTCGTCGCGGCGATGAGGATCACGCCGCCCTTGACGTCGAAGCCGTCCATCTCGACGAGCAGCTGGTTCAGCGTCTGCTCGCGCTCGTCGTGGCCGCCACCGAGGCCGGCGCCGCGGTGCCGTCCGACGGCGTCGATCTCGTCGACGAAGATGATCGCCGGGGCGTTCGCCTTGGCCTGCTCGAACAGGTCGCGCACCCGGGAGGCGCCGACACCGACGAACATCTCGACGAAGTCCGAACCGGAGATCGAGTAGAAGGGCACCCCGGCCTCGCCGGCCACCGCGCGCGCGAGCAGCGTCTTACCGGTGCCGGGCGGGCCGTACAGCAGCACACCCTTGGGGATCTTGGCGCCGATGGCCTGGAACTTGGCCGGGTTCTGCAGGAAGTCCTTGATCTCCTGCAGCTCCTCGATGGCCTCGTCGGCTCCGGCCACATCGGCGAACGTGGTCTTCGGCGTGTCCTTGGTGATCAGCTTCGCCTTGGACTTGCCGAAGTTCATCACGCGCGAGCCGCCGCCCTGCATCTGATTCATGATGAACAGGAAGATCAGCACGACGACGACGATGGGAAGGAAGCTGAACAGCAGGCTGACGAACAGGTTCTCCTTGGGGACCTGCACGTTGTAGCCCTCGGGCAGCTGGCCCTGGTCGGCCCTCTGCTGGAGCAGCTTCTGGAGCTCGAAGCCCTGGCCCTGGACCCAGTTGGCTTGGAGCCGCTTGTTGTCCTTCGTCGTGACCTGGATGCGCTGATCCTTGTCGACGAGGAGAGCGGACTTGACGTTGCCCTGCTGGATCTGCGCTACGACCTGCGAGGTGTCGGCCTTCTCGTACGAGGCGCCGGCCCCGAACAGGTTGAAGGCGACGATGAGCAGCAAGCCGATCGCCACGATCCACAGCAGTGGCCCACGGAAAAATCGCTTCAGATCCATCGATGCGGAACCCGGGCGGGTCCGTCCCTCCTGACGAGCTTTGCCCCGAAGGTCACGCGACCACCGGGGGCGGCACCTACGGCTACGTCTCCCGGCTGCACTGCCAAGAGCTGCGCTGCCGGGAATCTCGAAGGTACACCTGCAATATCGGCCCCCGCATCGACGGCGGCAGACACGTGCATTGGTTTGTCGTACCCGCAACGCATGGGACTAGGCGCGTTGTTCCCAGGGGGTCGACCGGCGGTTCAGCCCTGGGCGAACCCGTACGCTCGGGCGATCGGCGGCGCGTGCCACGCTCAGCCGCCGTACACGTTCGGCGCGAGGGTGCCGACGAAGGGAAGGTTGCGGTACTTCTCCGAGTAGTCGAGTCCGTAGCCGACCACGAACTCGTTGGGGATGTCGAACCCGACGTAGCGCACGTCGATGTCCACGCGCAGCGCTGCGGGCTTGCGCAGCATCGCGCAGATCTCCAGCGACCCCGGGTTGCGCGAGCGCAGGTTGCCCATCAGCCAGGACAGCGTGAGACCGGAGTCCACGATGTCCTCCACGACGAGCACGTTGCGGCCGGTCAGGTCGGTGTCGAGGTCCTTCAGGATGCGTACGACGCCGGAGGACTTGGTGCCCGAGCCGTAGGAGGAGACCGCCATCCAGTCCATCTCCGCGGGCGTGTGCAGCGCCCGCGCCAGGTCGGCCATGACCATCACGGCGCCCTTGAGCACGCCGACGAGCAGCAGGTCGCGCCCGCGGTAGTCGTCGTCGATCCGGGCGGCGAGCTCCCGGATCTTGGCCTGCAACTGTTCCTCGGTCAGCAACACCTTGTGCAGGTCGGAACCCAGGTCCTCTTCGTTCACGCGCCGCCCACCCTCGTCATCCGGCACACCACCTGATCCACCCTCCCACATCGGGCCGGGTGGCCTCCCGTACGGGCCGCCGGCCGAGGTCAGAGCACGCGGGCCGCGGAGATGGCGTTGGTGCCGATCGAGGTGTTCAGCACGTCGGGGATCGTGGTGAACATGGTGCCCGGGCGGCGGCCCGGCCGGTGCACGACGAGCAGCGCCATCTTCTCGGACTTCCAGCTCCAGCCCTCCTCGGCGGCCTGCGGGAAGTTGAGCACCGCCGAGTAGTACCAGGCGCGCCGGCCGTCCACGGTGCGCGCGCTGGAGACGACGCCGGAGAGCCGGTGGTCCGGGTAGAGGCCGCGGTCCGCGAGGTAGCGCTTGGCCAGCGTCTCGGTCGCGGAGCGGAGGGAGCCGCTGCCGGAGTAGCCGATGTCGCCGGGGAGCCGTCCGGCGCCGATCTCCGCGTAGTAGTCCGGCTCCCGGGAGACCTGACGCTTCTGGTAGCTCGTCCAGCTGGCGCGGTACGCGCCGAAGTCGTCGGCGCGGAACCAGGGGGAGCCCTTGCTCGGGTACGCGAGTCCGGCCGAGGCGTCCTTGATGAACCCGGCCGGGATCGGGCGCGGGGCGGGTCGTCCGGAGGTGCCTCCGCCCTCGCCACCGCCGCCGGTGTCCCGCCGGTTCGGCGAGCTCTTCGTGGGCTTCGGGGTGCGCTGTGGTGAGGGCGTGCCCATGGCGCCGGTCTCCCCCGCCGCCGGTGAGGTCGCGTCCGCGGGTGCGGGGGCGGCGCCGCCGGCCCGGTCCTCGGCGACCTTCGTGTACTCGCGCTGGTTCGCCGCGATCACCGCGGCCGCGGACACCCCGATCAGCACGGCCGCCACCGCCGCACCACCCGCGATCACCAGCGCACGCTTGGGCACCCGCCGCTTACCGACACCGGTCCCATACGGCCGCGCATCGATTGGCGCCGCATACGCCTCAGGCCCAACCATCCCCCGCTCACCCGGCGCCCCGGCTTGCGGGCCCGGCATTCCGCCCTGACCCGGCTGGCCCGGCGCTCCGCCGTGCGGCGGCGGGGCGGGCGGGCCCTGGGGGGCGGAGGGGCGCGGCTCGTAGCCTGGCACCGCGGTGTCCCCGGGCTGGGGACCGGTGCCGGGGGGCGGCGGGATCAGCCACCCGGGATTCGAGTCGTCGGGACGGTACGGCGTGGCCATGACGCCCTATTAGACCCATTTCCGGGTGAACGCCCAACCCGGATGCCGACACCGCTCCGAAAATTCCCCCCGAACTCCCCCGCGCTACGCGGCACATCCGCGCCCCCCGACACCGCCTGACGGACCGTCTCGCACCGCCATCAGGGCGATCACGACCCCACGCCCTCGCCCGGCACCGCACCGCGGTCAGACCCGCCCTGTCATCTCCCTCACACCGGCGCCTTCGCCCAGGCGGCCCCGTCCCGCGCGCCGGCCGGAACGACGTGCAGCGCCCCGTTTCGCCGCAGCGCCCGCAGGCCGCCGGGCAGATCGACGTGCCGCTGCCCGCGCCACGCCGTCACCAACTCGTCCATGGCCGTTATGTGCACCGCCGCCAGCGTGCCCGGCGGCGAGCCGGCGGCGATCGCCGTACGGCGCAGTATCCGCGTGCGGACCGCGCGCGGCAGGTCGGCCAGCGACTTCACATCGAGCCCGCCGCCCGCGCTCTGCGCCGCCCGGCCGGAACGCTCCGCCCAGGCGTCCAGCGCGTCGGCGTCGTCCCGCAGCATCCGCGCGGAGCGGGCCAGCGCCTCGGGAATCCCCGGCCCGAGCGCCGCCTCGAGCGCGGGCAGCGCGCCGTGCCGGACCCGCGAGCGGGTGAAGGCCGGATCGGAGTTGTGCGGATCGTCCCACGGGGTGAGCCCCATGGCGGTGCCCGCCTCACGCACCCGCTCCCGGGTCAGGCCGAGGAAGGGACGCACGTAGCGCCCCGTCGACTCCGGCATGCCGCAGAGTGAACGCGCCCCCGAGCCGCGCGCCAGCCCCAGCAGTACCGTTTCGGCCTGGTCGTCGAGCGTGTGACCGATCAGCACGGCCGCCGCGCCATGGTCCTCGGCGGCTGCGTCGAGCGCGGCGTACCGCGCGTCCCGCGCCGCGGCCTCGGGCCCCCCGCCCGTGCCGACCTGGACCTGGAGCTCGACCACCGGATCGAGCCCGAGCCCGCGCAGCGTGCCGGCGACCTGGCGGGTCTGCTCCGCCGAGCCATCCTGCAGCCCGTGATCCACCACGAGCCCCCCGGCCCGCAGCTCCATGCGTGGTGCGACGAAGGCCAGCGCGGCGGCCATCGTCAGTGAATCGGCCCCGCCGCTGCATGCGGCGAAGACCAGCGAGCCGGGCGACAACCCGGCAAGCGCCCCCCTTATCGCGCGGCGCACATCCGAGACGGCCGGCGGCGGCCCCATGACCCCTCCCTCACGTTCACCCCTGGCACCCCCCGAATCCTCGTCCGGCGGACGCCCCCTACGCCTGGGCGGCCGGCAACTCTCCCCCCGGCCGCACGACCCGGTCGATCCACGCCCCCGGACTGAGGATCTCCTGACGGGTCGGCAGCGTCTCCGGTGCCGTCCAGACCTTGTTGAAACCGTCCATACCCACCCTGTCGATCACGGTGCGCACGAACGCGGCCCCCTCCGCGTACTGCTTCATCTTCAGGTCTACACCCAGCATCTGACGGATCACCTGATCGATGCGGTTGCCACCCTCGCGGCGCCGCTGGAATCGCGCGCGGATCTCCGTCACGGTGGGCACGACCTCGGGGCCGACCGCGTCCATGACGTAGTCGCCGTGCCCCTCGACCAGGGACATCACGGCGGTGACGCGGTCCAGCACGACCTTCTGCTCGGGGGTCTGGATGGCCTCGATGAGGTTGCCCTCGCCGCCCCGTACGGCCTCCGCGACGGCGTCGGCCGCGGCGCGGATGCGCTCCAGCAGCACCGAGCCGTCGACGTCGGAGGCGAGCAGGAACTTGGTGATCTCGCTCTGCACGTGGTCGCGGAGCCAGGGCACGGAGGTGAACTGCGTGCGGTGCGTCTCCTCGTGCAGGCACACCCACAGCCGGAAGTCGTGCGGGTCGACGTCGAGATCCCGCTCCACCTGCACGATGTTCGGCGCCACCAGGGTGAGCCGGCCGGTGGGCGCCACGCCGCCGGGGTCGGGCGGCAGGAACAGCTCGTACTGGCCGAGCACCCGGCCGGACAGGTACGCCAGCACGCCGCCGACCTGCATGCCGGTCACCCGGGAGCCGACCATGGTGGTCAGCCCGCCGCCGGAGCGCCGGGCGCTGAGCCGCTCGATCAGCGGCTCCAGCACCACGCGGAAGCCCGCGACGTTGGCCTTGATCCAGCCGGGCCGGTCGACGATGTTGGCCGGACCCGCCGGGACGAGGCTCTCCATCCGAGTGAACTCGCGCACGTGCCGCTGCGCCGCGACGGACAGCTCGCGCAGCTCCGTCACCGCCCGTCGCGCATCGTCGAGCGGGATCTGCGGGCCGGGCCGGGCCAGCCGGACCCCGGTGGATACGGCAACGTTCCAGTCGATCATCTGCGTGTTCACCCTTTCACCGTACGGCGCGAAACGAGCCGGCACTGGCGCACCCGCCCGGCGGTCACGTTTTCGCCTGTCACGTGAACGCCCCTGGACGGCTTCGCGTGCCCGCGCCCCCGGCCGGAGTCGTCAGGGATCAGGAGCACCCGCAGCCGGCTATGGTCGCCGCCAGCCGGTCCAGCGCGCCCTCCGCCGCCAGGTTGCTGCCCACCTTGTCCGCCATGAAGGCGAAGGCGAGCAGCCTGCCGTCGGCGTCCTGAACCACCCCGGCCAGTGTGCTCACGCCGTTCAGCGTGCCGGTCTTGCCTCGAACATAGCCCGCGCCGCCGGCCGCCGCGCCGCCGTCGCCGTACCGGTCGGTGAGCGTGCCGGTAAAGCCGCCGATGGGCAGTCCGGTCAGCACAGGGCGGAGCTCCGGGTGCTCGTCGGAGGCCGCCATGGACAGCGCCTTCACCATCGCCTGCGAGGTGATCTTGTTGTTCCTGGACAGCCCGCTGCCGTCGTAGACCTGCACGCCGGAGGCCAGGCCGAGCCGGCCCAGCGCCGCGTGGACCGCCGCCGACCCGCCGGCGAAGGACGGCTCCTTGCCCTGCTTCATCGCGATCAGCCGTACCAGCGCCTCGGCGACGTCGTTGTCGCTGTCCGTCAGCATCCGCTCCACCAGCGCTGCCACCGGCGGAGAGGAGACCCTGGCCAGTTCGGCCGCGCCCGCGGGGGCACGCTGCTCGCGCGGGTTTCCCACGACCGTGACCCCGGCCTGGCGCAGCGCCTGCGCGAACTGGCCGGCGGCGAGGCCGGCCGGGTCCTGGGTACGGGCCCGCCCGCTCGGGTCCAGCCGCCCGGCGTCGGTCTCCAGCGCCACCACCGGGGCGACGCTGCCCTCGGTCACGTACGAGGGCTTCCAGCCCGGGCCGAGGGTGGGCCCGCGGTAGCGGGAGACGTCGTAGCCGAGCCGGACCCGGGTACGGCCGCTCTGCTTGAGCGCGTCGGCGGTGGCCTTGGCCAGGTCGGTCAGCGTGGCGGGACGTGGGTATGAGGTACGCGATGGGGTACGCGTCAGCGTCGGGTCGCCGCCGCCGACCAGGACCAGCTCGTCCGGTCGCGAGCCCGCCACCACGGTGGTGGGAACGCGGTGATCCGGGCCGAGTTCGGCAAGGGCGGCGACACCCGTGATGATCTTGGTGGTGGAGGCCGGGGTGGCGGCCTCGCCGGCCCGGAGCCGGTACAGCGGGCGGCCGGTGCGCGCGTCCGCCACCACGGCGGACATGCTCGGGCCCAGCGCGCTCGCCGCCATCGGGGAGCGCAGCCGCGCGGCGAGCGCGGCCGGGGTGGGGGTACGCGTGGCGGCGCCGGCCTCGCTCAGCACCTCGGCGGGCCGCAACGGCTCCCGCCGTACCGGCTCGGCGATCGGCGGCACCGCCCGGAAGCCCGGCGTGAGGATCACCACAGAGGCGCCCGCGACCACCGTGAACACCTGCAGCAGCGCCAAGGTCATCACCACTGTGACCCGGTCCCGCCGCACCCCGTCACCGACCCTTCGTCACGTGCGACATCCTTGATAACCGACGGCTAAGGACATTAGCCGCCCGGGGAGCGGAGGACACAGTGGAATTCGACGTGATCATCGAGATCCCGAAGGGTCAGCGGAACAAGTACGAGATGGACCACAAGACCGGCCGCATCAAGCTGGACCGGATGCTGTTCACCTCGACGCGTTACCCCGCCGACTACGGGTTCATCGACAACACCCTTGGTGAGGACAGCGACCCGCTCGACGCCCTCGTGCTCCTCGAGGAGCCTACGTTCCCGGGATGTCTGATCACCTGCCGGGCCATCGGCATGTTCCGGATGAAGGACGAGAAGGGCGGCGACGACAAGGTTCTCTGCGTGCCGTCGACGGACCCGCGGAGTGAGCACATGCGCGACATCCACCACGTGTCCGCGTTCGACCGGCTGGAGATCCAGCACTTCTTCGAGGTCTACAAGGACCTGGAGCCCGGCAAGTCCGTCGAGGGCGCCACCTGGGTGGGCCGCGCCGACGCGGAGGCCGAGATCTCCGCGTCCGTGAAGAGGCTGCAGGACGCCGGCGGCCACTACCCCGACCACTGAGCCTTGCCGGGGCCCCTCTCCCGCCTCGCTCCGCCCTGAGTCTCGTCGACCCAGTCGGGCCCGTCAGCCTCGGGGGCGGGTGGCCCCCACGAGGTCGCTGCGGAAGATGGAGCTGATCCGCACGTTGGCGCCGGTGTACGGCGCCTCCACCATCTTCCCCTCGCCGATGTAGAGGCCCACGTGGTGGATGTCGCCCGGGTTCGAGGTGATCTTGCCGAAGAACACCAGGTCCCCGCGGCGCAGCTCGTCCGTCGGGATGTGCGGTCCCGACGTCCACTGGGTGCCGGTCCAGTGATCCAGCCGCACCCCCACCCGCTCCCACGCGCGCATGGTCAGGCCCGAGCAGTCGTAGGAGTCGGGCCCGTCTGCGGCCCACACGTACGGCTTGCCGAGCTGGGTGAGCGCCCAGTCGGCGGCGCGGTCGCCCTTCCACCCCTCGGCGCCCTGGGTGCCGTAGTGCAGCAGGGCGTCGTGCGCGCTGCCGCTCTCCGAGGCCGGGCCGTGCGCCTCCAGCTCCGTGACCTGCTGCCGGGCGTCCCCGAGCTCGGCCGCCATGCGGCGCTTGTCGGCCTCGATGGACTCCACCGCGGCGCGCTGCTCGGTGACCGCGCGCTCGGCCTGGCCTTTCAGCTCTTCGGCCCGGTGGGTGGCGGCGCGCTGCTCGGTGAGGGCCTCGGCGGCCTGCCGCCGCAGCACCTCGGCCACCATCGAGGAGGCCCGCATGTCGTCGAGCCGGCCCTGGCTGCGCTCCCCGAGCACGCCGATCATGCCCACCCGGTCGACGAAGCCCTGCGGGCCGCCCTCCCCGTTGACCAGCTCGGTCATCGGGCTGACCCCGCCGTCGGTGCGGTAGGCCGCGGCGGCCAGGGCGGCCACGGCGCGGCGCGAGGCGTCGACGCTCGCCTGCGCGGCCCGGTACGCGGCGAGCGCGGCGGCGTGCCGCTCACCCGCCTTGCGCAGCCGAACCCGTTCCCCGTTGTACTGCTCGATCAGGCGCTCGGCGCGGGCGACCTGCTCGGCCAGCCGGGCGTCGGCCCGGGCCAGCCGTACCCGCACGTCCTCCAGGTCCGCCTTCCGCTCGCCGGCCTCGGCGCGCGCCTCCCTCCGGTCTCCCGGGGACGGTTCGGCGTGGGCGGGTGGTGCGATCGGTGCTGTGAGCGCGGCGATTCCGGCGATCAGTGCGGCGCGGGCGGTCATCGTACGGATCGGCGCGCGGCGCGCGGTGGCCGTACGGCCGCGTGCGCGGCGGTTTCTTGCGGAGCTGTCGTGCGCAGGCAAGGTGCCCCCTTCCCCCGACTTCCCCCAGAGCGACCGTCACGCTGCGCAGACAGTCGCGCACTGAACGTAATACGACCTGGTGGGGTCGGTCAGCCGCGACACGCCGAGGCGACCGGGACACGGTGAAGGTCACGATTGCCCGCATTCGCCGGGTGCGACGGGCGGCGCTCAGGCGGTGCGCATGAGGCGGGTGATCCAGGGGCGGAGGCCGGGGACGCCGCCGACCGCGCCGCCCGGGTAGGCGAAGACCACGACCCGCTCGCCGTGCGCCTCGTGCAGTTCCGCTGCCTTGAGCCAGTCCGAAGGCGTACGGGTCGCCGCCCATGCCGCGGCGAAGGACGGCCGCAGCTCGGCGTGCCGCTCCCAGACCCGGAGCAGCACGATCGCGGCGTGCGCGGCGGCGAAGCCGTCATCGGGATAGGCGCCGCCGGCGAAATACGGCGCGATGACCCGGCCCCCGTACGGCGAGCCGAGCGCCCATCGCCAGTTGCTGGCGACGAGGTCGTGCACGGGCTCCGGCACCGCCGCGGCCGCCGCGTACATCCGCTCCTGACGTGGACCGGCCAGCCGCCGGTTCGGCAGCAGCCAGCCGGTCTCGCCGGGATCGTCCCCCTCCGCCAGCCAGGACAGCACGGTGAGCCCGCGTGCGGCCTGCAGCCGGCACAGCTCGCTCAGCTCGCGCAGCATCCGGGGGTTGGGCTCCGGCCAGATCGGCCAGGCCACCCGCTGGATGACCGGTACGAGCTCGGCCAGTTCGGGTGACACCCGCGCGGGCGCCACCCGTACCCCCCGGACGCCCTCACCGGTCAGGGCGTATGCGGACACCTCACGCAACTCCTGTGTCGGCCCCCTCCTCAGCCCGAGGACGTCGGCGCGGGTGTCGTGGACCCTGACGGCTCCGGCTCCGGCTCCGGGGACGGCCCGGACGTGGCCGGTGAGGGCTCCGAGGACGGCCGCCGCGTCGGCTCCCGCGACGGCTCCGGCTCCGACGCGGACGGCGAGGGTCCCGACGACCGGGTGGGCACGGCGGTGCCGCTCGGCGCCGCCGTGCCCGTGGCCGTCGTGGTCGGGGTCGGGCTGGGGCTCGGCTCGGCCGCCGACCAGCTCACCCGGACCGCGGACCCTCCGGTGAAGGTGATCGTGGCCGCCCCCTCGCGCGCGCCGGACCTGTCCACGGACAGGGTCAGGCTCTGCCGCTCCCCCGCGACGAGCCGCCCGGACCACGCGGACATGCCGATCACGCTCGAGTCCGCGATGGCGCGCCATTGGACCGGGCCGTCCTGCGCGACGAGGATGATCGTCGCGGTGTTCCGGTCCGTACCGAGGTCGATGCGGCTCGGCGAGACCGCGAGCGTGCCCGGCGCCGACCGCGGGACCGGCGTGGAGTCCGGCCGCCCCCCCGGCGGCCCGGGCGCAATCTGATGGTCGCGCGGCGGTGGCGGCAGCACCCCGCCGTCCCCGGAGGGCGTGCTCGGCGCGGCGAACAGGCCGTCGCCGAGCAGCCTCCGGCCCGAGCTCGGCTCCGGACCCGGCGAGGTGGACGTACGGGCCGTCGGCTCCTCCCCAAGCCGACCGCCGTTCCACGTCCGCCCGCCGTCGCCGGGCCACGACCCGGAGGCGATCGTGCGGGCCACGTCGTGCGCGCCGCCGATGGTGTGGAACACCACCGCGACGGCGACCACGGCGCACGCGGCCGCCACGATCGCTGCCGGCATCCGCCAGCCGGCGCCTCGCGCGTGCCCGCCCGGCCGCGGGAAGCCGGTGGCCCCGAAGGCCCCGGCCCGCGCGGCCACGAACGTCCGGAAGCTGGACAGCTCCGGATCGGTGAAGCAGCTCATCACCCGGATGCGCAGGTCGTCCGGCGGCGGCACGTCCGGCAGCAGGCCGAACACCTTGGCCGTGGCGACGTTGCGCGGCCGGTGCCGCTCGCAGATCGCGCAGTCGGCGGCGTGCGCCGCGAGCCGCTCCCGCGTGCCGGCCGACAGCCGACCGCCCCACCCCCGGAGCAGCGTGGTGCGTTCGGCGCACTCGTACGTTCCCTTGCGGGCGAGGATCTCTGCGGTCAGCGAGTCCTCCAGGGACGCGCGGGCCGCCGCGAGCAGCGCCTGCACGTCCTTCGGTTGCAGGCCGAGCACGGCGGCGACGGCCATGCCGTCCAGGCCGTGCCGGGTGGTCAGCTCGAGTGCCTCGCGTTCCGGCTGCGGCAGGCCGTCCACCGCGTACCACGAGATGACGCGCAGCTCGGCGTCGTCCCGTGCGTGGTCGGCGACCTCGATGTCGGGGGTCTCGGGCGTGGTGGCGCGGCGCCGTACGCACTCGGCCCGCGCCAGTGCGTACAGCCAGGGTTTGAGCATGCCCGGGTCGGCGAGGCCGGTGACCCGGGCCTGGGCGACGATCAGCGTGTCACGCAGCGCGACCTGGGCGACGTCCCGGCTGCGCAACAGGAACCAACAGTAGCGATAGAGGAACTCTGAGTAGGCGTCGTAGACCGCGGCAAGGGCGTCGGGCTCCTTGGCGCGCAGTGCCTCGACGAGGAGGCGGTCATTCATAGAGAGAAAAACTAAAGGCTCCGTTGATGTTTCCTCCAGTGTTTCGGCGGAAGACGTACGAAGACTGCGCCATTTGCGGTGAAGATACCTGTTCTCGCGGGGATCGCTTCGCTGAGAAAAGCCATTCACACACCCCTATGCACACACCCCTGCCTGGCATGACATCGTCCCATCCAGGGACAAGGGCACCGAAGTGAATTCACCTCACCCGTCGAGACCGGAGTCTAAGGCTACGAATTTACTAAGCGGAATAGTCCTATGGGAAATCAGTTCCCCGCCACGGCGAGTCCCGCCTGTTCGCAGCCGCTTTCCAGGGTGTCGATTCCGAACGCGTCCACCGGCCCGTACGCTCCCGCGCCGGGCGGTCCGTGCTCCGTGATGCGGAGCGCCGCCCAGGCCAGCATGCGTGCCGTGAAGTCGTACGGCTCGATGCCGGTGAGCCGGACCTCGGCCAGCGGGCGGCCGGTATCGTCCCGCGCCACCGCCACCACGTGCGCGCGGAGGTTGGCGTTCTTGTCGGGCTCCCGGTTCGCCGAACGGATCAGCCGGTCCTGCGCCGTTGCGAGCAGACTCTTGACCCCGGGGAAGGCGACGACGGCGCTGGTGATCGGCGAGGTCAGCGCGATCAGCCGGGTCGCCGGGCCGAGTCCGCCCAGGTAGACGCCCACCTCGCGGAGCGCGGGGAAGGTCTTGGGGAGAGCGAGATGCTCCGAGCCGCCGAGGGGCATGCCGTGCAGTCGCCTGCCGCGGACGGTGAACGCGCCGACGCGGGTGCTGGATCGTTCCGTACGGAGCGAGCCGCCGGTCCACCGGAAGCCCGGCGTGCCGAACACCCCGAAGGCCGACGCGGCCGTCCCCGCACTGGCGCCGCGCCGCACGTCCCCGGTGGCGAAGTAGCCGATGTCGATGCGGGTGGCGGTGGCGCCCGAGCCGGTGGCGGTGGCGCCCGAGCCGGTGGCAGG
>WHSL01000372.1 GCA_009380095.1 Streptosporangiales bacterium | reverse complement strand
TCCGGTCAACATCTGTGGCAACGCGCTCGCCGTGGCCGGTCAGGCGGCCGCGATGTGCGAGGGCGGCGCCAGCGTGCACAACGGCTCCGACGGCGACGCCACGCGGCGGATGGCGGCCGGTGACGGCCTGACCACCTCCGGGGACGGCAGCTTCCTCGGTGGCAACCAGATCGTCGCGCCGATCAGTGCGCCGATCAACGTGTGCGGCAACGCGCTTGCCGTGGCCGGCCAGGCGCTGGCGATGTGCGAGGGCGGCGCCTCGGTGCACAACGCCCAGGACACCACCAACCTGACGACCTCGGGCGACGGCAGCTTCCTCGGTGGGAATCAGATCGTCGCGCCGATCAGCGCACCGATCAATATCTGTGGCAACGCGGTCGCCGTTCTGGGGCAGTCCTCGGCGATGTGCAAGGGCGGCGCGCACGTCAACCCGCCCGGCGACGGGCACGGCAAGGGCGACGGGCGCGGCGACGGCTACGGCAAGGGCGACGGCTACGGCAAGGGCGACGGCTACGGCAAGGGCGACGGCTACGGCAAGGGCGACGGCTACGGCGACCGCGACCGCATGGCGGCCCGCGGCGTCGAGTCCTCCGTACCCTCCGCCTCCTCCGGCGGCGGCCCGGTGACCCCGGGCCTGCCCGAGGCTCCGGCGCTGCCCGGGCTCGGCGGCGGCACCCTGCCGCTCGCCGCGTCCCCGGACCAGGGCGCCGGCGGGCTGTCCCAGCTGCCGGCACTGCTCGGCATCGGGAAGCTCCCGCTGGCGAAGGAGAAGGGCACCACCCGGTCCGCGCTGCCCGGAGCGGGCGCGCTGGCCAAGACGCCCGGCTGGGCGCCGAAGGTGAAGACCACGCACCGGCAGTTCACGCCCGGCGGCCCGGCCCTGCCGGACCCCGGCGTACGGGCCCCGAAGTACGCGCCCCAGGTGACCGAGGGCGAGCACGTCCTCGTGCCCGGCGCGCCCACCGTGCCGACCCGTCAGGCCGGGCTGCCCGGCTGGGCGCCGCAGACCGCCAAGCGCGAGGTGCAGCTCACCCCGGGCTCGCCGCGGCTGCCGATGGCGGACGTGTCCGCCCCCGCGTGGAGCCCCGGCGTCAAGGCCACCCAGCTGCGGTCCGGCCCGGGTGCGCCCACCATCCCGCTCTACCGCCCGGTGCTGCCCACCTGGGCCTCCGGTGCGGCGAAGCTGCCGCAGCAGGCCGGCAAGATCGCCCGGGACGGTGACACCAGCGGTGTGACCGGCGCGGACGCGGCCAAGCAGGTGCCGGTCGTCGGCGGGCTGCTGCCCGGGACCGAGGGCGTGCTGCCCAAGGGTGCGGGCGACGCCAAGGACAAGGCGGGCGGCCCCACCGACGCCGTACGCGGGCTGCCGGTGCTGGGCTCCCTGACCGGAGCGGCCGCGGGCAAGAACGACGCGGGCAAGAGCGACGCGGGCAAGGCCGGTGCGGGCGAGCGCGACACGGGCGCGCCGACCGACGCCCTGCCCGTGGTCGGCGGCGTGTCCAAGGGCACGGAGGCCGGCCAGGGCGGACCGCTCGGCGGCCTCCCCGGGGACGCGGCGAAGCAGCTGCCGGTGGTCGGCGGGCTGGCGCCCGTCTCCGCGGTGGCGTCGCTGGCGAGCAGCGTCGGCACGTACTTCAGCCTCGCGCTCGCGGCCGCCTTCGTGGTGGGCGGCGGCCTGCTCGTGGCTGCCCGGAGGGTGCGCCCGCGCGGCCGCTGAGTCGGCGCACGCACCGTCCGTACCAGCCCTCGACCGGTCGCCGGGGGCCGTCCGAGCCGCGGACGGCGCCGGGGGGCGGGACCGGGCATCCGGCCCGGGCTCCAGAGGCCTCGGCCTCATCGGCCGGAACATCCATTCCATCCATCCGTGTGTAAACGGGGAGACAAGTCCATGCGCATGTGGGCGAAGAGCACCACTGGTGCCGTCCTTATGGCGGGGTTCGTCGCGTTCGGGTCGGGAGTCGGCTATGCCGATACGACCAGTGGCGACAGCTCGGCCGCGAGCGGCAACCAGGTGCAGGCGCCGATCTCGGCGCCGGTGAACGTCGGCGGGAACGCCGGCACGGTGGGCGGCCAGTCGGCGGCCAAGACCAAGGGCGGCTCGACCGTCAAGAACGTGGACCACGGGGGTCCCGGCAACCGCACCTCCGGCGACGGGGGAGCGGGCAGCGGGAACCAGGTGTACGCGCCGGTGTCCGCGCCGGTGGACGTCTCGGGCAACGCGCTGTCGGCCGGAGGACAGGCCGCGGCGCGCTCGAAGGGCGGCGCCTCCGTGTCCAACCACTACAACGGCTCGACCGACCAGCGGACCTCCGGCGACGGGGGGCTGCTGTCCGGCAACCAGGCGGTGGCACCGATCAGCGCGCCGATCTCGGCGTGCGGCAACGCGGTGTCGATCTTCGGCCAGGCGGCCGCGGAGTGTGTCGGCGGCGCCAAGGTCGTGAACAAGGGCGGAGGCACCGGTACGACCAACGGCGACGGCGGTGCCCTCAGCGGCAACCAGCTGTTCGCGCCGATCAGCGCTCCGGTGAGCATCTGCGGCAACGCGCTCGCGGTGGCCGGGCAGTCCTTCGCGGCCTGCGAGGGCGGCGCCAAGGTCGTGAACCGGGGCGGCCAGGGCGCCACCACCTCGGGCGAGCGCGGCGCGATCGCGGGCAACCAGGCGTACGTGCCGATCAGCGCGCCGATCGACATCTGCGGCAACGCAGGGTCGCTCTTCGGCCAGGCCGCCGCCGGGTGCACCGGGGGCGCCTCGGTGGTCAACGCGGGCTCGGACTCCGGCGCGGCGCGCAGGATGCGTACCGCCGCCGGCAAGGACGGCCCGACGACCTCGGGTGACGGCAGCCTGCTCGGTGGCAACCAGCTGATCGCGCCGATCAGCGCCCCGATCAACATCTGCGGCAACGCGCTCGCGGTCGCGGGTCAGGCGTTCGCGGCCTGTGAGGGTGGCGCGTCCGTGCGCAACAAGGACGTCGCCGACCACATGAAGACCTCGGGCGACGGCAGCGCCGGCGGCGGGAACCAGGTCTACGCGCCGGTCAGCCTTCCGGTCAACATCTGTGGCAACGCGCTCGCCGTGGCCGGTCAGGCGGCCGCGATGTGCGAGGGCGGCGCCAGCGTGCACAACGGCTCCGACGGCGACGCC
>WHSL01000383.1 GCA_009380095.1 Streptosporangiales bacterium | reverse complement strand
GCCGAGGGTGAGTTCGGGCACGCGCAGCCGGTCGCCGACGGTGACCCCGGCGAGCTCCGCGACGCGCGCGCCCGCCGCGGAGGGCGGGTGCGGCACGGGATGGGCCCGCAACCGGCGGAGCCGCTCGTTGGCGTCCCGTACCTTGTGTGCGGTTCCGGTGGCGCTGTCGTGGGTCCGCTGAGGGCCGGTGCCGCCGTTGGTGGCGGCGACGACGCGGCTGATCGTGGCGAGGTGCCGCCCGGAGAGCCGGGTCTGCCGGTCGATCTCGGCCAGCCGGTCGCGGTACTCCCGGTGCCACCGCGCCCGTTCCGCGGCCTTGGCGGTGAGGTAGCCGGAGTACCCGCCGCCGTACCGGCGGACCGTTCGGGTGGCGTCGTCGACCTCGAGGATGGTGTCGGTGACGGCCCGCAGGAACTCGCGGTCGTGGGTGATCACCACGACGGTGCCGGGGTGTTCGCGGAGCCGTTCCTCCAGCCAGCCGATGGCCGCGTCGTCGAGGTCGTTGCCGGGCTCGTCGAGGAGCAGCAGGTCGGCCGGGGCGGCGAGGGTGGCGGCGAGCGCGAGCCGGGAGCGCTGCCCGCCGGAGAGCGTGCCGATGGGCGCGTACGGTCCAGCCCGGGCAGGCCGAGCCCGTGCAGGGCCACCTCGACCCGGTGATCGGCCGCGTACCCGCCGGCGGCCTCCAACTCCTCCAGCAGCGCGCCGTAGCCGGTCAGCTCCGCCGGCCCGGCGACGGCGAGGTCGCGCTCGGCGGTGCGCAGCCGCCGTTCGAGGGAGCGTACGTGGGCCAGCGCGTCGTCGATCACCGCCTGGACGGTCGCCTCCGGCGGCAGGCCGATGGTCTGCGGCAGGTAGGCGACGCCACCGGGTGCGGCGACGGTGATCTCCCCGCTGTCCGGGGTCTCTCGCCTGGCGAGCAGCCGCAGCAGGGTGGACTTGCCGGAGCCGTTGTCGCCGACGACGGCGATCTTCTCGCCGGGCCGTACGGTGAGGCTGACGCGGTCGAGCACGACGTGGCCGTCATAGTGCTTGCCGGCCCCGTTCAGCGCGAGCTGCGCCGCCGAGGATGATGGGTGGGTTCGCCGCATGGGCGGTCTCCTGTGATTTCTCCACCGGCTCCGCGCGTGACGGGGCTCGGGCCGGTGCTGCGAAAGGGGTCATCGCGTGGCCGCGGCCGGGGACTTCAGCCCGCACCGGCCTGGCGAGAATCACAGGTAGAGGTAGTAACCCACGCGCCAAGGTTATGTGGTCCGCCCCATCAGGGGCAACGCGTTTCCCCGGACCCGCGTCTCAGTGGCGTACGGAACCGGCCGCTAGGCGGGCGTCGAGGGCGGCGCCCTGCGCGGCGTCGAAGGCGCGCCGGGGGAGGAACGCGGTGAGCCTGCCGCCGGTGAAGAACAGCCAGAACTCCGGAGTGGTCTCGATCCTGTCCAACACGGACCACCGCAGGGAGAGGTTGTACTGCTCGGCGAGGCATTCGTAGCCGTCGTCGGTGACGTGCAGCGTGGTGGGCACGCACAGGTAGGCGCCCTGGCTGCGGGCGGCCCTGCGGACCGCCCAGGGCAACACCAGCGGAACCACCACGACCCCGGCGAACCTGGCGATGCCCATGGACATCGCGCCTGCCAGCAGGCAGATGACTCCGCCCGCGGCGAGCA
Organism: Streptosporangiales bacterium; assembly: GCA_009380095.1. GTDB lineage: Bacteria > Actinomycetota > Actinomycetes > Streptosporangiales > Streptosporangiaceae > WHSL01. The sequence continues at coordinate 913 of WHSL01000383.1, read as the reverse complement.
CCGCCATCAGGACGATCCGGAACGTGCGCAGCTGCCGGAAGACGCCGTGGGAGAGCGCCCGTGCGACCTCGTCAGGGGAGGGCCGATAACTGACGGTGAAGTCCACCGCGGGTCACTCCTGTTCGGCGAGGTCGGCGAGGCGGGTGACGGTGTTCCAGTTGCGGACGGTGGCGGGCACGCCGATGAGCCGTTCCAGCGCGGGGCCGAGCTTGGAGCGGCCGAGGCCGTTCGGGAACTCGATGTAGAGCTCGCGCTCACCCGGGTGGATCACGTCGGGCGCGTACGGCGTGAGGTCGAGGCTCGCCAGCAGGCCGGTCGGCAGGGGCGCGCTCAGGAACGCGACGGTGAACTTGGCCGGGTCGGTCACCTCGACGGGCACCTCCCGTACCACTTCGCGCATGCGCGGCCCGGTGCGGACCATCACGGTGAGGTCGAGGCCGAGGCGGTCGCGGATTTCACCGGCGATGTCGGAGGGGATGGTCTCGCTCTCCGGTGCGGTGAGGACGGCGTTGCCGCTGTTGAGATGGGTCGTGACGGCGGTGTAGCCGAGCCCGGCGAGGAGTTCCCGAAGGTCGGCCATGGCGACCTTGTTCTTCCCGCCCACGTTGATGCCGCGCAGCAGCGCCACGTACCTCATCGCGCCATTCTCGCGGATCACGAGGTCGCGGCGGTGGCGCGGGCGGCGATCGCCTGGATGTGATCCTTGCGGGCCTGGGGTACGGGACCGCCGGCGATCATCCCGATCGCGTACGCGGTCACCAGCTGCCCGGTTTGCGAGATGGACACGCCGAGCTCGCCGGCGATGTCCGGCAGGATTCCGGCGATGACGAACTCGCCGGTGGTGATGCCGAAGACGCAGAGCATCAGCGAGGCGAGGGCCGCGGTGACCGGCGGTCTCATGGGGGTCCTCCAT
>WHSL01000206.1 GCA_009380095.1 Streptosporangiales bacterium | reverse complement strand
GGGCGAGATCGTGACGGGTACGGAGCCCGTCGAGCTGAACTCGGGCCGTCCGCGGACCACGCTCGTCGTGGTCAACACCGGCGACCGGCCGGTGCAGATCGGCTCGCACTTCCCCTTCGCCGCCGCCAACGACGCGCTGTCCTTCGACCGGGACGCCGCAGCGGGCCTGCGGCTTGACGTGCCGGCAGGGACGGCCGTCCGGTTCGAGCCCGGGGCGGAGCGCGAGGTGACGCTGGTGCCGCTGGCCGGTGGACGTACGGTCCCCGGCTCGTACGGCCCAGCGGGCTCGGAGGGAGCCCGCTGACCAGCGTCGATCGCGCACGGTATGCCGCGCTGTTCGGCCCCACCACGGGCGACCGCGTACGACTGGCCGACACCGACCTGTTCATCGAGATCACCGAGGACCGCAGCGCAGGCCCGGCGGGCGCCGGGGACGAGGCGGTATTCGGCGGCGGCAAGGTGATCCGCGAGTCGATGGGCCAGGGACGGGCGACCCGGGCCGAGGGCGCCCCCGACCTCGTCATCACCGGCGCGATCGTGCTCGATCATTGGGGTGTGATCAAGGCGGACGTGGGCGTACGGGACGGCCGGATCACGGCGCTCGGCAAGGCCGGCAACCCGGACACCATGGACGGCGTCCATCCGGACCTGGTGATCGGCCCGTCCACCGAGGTCATCGCGGGCAACGGCAGGATTCTCACCGCGGGCGCGGTGGACTCGCACGTGCACCTGATCCGCCCGCAGCTGCTGGACGAGGCGCTGGACGCCGGGGTCACCACGATCGTCGGCGGCGGCACCGGGCCGGCCGAGGGCAGCAAGGCCACCACGGTCACCCCGGGCGCCTGGAACCTGCGGCGGATGCTGGAGGCGCTGGACGCCTGGCCGGTCAACGTGGCGCTGCTCGGCAAGGGCAACACGGTCTCCGACGAGGCGATGTGGGAGCAGCTGCGCGGCGGCGCCGCCGGCTTCAAGCTGCACGAGGACTGGGGCTCCACGCCCGCGGCGATCGACGCCTGCCTGCGCGTGGCGGACGCCTCCGGCGTCCAGGTCGCCCTGCACTCCGACACGCTGAACGAGGCCGGGTACGTGGAGTCCACGCTGGGCGCCATCGCCGGCCGGGCGATCCACGCGTACCACACCGAGGGGGCCGGCGGCGGGCACGCGCCGGACATCATCACGGTCGCGGCGCACCCCAACGTGCTGCCATCGTCCACCAACCCGACCCGTCCGCACACCGTCAACACGCTCGACGAGCACCTCGACATGCTGATGGTCTGCCATCACCTGAACCCGTCGGTTCCGGAGGACCTGGCCTTCGCGGAGTCGCGCATCCGGCCCACGACGATGGCGGCGGAGGACATCCTGCACGACCTCGGGGCGATCTCCATGATCGGCTCGGACTCTCAAGCGATGGGGCGGATTGGGGAGACCGTCCTGCGGACCTGGCAGACCGCGCACGCCATGAAGGCGCGGCGGGGTTCGCTGCCCGGTGACGGTTCCTCGGACAACGTGCGCGCGCGGCGGTACGTGGCCAAGTACACGATCTGTCCCGCCCGCGCGCACGGCCTGGACGGCGAGGTCGGTCGGTGGAGCCGGGGAAGCTCGCGGACCTGGTGCTGTGGGATCCGGCCTTCTGCGGCGTACGGCCGCACGTGGTGCTCAAGGGCGGCATGATCGCGTGGGCGCAGATGGGGGACGCCAACGCCTCCATCCCGACGCCGCAGCCCGTCCTGCCGCGGCCCATGTTCGGCGCCTCCCCCACCGCCGCGGCCGCCACCTCGGTTCACTTCCTGTCGCCCGCCGCGCTCGAGGACGGCCTGGCCGAGCGGCTCGCGGTACGGCGGCCGCTGGTGCCGGTGCGGGACGTACGGTCCCTCGGCAAGGCGGACATGCCGGGCAACGACGCCCTGCCGGAGATCGCCGTCGACCCGGACACGTTCACCGTCACCATCGACGGGGAGCGCGTCGAGCCCGCCCCGGCCGCGGAGCTGCCGATGGCCCAGCGGTACTTCCTCTTCTGAGCGCCATGAACGCCGCCCTGCTACTCCTCGCCGACTCCCGACTCCCGTCCGGCGCCCACGCCCACTCCGGCGGACTCGAACCGGCCGTCACAGCCGGCACGGTCACCAACGAAGCGACCCTGGCGTCCTTCCTGACCGGCCGCCTCGCCACAACCGGCCTCGTCACCGCCTCCCTCGCAGCCACCGCCCACCACACCGCCGCCTCCCTCGCAGCCGCCGCCCACCGCACCGCGGCGTCCCTCACCCCCGCAGAGGACGCCGGTGAGGGTGCCGCGTGGGACGTGCTGGACGCGCGCGGAGGCGCACGCGCGTACCCCGCGGGGGACGTGGCCGGTGAGCGTGCCGCGTGGGACCTGCTGAATGCGGAGGCGGACGCGCGTACGCCCTCGGCGGCGCAGCGGGCGGCGTCGCGGGCGCAGGGGCGGGGGTTGCTCCGGGTGGCGCGTACGGCGTGGCCGTCGGCGCTGCTCGCCGGGCCCGGACCTGCGCGGCGTGACGGTCCGCACCACCCGATCGCGCTCGGTGCCTGCGTGCATGTCGCGGGCGGGAGCGCGTACGACGCCGCGCTGCTCGCCGCGACCGCCGCGGTGACCGGCCCCGCCTCGGCGGGGCTCCGCCTGCTCGGCCTCGACCCGATGGGCGTACAGGCGATCCTCGCCACCCTCGCCCCCACGATCGACGAGGTCGCCGCCCGCGCGACCTCCCTCGCGACCGCGGCGGCGCGACGGGACGGCCCCGCGACGTGGCCGGACGGCCCCGCGGCATGGCCGGGCGATCCGGCGGCATGGCCGGGCGATCCGGCAACGCGGCCGGAGGGCCCGGCGGGATGGCCAGACGGTCCGGGGGAGTGGCCGGGCGGCTCGGCGGGGTGGGCGGGTGGGGTGGCGGGGCTGCCGGCTGTTTCGGCGCCGTTGTTGGACATTTTGGCTGAGCGGCAGTTGACCCAGGAGGTGCGTCTCTTTGAGTCGTGATCATGGAACCGACCGTCATCAGGCGGCGCCGCGCGGGGGGCGGGCGTTGCGGCTCGGGATCGGTGGGCCGGTCGGCGGTGGCAAGACCGCGTTGACCGCCGCGCTGTGCCCGGTACTCCGCGACGAGCTGCGGCTCGCGGTGGTGACGAACGACATCTACACCACCGAGGACGCCGACTTCCTGCGCCGGGCGGGCGTCCTGGCGGACGACCGGATCGCGGCGGTCCGTACCAACTGCTGCCCGCACACCGCGATCCGCGACGACATCGCCGCGAACCTGGACGCGGTCGAGGCGCACGAGGCCGCGCACGGCCCGCTCGACCTGGTGATCATCGAGAGCGGCGGGGACAACCTCACCGCGACGTTCAGCCGTGGCCTCGCCGACGCGCAGATCTTCGTGCTGGACGTGGCCGGGGGCGACAAGGTGCCGCGCAAGGGCGGCCCCGGCGTCACCCGCTCCGACCTGCTGGTCATCAACAAGGCCGACCTGGCGCCGCTGGTCGGCGCCGACCTCGAGGTCATGCTCGGCGATGCGCACCGCGTCCGGGACGGCCTGCCCGTGGTGCTGACCTCGATCCGGAAGTCGCCGGACGTCCCGGAGATCGCCGACTGGGTACGCGCGCGGCTGGGCGTGGCCGCGACCGGTCCGTCCTGAGCGCGTGACCGGCTCCGGCACTCGGATGCGGGCCCGGGCGCGGATCGCGGTCTCGCGGGACGCCCGTGGCGGCGAACGGTACGACGTGCTGCGCGGGGACGGGCCGATCGCGCCGCGGGTGACCGCGGACGGCGTGCACCTGGTGGGGCAGGCGGCGGGGCCGCTCGGCGACGACGATCTGGAGCTGGACTGCGCGGTGGGGCCGGGCGCGGCGCTGCGGCTGCGTTCGGTGGCGGCGTCGTTGCCGCTGCCGGGGCCGGACGGAGGCGCGTCGCGGTTCGCGATCGGCGCCACGGTGGCGGCGGGGGGCGGGCTCGACCTGGCCCTGGAGCCGACGATCGCCGCGGCGGGCTGCGACCATCGGGCGGAGACCCGGGTCGAGCTGGCCGAGGGCGCCCGGCTGCGGCTCCGCGAGGAGATCGTGCTCGGCCGCCACGGCGAACGCCCCGGCCGCTACACCGGCCTCCTTCACGTCACCTACGCCGGCCGCCCCCTGCTGCGCCACGCTCTCGCACTCGCCGACGACGCGGTCACGACCTCCCCCGCCGTCCCCGGCGACGCCCGCACCGTCGGCATGCTCCTCCTGGCCGGGCCGGACGTGCCAGCGCCAGACCGGCGAGGACATGACGGCGCGTGGCCGGGCCCGCCGGCGCCGGACCGGCGGGGACATGATGGCGCAGGGCCGGACCTGCCTGGACCGGACGGGCCGGGATCGGGCGGGCCGGGATCGGACGGGCCGGGATCGGGCGGGCCAGGGCCGGACGGGCGGCGGCCGGACCTGCCGGGCGGCGCCGGGCCGGACGCGGGCGAGGGCGTTGCCGTCACCCCGCTGGCCGGCCCGGCCGTGCTGGTCATCGCCGTGGCCCCGGACGCCGCGACCCTGCGCCGCCGCCTGCGCTGCGCGGAGGCAAGCCTGTCACCGGCCGCGTCACCGGCCACCGCCCGGCCCGCACCGGGATGAGCGGGAGGAACGAGCCTCAGGCGGTCTGGTCCACCACCGTCGCCTCGGCGGCGGCACGCTGCACGGACTCCGTGCCCCTGAGCGCCGCGGCCTTGGTGGTGTACGACTCCCCGGTCGCGACCACCTCACCGTTGGCGGCCTTCAGCCGCCACCGGTACTGACCGCTCTTGTCCTCATAGACCTCGAACTTGCTCGCCATGTCCCCAACCTCCGCGTTTATCGGTCTGCGACCGGCATTATCGCGGCCCCGAGCCGTGGCGCGCAGGAAGATCGGAGGAAGCGGTCAGCCCGCCGGCCCGTCGTGGCCGGGGACGAGGGCATGCCGGCGGGCGTTGTCGAGCTCCTCGAGCAGGCGGGCCGCGTCGGTGAGGATGCCGCCGTACACCGGCCACTCCCCGGGCTTGTCGAGGTCTCCGATCACTTCGTCCCTCGCGAGCTCGTCGTAGCAGTCCCAGGCCCCCTGGAGCAGGGCATGAACCGTCTCGCCGGCCTCGTCCGCGGCGCTGCCGAACTCCTGGAGCACGTCCGCCGTCGCCGAGAACAGGGCCGGCAGCCCGCTGATGAAGGAGTGGGAGACCTCGGCCGCTTCCGGCCGCCGCGCCACATAGTCCAGCCCGCGCAGCATCGAGGCGACCAGGTCGACGACCCGCCCGAGCGTGCCGACCGCGACCCGGTAGCCGGGGAAGGAGGCCGGCTCGCCGGTGACCACGCGGCGCGGGTTGAGCCGCACCTTCTCCTCGCCGCGTTCCACCGCGGCGTACGCGCGCGGCACCTCCTCGGCGAGGCGCTTCACCCGCCGGATCCACTCCTCCGTGCTGCCCGGGGTGGGCACCCCGTCCCGCAGTGGTTCGTCCATGTCCCGCAGCAGCCCGCCGACCTCCGCGGAGAGCCGCAGCACCGCCTCGCGGGTGTCGCCGTACTTGGCCTGCGCGGCCAGCGCGAGGTCGGTGGCGATGCCGGTGGCCAGCCCGATCGCGATCGCCTGCACGATGTCCATGAGCTGCCCGGGCTGCCCCCCGCCGGACAGGAACGCGAACAGCGCGACCGTCGCCACCTGCGTACGCTGCACCCCGAGCGGCCGCGCCCGTCCGGCGATCAACGCCACGGCCACGAGCAACGCCAGCGCCCACGGCCGCGGCCCCGTGGTGAGCCCGAACCCGCCCGCCAGCACCACCCCGACCGCGAGCGCGCCGAGGTAGCGCGTGGACTCCCACACCGACCGGTACACGGTGCCCTGCACCGCCAGCAGCGCGGTGAACGGCGCGAAGGTGAGAAACGACGAGGGCGCCAGCCACGCGGTCAGCCACCAGGCCACGACCGCCGCGAACACGCCCTTCACGATCAGAACGAGGTCGTCACGCTCCGGGCCCGGCCGCCGCAGCGCCACCGCGCTCCGGCCGAACCGCCCGAACAACGCGGCAACCCACCGCCCCCCGGCCCTCAGCACAGCAGGCACACCGCCCCCCTCGACTCACCCGGCACACCGACATCTCCGGGTACCCCGCCGCGCACCGCCTACCCCGCCACATCCTTGGCGAACGCGGCGATTACGGATCAGGCCCGCTCAGCCCGCCTCGGCGGTACGGAGGCGGTACTCGCGCGGGCTGACGCCGTGCTCGCGCTTGAAGGCGGCGCTCAGCGCGAACGCGTCGCCGTAGCCGACGCGGCGGGCGATGGCCTCCAGCGTGGCGTCGGTCTCGCGTAGCAGGTCGGCGGCGCGGGCCAGGCGCAGCCCGGTGAGGTAGCCGATCGGCGGCTCGCCGACCAGTGCGGCGAACCGGCGGGCGAGGGCGGCCCGGGACGCGCCGGTCGCCGCCGCGAGCCCGGCGACCGTCCACGGGCGGGCCGGGTCGTCGTGCAGCAGCCGCAGCGACGGGCCGACGACGGGGTCGCCGTGCGCCCGGTACCAGCCGGGCGCGGCGCCGCCGGGCCGCGCGAACCAGGCCCGCAGCACCGCGATCAGCAGCAGGTCGAGCACCACGTCCTGCCCCGGCGCGTCCCGGACCATCTCCTCGCCGAGCAGCGGCACCAGCGGGGAACCCAGCGACGCGGCGGACATCACGATCAGGTCGGGCAGCGCGGCCAGCAGCCGGTCGGTGATCGCGCAGCGGCTCTCGTACGTGCCCACGACCATCACGGTCGACCCGTCCGGGTCGTTCCCCCAGCTGCGGACCCCGAGGTCCATCTCCTCCCGCACCGTCGCCCCGCCGGGCGTCGAGCACCGCCGCCCTGGGTGGATCACCACCTGCGGCGGGGTGGCCGGGTGGTCGGCCACCGTGTACGGGCGCGGCCCGCGCGCGATCACCACGTCGCCCGCGCGGACCCGTACCGGATCGTGCCCGCGGTCGGCGAAGTCGGCGTGGTGCGCCAGGTTCGTCGCCCACGCCACGATCGCGCCGTCCACGAAGATCGGCGTCACCAGCACGATGTCCGGCAGGTGGGTGCCGCCGCCGGTGTGCGGGTCGTTGCCGATGAACGTGTCGCCGTCGCGGATGTCGGTGTCGGCGTAGCGCTCCCGGACCGCCCCGACGATGCCCATCAGCGAGCCGAGGTGGATCGGGATGTGCTCGGCCTGGGCGAGGGTCCGGCCCTCGGCGTCGAACAGCGCGGTCGTACAGTCCCGGCGCTCCTTGATGTTGGTCGCGTACGAGGCCTTGACCAGCGTCTCGCCCATCTCCTCGGCGATGGACGAGAGCGCCGACCCGATCACCTCGACCTGAACCGGGTCGATCATGCGGGCGCTCCGATCGTGATCACGATGTTGTGGTGGCCGTCCACCTGCGCGGTGTCGCCGGGTGGCACGAGCGTGGTGGTGTCGTACTGGTCCACGAGCGCGGGCCCGGGCATCCGGTGGCCGGGGCGGAGCAGGTCGCGGTCGTACACCGGGACCCGCGTCCGCCCGCCGTGCTCCGGCAGGTACACGTCGCGGTGCCCGGCCAGGGCGGCGGCCGGGTCCTCCTTGCCGAGGGGTTCCGGGTCGGCGGCGGACACGTCGACGGTGCCGATCGCCTCGACGCGGAACGTCACCGCCTCGACGGTGTCGCCGGGTGCGGCGTAGCCGTACATCCGCTCGTGCGCGGCGTGGAAGTCGTGGCGCAGCGCGTCGACCGCGGCCGCGTCCACCGGGCCGTCGCGCAGCGGTACGGGAAGCTCGTAGTTCTGGCCGACGTACCGCAGGTCCACCACCCGGCGGGGCACCCGCCGGGTGGGCTCGATGCCCTCGTCGGCGAACCACGCCTCGGCATCCGCGCCGAGCCCCCGGAGTACGCCGCCGCACACCTCGGCGGCGCCCTCGGTGAGCGGGTGACCTGGGTGCGCGCGTGGTCGGTGCGCAGGTCGGTGGTGAGCATGCCGAGCGCGGACAGCGCGCCGGGCCGCCGCCGCGTCGATCGCCATGTCCCCGGGCGAGCAGGTGCGTCTGGTGCAGCACGCCGAGCACCGCGTTGGCGTCGGTGACGGTGGGCTCGGTGCCGCTGCGGCCGTAGCAGACCGGGCCGGGGGCGGCGCCGGCGCTGCGCGGCCCGGTCTTCAGGTGACCGCCGGAGTCGATCCACGCGATCGAGCCACCGCCGGCCCCCACGGTGTGGATGTCCAGCATCGGGGCGTGCACCGGCCGCCCGGCGATCTCCACGCCGCTCACCGTCTTCGGCGTCCCGCCGGCCACCAGCGACACGTCGGTGGAGGTGCCGCCCATGTCGAAGGTGAGCACGTCGTCGAAGCCCGCGGCGGCCGCGACCTGCGCCGCGCCGACCACGCCGGTGCTCGGCCCGGACAGCGCGGTACGGACCGGCAGCCGCTGCGACTCGCCGAAGGAGATGATGCCGCCGTTGCTCTGCGTCACGTACGGGGTGCAGGCGAGCCCGGCCGCGTCCAGGGACTCCCGCAGCGCGCCCAGGTAACGGGACATGATCGGGCCCACGTAGGCGTTGACGACCACGGTGGACAGCCGCTCGTACTCGCGGAACTCCGGGTGCACCTCGCTGGAGAGCGAGGTGTAGGCCTCCGGGAACTCCTCGGCGAGGATCTCGGCGATGGCCCGCTCGTGCTCGGCCGAGACGTAGCTGTACAGCAGGCACACGGCGACGGCCTCGACCCCGGCCTCGCGCAGCCGGCGCACCCGGGCCCGTACGGCCTCGCGGTCCAGCGCGCGCTCCACCCGGCCGTCGTGCCGCAGCCGCTCCGGCACCTCCAGCCGCAGGTCGCGCGGGACGAACGGCTCGGGCTTGCGCGCGGTCAGGTCGTACAGCCGGGGGCGCAGCTGCCGGCCCAGCTCGAGCAGGTCGCGGAAGCCCTCCGTGGTGATCAGGGATCTCCCCGCAGATCGTCACGGCGCCCGGCGGCTACACGGTGCAGATCGGCTACGTCGCCAGCGGTCTCGGCGTCGCCCTGGTCCCCCGTCGCTGCGCTGCATCGCGCACCCCGGGGTCGTGTATCGCCAGCTCACCGGCCCGCCCATCGACATCGCGACCACGCTGGTGTGGCGCTCGGAGAACGCGTCGCCGACCGTACGGGAGCTCACCGCCCAGGCCCGCGCGGAACTCGGCCCACCGGCGATGTATCCGTCCTGAGACGATCGCGCAATCTCCTGAGCCGTCCACACATCGCGCTGCTGCGGGACCCGTCGCTGGTGGCCGCGGTGGACGGCATCCACGGCGACCCGGCCCGGCCCTGGACCGTCGAGGAGCTCGGCCGGCGCGCCGGCCTGTCCCGCGCGACCTTCGCGCGCCGCTTCACCGCCATGACCGGCCGCCCGCCCTTGACCTACCTGACCTGGTGGCGCATGACCCTGGCCGCCCGCCTCCTCCGCGCCTCCGACGCGCCCCTGCCCACGATCGCCCGCCAGGTCGGCTACACCTCGCCGTTCGCCTTCGCCCACGCCTTCAAACGCGAGTATGGCGAGACCCCGGGAAGGTACCGCCAAGGGTGACCGAGGCAGGGACGCGGCGTACGGTGGTCGCGTTCCCGGCCTCGGAGGGCCTCATGGCGACCCAGGTGACCCGCGACGGCGAGCACGCGGACGGCTTCGTCCGGCGCAAGACGGTGAGCGTGCGCAACGACGGCTCGATGCGATCGGTGATCGACTGTGCCGAGTTCGGCACCTTCACCACGGACGAGCCGCAGGCCCATGGCGG
>WHSL01000315.1 GCA_009380095.1 Streptosporangiales bacterium | reverse complement strand
GCCGGGGGAGCCGGGGGCCCGGCAGCGGGCGACCGATGGGCATGATCGACGGTGACCCCCTAGCGAGGAGGACCCGTGACCCAGCCCATCGTCCGCACCGTCCTCGGCGACGTCGACCCGTCCGCACTCGGACACACGCAACCGCATGAGCACCTGCTCATCGACCTCTCCCGCCCGAAGACCACCCGCCGCCCGGTGGCCGACCGCGCCCTGGACAACGCGCCCATCACGCTGGAGAACCACTACCGCGTACGCCGCCACCACACCTCCGAAGACCTGCGCCTGTTCGACGTGGACGTCGCGGTGGACGAGCTGGCCCGCTACACCGCCTCCGGCGGCGGCACGATCGTGGACGCCACCAGCATCGGCCTCGGCCGCGACCCACGGGGGCTGGCGGAGATCTCCCGGCGCAGCGGCGTCCACGTCGTGATGGGCGCCGGGTTCTACTTCCGCGACTACCACCCGGCGGACGTGGCGGCCCGTACCCGGGAGGAGCTCACCGCCGAGATCGTCGCGGACGTGCGGACCGGCGTGGACGGGACTGGGATCAAGTCCGGGCTGATCGGCGAGATCGGGCTCAGCCATCCGCTGCATCCCGACGAGGACAAGGTGCTGCGCGCGGCCTGCGCGGCCCAGCGGGAGACCGGCGCGGCGCTGATGATCCACCCCGGCCGCGACCCGCTCTCGCCGCTGGCGGCGCTCCGCATCGTCGCCGAGGAGGGCGTGGACCCGTCCCGGGTGATCATGAGCCACGTCGAGCGCACCGTGTTCTCCGCCGCGGAGATGCGGGCCATCGCCGAGACCGGCTGCTACGCGGAGTTCGACCTGTTCGGCCAGGAGTCCAGCTACTACGCTCTGGCCCCGATCGACATGCCCAACGACGCGACCCGCGTCGACTACATCGTGGACCTCATCGCACACGGCCACGCCGAGCAGATCCTGATCTCCCAGGACATCTGCCACAAGACCAACATGACGCGGTACGGCGGCGAGGGCTTCGCCCACATCCTCGACCATGTCCTGCCGCTGATGCGGCGTAAGGGGATCGACGACGCCATGATCGCGGCGATCACTGTGCACAACCCCGCCCGGGCACTCGCCTTCCCCGGCTGACCGGCGGACTCAGCAGGTGCCGAGCATGCTGTTGAGCGCGGACTTCTCGGTGCTGTTCACCGACAGCGAGTAGAACCACTTGACCTGGATCCACGCCCGCGCGTACGTGCACCGGAACGCGGTGCGCGGCGGCTGCCAGGTGGCCGGGTCCTGGTCGCCCTTGGACTGGTTGACGTTGTCGGTGACCGCCCACAGCTCCGGGCCGCCGAGGTCGTTGGCGTAGTCCTCGCGCCGCGCGGTGCTCCACGCCCACGCGCCGGACTGCCAGGCCTCGGCCAGCGGCACCACGTGGTCGATATCCACGTCGGAGGCGGCCGTCCAGGTCGCGCCGTCGTACGGGCTGAACCAGCGGCCGGAGACGGCGGCGCAGGCGGAGTCCGTCACCACGCTGGTGCCGTCCCGCTTGAGCACGGTCTCCCGGGTGTTGCAGCTGCCGGAGATGGTGATCCAGTGCGGGAACAGGTCGCGGTCATAGCTGTCGTGGTGCGACTCGGTGGCCACCCGGAGCTCGGCGAGCCGAGCCGCGGCGGTGCTCGCGGAGGGGATGTTGGGCGGGGTCGCGTACGCGGGGGCCGCGGCCGGGACGGTGACGAGGCCCACGGCGAACACCGTGGCCAGCAGGACGATGACCGCTCGCCTCACGACGGCCTCCTTTCGCACCGCACCGGTCCGGCCAGGGCGGGGCCTGGTCATGGCGGCCCGGGGGCTCAGAAGAAGGTTCGCAATTCACCGCATCCGGTGATACGTCAAGCGTTGCCGACGCTCGCGGATGGGATTGGCAGACGCTGCCCGGTTCGGCGATCCGCGCGTCAGAAGGGCTCCGGTCCGGACATTTCCGCCAGAGCGGTCAGGCTGCGTTCCCCACCTGGATCCCCGGCCGTGGCGGGCACCACCACCAGCTCGTCGAGGCCGGCGTCGGCGTACGCGGCGAGCCGGGTCCGTACGGTCGCCTCGTCGCCGACCAGCCCGATCGCGCGGCCCGCGTCCGGAGGCATGGCCCGCCTGCGCTCGTCCATGGGCGCCCCGGCCGCGGCGAGCCCGACCGCCTCACCGAGGCCCGCCTCGGTGAGCACCCCGGCGTACCCCGCCACCTCCAGGTAGCCGGCCAGGCTCTCCGCGACCTGCGCCTCGGCCTCGGCCGAGGGCTCCACGGCCGCGGGAATCCAGGCCGCCAGCCGCGGTACGGGGCGCCCGGCCTCGCGCGCCGCCGCCTCCAGCCGTGCCCGCAGCCCACGTACCTGCCCCGGCGCGACGAGATCCAGCACCATGCGGTCCGCGTACCGTGCCGCGGCCGCGATGGCCCGGTCGCCGAACGCGGCGAGGGTGATCGTGCCGCCCGGCGGGTCCAGCCGGAGCCGGTAGTCATGGCTGGCCACCGTCTCCCCGTCGAAGTCCGCGACCTTCCCGGCGAACAGCCGGCGTACGGCCTGCGCGCTCTCCGCCAGCGTGGTCGCCGGGCGGCGCCGGGACCTGCCGTGCATCCGCTCCACCACGCGCAGGCTGGAGGTGCCCAGCGCGACCCCGGTGGCGCGGCCGGTCAGCGCGGCCACCGACGCGGCGCCGCGGGCGATCGACGCCGGGTCCCGTACCGCGACGGGGATCGGGCCGACCGTCAGCGGGATCCGCTCCGTCGCCGCGCCGGCCGCCGTGGCCAGCGCGAACGCGTCCCAGACGAAGCCTTCACCGATCCACAGGTCCGCGAAGCCGAGCCGGTCGGCGAGGGTCGCCGTACGGAGCTCGTCGTCGGGCGGCACGTTCGGCCGTGAGGCGATCACGACGCTGAGGTCCATGGCGGTTCCTCCCCGGTACGGCGGTGGTGCCGGTGCCAACATCCGCCGCGGATGATCCTTCCCTGGCTCGCACCGATCAGTTTCGGGTCGCCGCACGGTCTAACGCCGTGGATTCGGGGAGTGCCTTACGTAGGCGAGAGGGGAAACATGGGCTTGCTCAAGTACACGGCGATCATGTCGCTCGACGGTTACATCGAGGACGAGGGCGGCAAGTTCGACTGGGCCGTCCCCGACGCGGAGGTGCACGCGTACGTCAACGAGCAGGAGCGGCCGATCGGCACGTTCCTGTACGGCCGCCGCATGTACGAGGCCATGAGCGGCTGGGAGACCGACCAATCGCTCGCCGAGCAGGGCCCGCTGATGCGGGAGTTCGCCGAGCTGTGGCAGGCCGCCGAGAAGGTCGTCTACTCCTCCACACTGGAGAAGGTCTCCACCGCCCGGACCCGGATCGAGCGCCACTTCAACCCCGAGGCGGTCCGCCGGATGAAGGAGGAGGCCCCGTCCGACCTGACCGTGTCGGGTCCGGAGCTCGCCTTCCACGCCTTCAAGTCCGGCCTGGTGGACGAGTGCGATCTGTACCTCACGCCGATCGTGGTGGGCGGCGGCAAGTCCGCGCTGCCCAGCCAGGTGCGGGTGCCGCTGGAGCTGCTCGGTGAACGGCGGTTCCGCAACGGGATGGTGCACCTGCACTACCGCGTCATCCCCTGACGCACGGCATTCTCGCGTCCCTCGCGTGTCGCGCCGCTCGAACCGGCAGGATCTGGTGTCGATCCGCGCGGAACCGCCTCGGCGCCCGCGGAGTCGTAAGTCACGGCATCGGTGATCTTCCGGGGAGGCGGGATGCGGGTCCTGGCACGGCTGGCCGCGGTGGCCGGCGTCCTCGCCGGCGCGTCGCTGGCGGCGGTCGCCCAGCCGGCCTGGGCGTGCGGCTGCGGCGCGATGGTGTCCGACAGCTCGGTCATCGTGTCCGACGAGACCTCCATCGTGCGGTACGACGAGCGCACCCGCACCGAGGACATCGTGATGCGGCTGTCCATCGACTCCGACACCACCGACGCGGCCTGGCTGTTCCCCACACCGACGAAGGCCCAGGTCAAGCCAGGGGACCGTGCGTGGTTCGAGCAGCTCGACCGGCTCACCGAGCCGCGGGTGGTGACCCGGTCGCGATGGTTCGGGTCCGGCGATGACATGGCGGGCGCCGCGCCCGGCTCCGCGGACGGGCGGGTCACGGTGCTCGGCGAGCGGCGGATCGGGCCGTTCGAGGTGGCCACGCTCGACGCGGAGGACCCGTCGGCGCTCGCCGGATGGCTGCGCGCCAACGGCTATCGGCTGAGCCCGAAGCTCGGCCGGGCGCTGCGGCCGTACGTGCGGGAGGGGTGGAAGTACGTCGCGGTCAAGCTCACCCCGCAGGGCGCCGGCTCGCTCACCGGGGCGCTCGACCCGCTGCACGTGACGTTCCGTACGCCCGAGCTCGTCTACCCCATGCGGCTCTCCCGGCTGGCCACGACGGACCAGGCCCTGCACCTGTACGTGCTGGCCGGGCACCGGGTCGAGCAGACCTCGGCGATACCGCTGCGGAAGTCCTTCGCGGGGCCCGTCACGCCCGGACAGGTGGCCTCTCCCGGGCTCAAGGGCTTCCTCGGCGACGGGATGTATCTGACCGAGCTGATCGACAGGTCCATACGGCCGTCGTCGATCGAGGACGACTACCGGTTCGCCGCCGCGGACAGCGACACGCCGTACCGGGACGTCGTGTACGAGACCGACGACGTGGAGATCCTCGGGCTCCCGGCCGGATGGGTCATCGTCATCGGCGTGCCCATGCTGCTCGCGACCGCGTTCACCGTGGTCACGCTGCGTCGCCGGCCTCGTAGGGGCGTGAGCCCGGAGGCCCGCGTGTGATGTCCGTTAGTGGCCGGGGGTGGCGACCTCGGGCACGGTGGTTGCGAGGATGAGGCGGCGTTTCGCCCGCCTCGGAGGTACGCATGCGCCCCCATGGTCCTCGTGGTCACGGCCGTCGCCCCCATCGCTGGTCTCGCGGCGGCCGGCTGCGGGCGCTCGGCCTCGTCGCG